>CALLKE010000199.1 GCA_938008555.1 uncultured Pedobacter sp.
GGGCTAATAAAAAATAAATTAAACACAAACAGGAAAGACAAGAATTTCTTCATTGTTTAAGTATAACAAAAACTACTCTTGTATAGAGTAGTTTTTGTACAGATAAAATGAAAAGCTATTTGCTAAATACCTCCTTTGTTCTAGGCCCCACCACCCCCCAACCAGTACTATCTGGTGTTCCTTCGCATACAATGTTGTATTTGCATTGATAGCGTTGTACTGCTTTCTGGGTTAGTCTTCCATAATAGCCTGTTACTAGGGCTTCTGGGTATATACCAGGGATAGTAGCTAGATAGGATTGTAGTAAGGAGACTTCGGTTGAGAATAGTCCGTAATAGAGAGTGCTTGTGATAAGCAGAGAGGTTTTGTTTAGAGAGTTTATAGCTGTATTAAGTGGATTAGTGTTTAGGGCTACTGTATTAGAAGCAGAAGCTCTAATAGCTTCTACTCTTTGAATAGTAGCTGGTGAGTCTATGTCACCTCTTTGGAAGTAGTAGGCTGATCCTCCTGGAGCTTTTGGTACTGCAAAGAGAGCAAAGTCTGAGAAGTTTGTGGTATAGCAAGTAACTGTATTAGTGTTAGTGTCTGTTGAACAGTTAGATAGTGGGGACCAGGCGGATCCGTCGTATCGGTATATAGAGAGAGTGTTGGGATCTATACCATTTAGATCTTCTGGAGAGTATGAGATGGAGACAGCAATTGGAGCTTGGAAGGTGGAGATTTTGTTGGTAGTAGATGCATCGATAGCGACAAGGTTGAATACAGATGTTCCAACTGCTACTTTGCCTGTTGGGGTCTTTGCTTCTTCGAAGAATGTAACTGGTTCTAGTTTCTTAGCTTGGAATGTGGTGGTTGCTAGACCTTCTGTTGCTGTTGGAGGTATTGATATTGATATCTTTTCTAACGATACTGAAGATGTTGCAGTTTTAGATGCTTCTGTTGCTGATTCTGATATGACTTCTGCCATACCGGTACAGCCTAGGGTTGTGAAGGAGTAATTAGGAGAGGTTGTGTATACATTAGAATCATTAGCTGACTTGATACGATATTGGAATGTTGTACAGCTTGGGAGATTAGATAGTGTTACTGAGTGGTTGAGTACTCTTGATACTGTATCTGTTTCTACTGTACTTGAGCCGTAGCTAGTTGATGGGCCGAATTCTATTTGACTACTACCCTCTACTGAGGTGGTCCAGGTGATTGTGGCACCACTTGCTGTGACGGAAGTGGAGGTGGAGGAGATGAGGAGGGGTTGGGATGGAGACCATATAGAAACGGTACTATTTGTATAGTCTGCAATATAGAGGTTATCTAACGAGTCAAATCTTAGAGAAGATATATTATTAATTTGATTTGGTCCGAAACCATACACGCCAAATTTATTTAAAAAGTTACCATTTGCATCAAAAACTTGTATTCTATTGTTGTATTCATCTGCAACAAAAATCTCTCCTTGAGTATTTACTGCAACAGAGGATGGGAAATTAAACTCCCCGTCCCCTGTACCCGCAGAACCAAACTTAAGTAAAAAGTTGCCATTTGAGTCAAATTTCTGAATTCTGTTATTGTAAAAATCAGCTACATAAATATTTCCGCCAGCATCTACATAAATATCTTGTGGAGTAGAAAATTCTCCGTCAGCTGAACCAGCTTGACCGAAACTTAAAGTCGCCTCACTAGAAGAAGAAAACTTTTGAATTCTGTGATTGCCAGCATCTGCTACGTACAGGTTATCTTGAGAATCAATAAATAAACCTTTTGGACCAGACACTTGTCCAGCACCAGATCCGCCCGTAGCCACGTTAGAGATAAATATACCATTTGGGTCTAGTTTTTGTATCTTGCTTGAATAATCAGAAACATAAATGTTACCTTGAGAGTCAACTGCAACACCGTACGGGTAGTTTAATTGCCCGTTACCTGAACCTAATGAGCCTATCTTGCCTAGATAAACATTGTTATTGTTGAACTTTTTGACTGAACCATTATTGTAATCTAATACATAAACATTATTGTTATTATCTAGGGCTACACCTGTTACATAACCAAAATATTGATCTTGTGTACTTGATAGTAAAGAACCGTTTGACCACTTAGATACAAAATTACCATCTCTGTCAAAAGATTTTATAAAGTAAAGACTGTTTTGAAAGTCTGGTATATATATATTGCCATCTGGACCTAATGCCACCTGTGATGATTCATTACCTATCTGATTATCATTTGATCCGTAACCAGCAAAAGAAGATATAAGGTCTGTAGATGAAGCAAACTTTAATATTTCCCCTGTTGTGTCGTCAAAAACATACACATAACCCTCTTCATCAACAACAAGTGGCCCAGGGGTATGTCCGGTAGCGTCAAATGTATCTAAATAGGCTGTTGATGAGGCGAACTTTTGTATACGATTATTATAGTAATCAGCAACATATATATTATCCTCTTGGTCTATGGCTATACCGTAAGGCCAGTTAAACTCCCCATTTCCTGTGCCGTGCGAACCGAACTTGAGCAGAAAGTTACCGTTTGAGTCGAATTTCTGAACCTTGTCATCGCTGTATGCTACATATAAATTATTTTCTGAGTCTACGGCAAGACCTGAAACTTTTTCATTTATCTCCCCATCTCCGTACCCCATGCTTCCAACATTTAAAATATAATTACCGTTGCTATCAAACTTTTTTATAAAAATTGAGTAATTTTGAAAGTCTAAACCCCATACATAAATATTATTTAGTTTATCTACCGTAATAAAATTATTATAACAAAAGCCTGTACAGGTGGAAAACTTTGCTACAAAATTCCCACTTACGTCAAACTTTATAATACTACTTCCATCAGCAGTACCGTACATGTTTCCTAAAGAATCAAAAGCAATACCTCCTAAATAATTGAAAGAGCCTAGATGGTCACCTTCAGCTGGTGTAAAAATGCTTCCTATCTGTCGGTTAAATGTGTAAGACGAGATCGCTTCTCCTTTATATATAAATAAGTAAAATATAGCTGCAGAAATAAATAGTATTCCTACTAAATACTTTAGCCAATGTAGTTTCCAATGAATTAAAAAGTTTTGCATAACTAGTTATTACTAGTTTAGCAGCTTTAAAGACTATAAATTTAATTTATTAACAATCTTTACATGCTTATTGGCAAGCAGGTCACGTACAAATCTGTCGAACATTTTATATCTATAATTAAACTCTTCTAAGTCAAATATAACTATATCCAACTCGCGACCAAGTTCGGCGCGCAAGTCAGAGATGACTTTATCTGCCGCACTCTTTTTTACCCCTTCACCAACATACATTATATCAGCGCGAGACTTTTCCTCACCTAAGAAAACTCCAGAAACTATAAAAAGCTTAGTTCGTCCGATTTTCTTAAATCTATCATAGAGAACATCAGTATTAGCATTCTTAAAGTCGAACATTAGCTCAGCGAGAGAATTAACAAATCTAAAGTTAGCGTTCAACTTATAGCAGATATATTCTTTTATGGCTAGCTTTTTGACTTTGCTAGATGATGGCAACTTAGCCATTCTCTCTTTTGACTTTAGAATCAAGTTAGCTGCGAGTAAATTATTAAGCTCTTTTCTTATCTTGTCGCTACGCAACTTGGTGTGTTTTACAATATCCTCAACTTGATACATTTGATCAGGATTAGCAAGAAACATTCTTATAATCTTTACTTTTTCGTGACTTCCGAACAGCTTTTCTAATTCATTCATAATGCTAATTTTAGCAGATTAAATGAAAACAAAAAATCTCCCCAAGGGAGATTTTTTGTGTTGTTGTAAAGGTGAAGATTATAGACCGAGCTTAGCTTTTGCTGGTGCTGAAAACTCAACATTTTCAAAGCTTAATTTCTTGTCTAGAGTACCTGTGGCCATTATTTTAACAGCTGGAAACTTACCATTCTTCATCTCAATGATGCCATTAGCAACAAGAGATGTAGGGCTAACTACTGAACCGTTCTCAAAAAGATTAAGTTCAGAAAGGTTAACTGCAACTGGTTTCTCACGGAATGCTTTGTTAGTGTTCATTCCACGTCCACGCAATTTAGGAAGCTTCTTAATAATGTCACGCATTGCTGGGCGGCGCTTGTTACCTGCACGAGCAGTTTGTCCTTTGCCTCCGCGGCCAGATGTTTTACCACGCTTACCTCCGCGACCCACTTGACGCTCTTGTCTATTTGCGTTCTCTCTTTTGATTTGATGTATTTGCATATATTTAAGCGATAGTAGATATCTTGCGAAGTGCCTTCATAGTTGCACGCGCGTTGTTAAGTTTGTTCTTTGTGCCTCCGTGGAACTTTGCAGTCACGTTAGCGGCACCGGCTAAGTTCAATATTACACGAGCAGAAGATCCAGCAATAAGACCTTTACCTTTGTTTGGAGCGATCCAAACTTTAGCAGTGTCGTACTTAGCTTCTGTTTCGTGAACAATAGACTTATTGTCTGTAAGGTTAAGCTTAATCATATTCTTGCGAGCAGATTTTAAAGCTTTGGCCATAGCAGCCTGAGTATCAGTTGCTTTACCAGTACCCAATCCTACGCGCCCCATTCTGTCTCCTGCAACAAGTGTTACATGAAGAGAGAATCTACGACCTCCAGAAACTACACGTGTCACACGACGAACGTCTAGTGTCTTCTGATCGAACTCTGGTTTCTCGCGTGGAGCACGAGGTCCGCGATTGTCGCGTCTCGGTCCACCTTTACCATTACGTGGTGCGCCGCGGCGAAACCCACGTTTAGCATCACCTTTGTCCTCAGTAGCCTTAGCCTCCGAGTCAGCAGGCGCT
>CALLKE010000200.1 GCA_938008555.1 uncultured Pedobacter sp.
ATTGCCAAAACAGATTTGACGATTTCGGGAGAGCATACCACGATTCGATCCAAAGCGATGACGAATATTGTGGGCAATCCGATTAATCTGATTTCAACAGGGTCGCAGGCGGCAACTAAAGGGAATGCTACTGCACCCGTTACAACTATTAAAATCGATGCGAAACCTGAGCTGGCATCCAGTAGTATGAATCCTCAGGTGCAAACTGGGGCTATACAGCGTACGATTATAGATCACACTGAAACCACTACCTCAAATAATTTGCCTTCAGCGGAATATACGGTAGTGCATCGGAGTTTCGCTCCATGGAAGAAGTTTGGGCATGCTCCCATATTTAATTCTGATACACCTTTGGTGCCTGACATTATGGAAACTGACGAAAGCTTTTATGGTGATAATCGAGGATTCTCTTTGAATGATGGTGCTCCCAGATGGGACATAAAAAAGTCGACTGCTCGGATTCATCAGGTCGCAAAAATTAAGCTTAACAAAAATGAAAAAGATAAATCTTTTGCCCCTGCCTGGAGTAGTGAAACTAGAGGAAAAAAGAATTTTCTAGGAAAGGAAGATATCGCATTTTGCGAGCCTAGTTACAATGCCAGTTTTATTGAAAATAAACTGAGCCTGCAATTTGAGGGAGCAGATCCTCTGGTTATTGTTGCGCCAGTGATTGGCTGGAAAGCAGAACTAGCGTTTGATAAAAAAACAATCAATGGAATAACCTTTTTATATGTGAGCGGTAAAATATTGGGTAAAGGCTTCCCTGCTTATGAGTGCTTCATAACAGATGGCAACAATAATAGAGTCTTTATACATACCTATGCTTGCCCAAGAAAGTTAGACTTAGCAATCGAATTAGGAGATCCAAGATATGATTATCAAGAAGGAATTAAACTGCTAATTGAGATAGATGAAAATGGCTTATTTAAACAACAGGTTCATGTAAATGGTAAACAGCACACTGTGAATACATGGAATGAAACTAATTGGAACAAGAAATCTTCCTAGATCATAAGGGAACATAATTGAAAATATTAATTAAAAACCAAATGTATTTTTTTCCATTTTTTGTGTACACAATTATAGTCTATGCTGTTATTAGAAACATTCAATTAGGCATTTTTAAGATAGTATTGATTTCAATATTTCTAGGAGCGGTTCAATGGTTTGTTGTTATTTTTTGCGAACATAGAATAAATGAATTGTTGAGGACATTTCCAAAGCCAATCACTCTGATGGGGTCATTTATATTTTTATTTATGCCCATACTATTAGCCATAGTCATTCGGAAATATTTTGCTTATCAAAAAAAGAAAAGAGCTGAAACTTCTAATAAATCTGATGAACAAACAAAAGCATAGTTAATAAGAAAACATGGTGTTATTTGTGAATGGTTATCGGTTCGGTGGAGTTTCAGAAGAGCCTAACTCTGACGATGGTGTATCCGAAACAGATCGTCACCACTATTGGGAAGGCCTTGATACCCAATTTTATCGTCGGTTGAACTC
>CALLKE010000201.1 GCA_938008555.1 uncultured Pedobacter sp.
GACGGCAGCTACACACCCATTGCCAAGCTCATTAATGGCCAGCGGTATAGTATTGTTTCTGATTATATTGGCCGGCCCGTTCAGTGCTTTAATGATACCGGTGAAGTTGTTTGGGAGACTGATTATGACATTTATGGTAGGCTGAAGGACCTCAAGGGAGAAAAGCTATTTGTGCCTTTCAGGCAGATGGGGCAGTATGAGGATGAGGAGCTCGGTGGGCTTTACTACAATCGGTTTCGATACTATGATTCGGGCAGTGGGGTGTATATCAGCCAGGATCCGATTGGGTTACAAGGTGGATTGAATTTTTATGCATATGTAAAAGATTCGAATTGGTGGGCGGATATTTTGGGCTTAAATCCAGTTAACCCTTTTGACATCGTTCCGTATAAGCCATCAAGTTCCCCTCTAGAAAATCACCATGGCGTGCTGGACATTTGGGCTGAAAAAAATATTGATGGATATAAAAGTAGAGCATCTCATAATCCCACAGTTGCTTTAACGAAGGAACAGCATAATGGAACTAAAGCAGTGTATCGTGATTGGCTAAAAGAAAAAACTGGAAAACCGGTGGGAGGAAAAGTCGAATGGACGAAAGTTTCTGCTAGAGAAGCTCATCAACTTTCAGAACGAATGTTTGATGCAGCTAAAGCTCCCCAGAATGCTCGTAATAAATATTATCGCAAATTCAATCAGTATATCTATTCAGGATGTAAATGATAGACACTTATGGAAGAATTAATAAAAATTTTAGCAAAAATTGAAGGTTCAGAACTATGTGTAGTTTCAAAATTTGAGAGGCAAATAAATAAATTAACGCTTAAAAACAACTTACCAGATGACTTACGATACTATTTAGAGAATTATTCATCTATTGTGCTTTTTGAGAATGCAGAATACCCAATCAAAATTGTCGGGCTCTCAGACTTTGAAAAGGCTAATCCCGTGATTGTTGGAGAAGATGTGGAAGATGACATAAGTAATAACTGGTATATCATAGCAGACGACGGAAATTCTCAATATATAACTATTGATTTGGCCTTGGAAAGACTGGGACAATGCTACGATAGTTTTTGGGATAGACATGGTGTTGTCGGGGAGCAGGCAGTTGTAGCTAAGAGTTTTACTGAACTATTGGAAAGATTATGCAAGGCTGAAGGTAAATCTTGGTATTGGACAGACCCTGGTTTTCAATCATATGGAGATGCATATGATGAACAGTAAGATAGCCGGGCCTATTCAATGCTTTAATGATACCGGTGAACTTGTTTGGGAAACGGATTATGATATCTATGGTAGGCTGAAGGACCTCAAGGGAGAAAGGCTATTTGTGCCTTTCAGGCAGATGGGGCAGTATGAGGATGAAGAGCTGGGTGGGCTTTACTACAATCGGTTTAGGTATTATGAT
>CALLKE010000202.1 GCA_938008555.1 uncultured Pedobacter sp.
AGAGAATGCGGAGGCTGGTGAGATCAATCTGAATGATTTCGAAGAGGTGTGGCAGCATGGCAGCAATCTCGGCGAACCGAATGTCGATCCATTGCATCAGCAGGATGGTGTGGCACCGCAGACGCTGGTATAGTTACAGAAAGACTAATGCAATCTCTGCTTCAAAAACCTAGTAATACGTTGTAATAAAGTCCCTTTTCTATGTTCAAAAAAGTGTTTGATGGTTTCGTAGGCCATTTCATCTTCTTGAATTTGATCTGGAAAAGATGTGATTCTTTTTGAATGGATATTGACATCGTACATCGTATTGATGCCTGAGTGAACGCCTGTTCCATCATGTCCAATATTGTGAATAAGAGATTGGGCTGGATTTAATGTTAGTCCTCCATTCAAAAAAATGGAAGCATACCAGCGAATAGCCCATGAATTATTTTCCCCCTTTTTCAACTCTTGCATCTGTTTCCAAAAGTTCATCTTGCCATCGATGGAAAACTTATCAATTTTTTGGCGATCGAATTGTGCAATTAAGTGATCAATACTAGGTTCAAAATGACTCCAAGCTCTTGCCCAGGTAGCCCAACCCCAGCTGGTGGCAGCACGATAAAAAAAAGTCTCTGTTAAGTGACTTGTTTCAATAGGGTACATGTAAGCCCCGATATGCATCACCTTTTCTTCAGATTCGTACCGAGATAATGCATCGTTAAAATATTGTAAAGCATATGTTGAAGAAATCAAATCATCTTCAAAAACAATCAATTTTCCATACTGAGCAATTAAGGTGTTGACACCGGCTATGATAGAATTAGCGAGACCATAATTTGTTTTTCGCTCAATTAGCTCTACTGATTTAAAGCCAGAGACCGTTTTAATGATGCTACGAACGTCATTTACAGAGGCAGTATCTGCAGCCGATTTTGGCCCATCAGAAAAAATAAAAAGCATGGATTCTGAAGCAAGTGCATTTTGCTTCAAAGCTTGAAGTGTACGTTGCGTGTGCTCAGGGCGATTATAAACAAATAGAGCGATGGGAGCTAAATTAGACATGATTCCTAGTCCTGAATAAAAGTTGATTAATCGCTTTGTTAATATCCTCCGATACGTTCAAGAAATAGGCTGATGATGTAAAAATGACTGTAACAGCAGTCGAACGAACAAAAAAATCTATATAGTCATTATCAACACGAGGGATATAAAGGCCAACCAATAAGCTGATGGTGCTAATCACCAAGATGAGGGCATGTGCTTTGCCAATGGGCTGAAAGCCAAACTTAATTTGAATGTAAAAATGATACGTTAAGTTGAGTGCAAGCATGGTAAGTAAGTAGGCAATAGCTGCGCCCATCATGCCATACATTGGTATGAGTAAAAAATTTAGAATGGCTACCAACACGGCGGCTGTCATCGATGAAAGTGTGACTAGCCGATATTGTTTAGAACTGCTGATAATATGACTATTGAGTCCGCCTGTAATATCGACCAAAAAGGCGATACCAATTATAATTAAGACATTGAAGTAATGATCGTATGCCGGTTTATGTAAGATGTGAACCACTTGCTGCTTATTGATAATAATTCCAATAAATAATAGGCAACCAATGAGACATTGAACAATAGATGTTTTGCGGTAAATCTTTTCAATTTTGGCCATGTCATGATGTCTCCATGCTTCAGAAACAATTTGATAAGACGTTCTGTTTAATGCTTTGGCTGGCAAACTAATCATCCCCGCAATGACAAATAAGGTGCCATAAAAGCCTGCAAAAGCCATCGACTGGGTGGTGATGAGGGTAAGCATAATGATACCTAAACTTTGTACCAATGCCAATGAGCTTCCACTTAGCACAGTAAACAAACCGTATCGAATGATCTCTTTTTTCTCGCGATGTAGTTCTTGGGAGATGTTGGATACTTTAAAGTGTTTTTCTTTTATAATATTCAGCCAAAGAACAAAGGCAATGATTCCATTTGATAGTAGATAAATAAAGATGAAATCAGTATAATCAGCCCATTTAAGAAAAATGAGTAAGACACTGACTGTTGTGAAAACTCGTAATACGATCTCTCTTAGAAAAGCGGAAAAGATATTTTTAAACAAGGTTCGAGCAAGCCCCTCTAGAATGGTAAATACTAAAGTGAAAAGTGAAATCGGGATGATGTAATAATAGTATTTAACGAGTAATGAGGACCCATTCCTCCCTTGATAGAAATGAATAATAGGTGCCTTAAATAAAATAAATAACAGGGTAACAACAATAAAACTAATCCCCCCAAATAGACTAATAAAAGTAACAAAGCCACCATGTGTTTTATCCTCCGAACGGTAATATGGGAAGTATCGAAGAATAATATTGCTAAGTCCAGGTGAGGCTATTTGCACATAAATGGTAGCAATGGCTATCAATAGATTGAAGAATCCAATTTCTTCGATTGTTAGGAAGCGTTGAAAGAGAACACCTAAATTGAGAAAGCCGAGCGCGACTCCTACATAAAGAATGAGACTATTAAAAAAACCTTGTCGTTTAAGGAGATTCATGGGTATGTTCTTCTGCCAACTTTTTATAAAGATTGGCTGGTTCGTATTTCTGAACTAGAGTCGCTGCCGTCTTTTTAAGAATATGAATATCTTCTTTATGGAAGATCATATGTTGAAGACAATCTGAAAGGTGCTCATAGTTTTTAAAGTATTGGCAGATACTTTTTAAATCACCATCAAGAGGATATCCTTCGGGCAATAGGCCGGGTTTACCGGCTTTTATGATATTAAAAATGACACCAGTTTCTTTGGTTTTTCCATATTCGCTGTTTGCACTTATCTGGCTTTTAAGATTTCCGAGTATGATGTCTGCCTGACTTAATCGATCATCGAACTCTGTTGAGCTGATAAAATTAAAGTTATACTTGATCTCTAAACCTAAATCTTGAAGGTGCTTAATCTGTTCTTCCAAAAAGTAATCGGATGGGGGGATATAGCCAAGCAAATCAAGTAATAACTGATCTTTAAAAACCGAGATTCTCTCTTCCAGGACTTGAAAAAGTGCTACGTAGTTTCTTCTTCTTGTAGATACAGTTCCTGGTATACATACGACTAATTTTTTGTTATTAATGGATTGGTCTTCTAATGGCGTATGAAGACAAAATGGGAACACAATAATTTTATTCGCTGTGATGGAATTTGAAAGAGTCACTTTTTGAGACTCGCTATACACAATAATTTTGTATTCACCTACGGAAATTTTTTTGATAAAACGATTTCTATAGGCTTGGCGTTTAAAATCCTTGATGAAAAGTATAAAAGGGTTTAGGAGATGTTTTTTACGCTGTTCAATATTGATCAGTTCTTTATAATCGAATAGTAAAGACTTTATTCTCGTCATTAATGAATTACCATACCATAGATTGATATTATGGATGGTAAAATAAATAGGGCTAGTCCAAGATGTTGAGGCAAATTCATGATAGTAATCAGAAATGGTATTGATATGAAGCCTGTCAAAAGTATAGTGGGTACTTGCTGCTAAAAAAGCACCCATGCTTTGATTATCTTTTTTTAGGACAACACGAATGTTTCTGCTGGGATAGGTAAGCAAATGCTGGATGGCAGGAGTCGTAAAAATCGTGATATCATTTTCTGGATGTGTGGCATATGTTTCTGCTAGAGCTATTACAGCTGTATAATGATTGGGCTCACAGACCTCAATAATGCCAATTTTCATTGATTAGTTTAAGTGAGTATTGCTAAATAGAGATTCGGCATACAAGATGCTTCCATCTTTAGAACTATAAGACTGGGAATAGTTCCCCATGAACACGAATCCCAATTCACTTAATAGCTCATAGATACCATGAAATAATACTTGTCCCTTATAAAGTTCTTGGAAAGAGGTTTCAATGATGATTAGATCTGCTTTCTTAAGCGTTTTCAGCCCTCCTTTGATAACCCTGTCTTCAAATCCTTGAACATCAATTTTGACCAAAAACTTACCCAGCTCCCCAAGTTCAGGTGCAATGTCATCCAGTTTTTTAACCTGAATCAATTCCTGCTCTACATAATTCGTGCCAGCAAAAACATCTTGATGCAATTGTGCCATTTCCAACAAGGATGAACTTGGACTATGCTTACTGATATTAATTTCTACAGTTTCTTCTCGTTCACCCAAAGCAAGGTTGAAAGATTTAACTGGAATAGCAGATGTATTAACAAGTAATTCTTGATAACATTTTCTAATAGGCTCAAAAGAGTAAATCCTTGCTTGAGGTAGGATCTGATTTATTTTAAGTGCAAATTGACCTGTATTGGCTCCTATATCAAGCACAGTTTCAATCATTCTACCCTTAAGCCAGTTGTTATTTTCAGGACGAACTCGTTTGATGATCAGGCCTAGAGAATGAAGAAAATCTTGAACTATTTTAATCATAAGAATTAGAGAATAGCGTATATCGGGTGCAAGTTTACTAAATAATAGCTTGTTGCACAGCTTCTCACTTTAGGGATGTTACATGTACTGAATGTTGAATCTGGAGTTAGGGCGCCCTTCAGCTTTGCTGACTAGTTGAAGTGGCTTTAGAAAATCTATGTACAGTCTTTAATATCATTATACGTACGAGTACATGTTTCATCGTGTCGGCAATTTTTCACACATGGGACTTGAGAAAGACGTATCTCAAGCACTCTATTTAAAAAAATACCCCCTCCAAAGGAGAGGGTATGAGTGAGTGTTTTAGTTTGCAAATCTCTTTGCATTAATCTTCCGCTCGTTCTCGGTGAGATATATTTTGCGTAGACGCATACTTTTAGGTGTAATCTCGATGTATTCATCTGCCTGAATGTATTCCATCGCTTCTTCCAGTGAGAATTTAATGGCTGGTGCAATCCGAACATTATCATCACTACCTGATGCTCGCATATTGGTGAGCGCTTTTCCTTTTACCACATTTACGACTAAATCATTATCACGAATATGTTCTCCCATGATTTGACCTTCGTATACATCTTCCCCTGGTTCAATAAAAAAGCGACCGCGGTCTTGTAGTTTGTCAATTGAATAAGCAGTCGTCATGCCTTTTTCCATTGACACAAGTACGCCATTTAAACGACCTGGGATTGTTCCTTTCCAGGGTTCATAGGCTTTGAATCGATGAGCCATAATAGCTTCACCTGCAGTGGCAGTTAGTACATTGTTACGGAGCCCAATGATACCACGCGCCGGGATATCAAACTCTAGATGCTGAAGATCACCCTTAGGTTCCATGACTAGTAATTCGCCCTTACGCTGGGTAACCAATTCAATTACTTTTCCAGAAACTTCACCCGGAACATCTACAATCAATGTTTCAATAGGCTCGCACTTTACTCCATCTATTTGTTTGACGATTACCTGTGGCTGGCCTACTTGAATTTCATATCCTTCACGACGCATCGTTTCAATGAGTACTGACAAATGAAGAATTCCACGCCCATATACTAAGTAAGCATCTGGTGATTCGGTTTCAACCACTTTTAATGCCAAATTCTTTTCCATCTCTTTGTACAAGCGATCACGCAAGTGACGAGATGTTACAAACTTGCCTTCCTTGCCAAAAAAAGGAGAGTTGTTAATAGTGAAAAGCATGTTCATAGTAGGCTCATCAATTTTGATAAAGGCTAGTGGCTCTGGATTCTCAAAATCAGCGATTGTATCACCAATATCAAAACCGTCTATACCGACCACTGCACAAATATCACCTGATTTGACTTCAGCTACTTTTACTTTTCCTAATCCTTCGAAGGTGTATAATTCTTTTATCCTTGATTTTTGAATCGTACCATCGCGTTTCACAAGAGAAACAGGTTGATTTTCTTTGATGACACCTCTAGCTACTCGACCAATTGCAATACGACCTACGAATGAAGAATAGTCTAAAGATGTGATTTGCATTTGTAGTGTACCATCAAAAGAAGGCGCTGGTGGAATATGTGCTAAAATGCAGTCTAATAAAGGAGTAATGTCTTCTGTTTGTACTTTCCAGTCGGTGCTCATCCACCCATGTTTAGAAGAGCCATAAATAACAGGAAAATCAAGCTGGTCTTCGGTGGCTTCTAAGTTGAAGAATAATTCAAATATGGATTCGTAAACTTCTTCAGGACGACAATTTTCTTTGTCAACTTTATTGATAACCACAATGGGCTTTAGGCCTAGTGATAATGCTTTTTGAGTTACAAAGCGTGTTTGAGGCATCGCTCCTTCAAAAGCATCTACCAATAGTAAAACGCCATCTGCCATTTTTAATACACGTTCAACCTCGCCACCAAAGTCGGCGTGACCAGGAGTATCAATGATGTTAATTTTGACGTCTTTATAGTTAACAGAAACATTTTTTGAAACAATTGTAATGCCACGTTCACGTTCCAAATCATTATTGTCAAGTATTAACTCGCCTGTTTCTTGATTATCACGGAAAAGGTTGGTTTGATGTAAAATTTTATCTACTAGTGTAGTTTTACCATGGTCAACGTGCGCGATAATTGCTATGTTCCTAATATTTTGCATCCAATTTGAATTTAATCCGCGAAGTTAACCTTTTTAATCCGTATTTGGGGTATGTGAGCAATCATCAAAAGCTTGCGCAGATTCAACTCGCCAATGCAACTTTTTGATTCAAATAACGGAAGAAAAGA
>CALLKE010000203.1 GCA_938008555.1 uncultured Pedobacter sp.
GACGAGCAGTTAATAAGAACGACAAGATGGTAGCACAAGACCTAGTTGATGAGTTTAACCTGGAGGTTGTATGAATAAGTTCCCAGGGGAAGATGCGGTAGCGGGAATAGCCCTATTATTCCCTCTGGCTATTCTTGTTTTTACATTGATCTGGTCATTTTTATATTTTTGGAGATGTTTTCTATGATTTTCCATCGAGACAATTACGAGGATATTAGGAAATACTACAACCACACCATCATTAAGCTACCTGAGCTTAGTGGTGATCGGTTGTGGCAAATCCTTTCCATCACGCCTGATGAGATTAAACTACAGGATGTAGATGGTATGGAAATCTACATGGATTTAAATGATCCTTACACTGTGGAGTTTCCTTTACCCTCACGCACGGTCTATCAATACCAAGACCGAGCAGCGTTGTTAACTCGCAAGCCAGCTAAACAATACTATCGGGGACTTCACAAAGACAACACTCAACTAGCATTCTACCGCAATGATGGTGTTCTTAATAGTATGACGTGGGATATTGGTGTTCTACAGCAGTTTGTAGACAAGCCTGCTTATCAGGATATTTATACCATTAACCTAGAGGAGGGACATAGCTGGGCACTCAGTAGACATATGGCTGTGGCACGTACTGGTGACATTATGGTGCTAAATAAGTGTGTTGGTATTGCTAATTTCACAGAGAAAACTGTGCTTATGCAAAACCAATTGTTTAAGCCTGAAGTTAAAGAAGTATTTCCAGGATATACCCTTGTATGAGCCAAAAGCTAATTGACTATTATGACATTACTCTGGTGTCAGATGATCTTTCTGATACGGATGAGTTTATCTGTGGTACTGAGTATGAGATTGAGGACATTAAATCAATTAAACTACCAGGACACAGTGACACAATGTATCCCACTCAGCTAAATCTGAATGATTCTAATGCATGGTGGGTAGGTAAAATTGGTCTAATGCATGATGGGTCTCTGCGCAATCATGGCATTGAGTTCATCACCAAGCCTGTGACGTTTGAAGGGGCAATTAAACTATTCTCTACATTACACGATGGTCTGAAGCTAGGAGACAATCCCTATACTGTGCGCACAAGTACTCATGTGCATGTGAACATGGCTAGTATGGACATGGCTCAATGCAAACATATGCTGCTGTTGTATGCCCTACTAGAGCCGGTGTTTTTTGCAGCAGTTAAACCGGAACGGCAGTTTAACATTCACTGTGTTCCACTCAACTACACAATGCTACCATCAATTTATAAAAGTCCGTTTCAAGATATTGTTAAATCCTGGAGTAAATATAGCGCACTAAACCTAAGGCCTCTACATACACAAGGTACAATGGAGTTTCGTCACCTTCATGGTACGGGTGATATTGCGGTCTATCAAAACTGGCTAACGCTGCTGAACGAACTCTGGACCTTTGCCTTTATGAATCCTCCCAACACCTTGGAGAAAATGCTACGTAGTGGAGCAACACCAAAAGAAATCTGCGGTAATGTGCTACCCTCTGCATCATTCGGTGGTGTAGATTTCTCCACTTCTCTCATTGACGTTAAACTAGCTTTTTAAAGGGGATTATCATCTGCGGCCTAGTCGGACTTATCCATAACACACTGAACGGGTTTAATCTTAAAGACCTAGATGTGTTTGAACAGATGTTGTATGTTGATGCCTTACGTGGCGAAGACGCAACAGGTGTAGCATGTATTACTACTGAACAAGGAGCTAAGGTATTTAAAGAGGCTTCACACAGTGCTTTCTTTGTTTATGACAAAGACTATGATAAGCAACGCAGCAGCTTCCTACGTGACGGTAAGGCCCTTTTAGGGCATAATCGTAAGGCAACCATTGGCAAGAAGGTGGACGAGAATGCTCATCCCTTTGTTTACGATGATCGGTATATTTTCTTTCATAATGGGACTCTTAATAATCATCGTGCACTCGCTGACACGGAAGTAGACAGTGAGGCCCTGGGCCTGCATCTAACCAAATGTGATGGTGATGTAGCCGCAATTGGAGAACTTCTAGACCGGATTACAGGTGCCTATGCATGTGTGTGGTACGATGCCGACAAGCACACAGTTTATATGCTGCGCAACTTTGAACGGCCTCTAAACATTGTGCTATTTGAAAATGGTTCCATCGCATATGCGAGTGAAACATGGATTGCCATTGGTCCTGCTATTCGCAATCACTATAAAGTGAAAGAGACTTATTCACTTGATCCGGGTCATTTGTATAGCATTAAACTAGATGCTATTAGTTGTTCAGTAGTAAAGGAAGCCATCCCAAAAAAAGCTTTACCCCTGGTATCTACCATTCAGTATACTGGGGGGAAGACTATTAATGGAGTAAAGAAGAAAGACATTAAACACATTCTTAGCCATTTAAAGGCTAATTACATTGGTTTTTTCGTCGATGACTTACAGTGTCAAGCATTTGAACCCGAAGATACGGAAGTCTATGATTGGCTGTTTACGGGTAGCTATGAAGATTTTCCTGGTGTTGTGTTTAAATACATTGGAAAGGATATGTTTCCGTGGGAAGCAAATGAAATGTTAGGGAAGTATGTAAGTGCTGTGTATGACACCCATCATTTTATCAAAGGAAATGTTCTTGAAGTATATGTTAAAAATGTTGTATGGAAACCCTCTAAACCACAGGTGCATGTATGCCACTAAAGTTTCGTTTAGTTAGCAAGAAACTGGGAAGCAATAGCCTTAAGGCCCTTCAACAGGGTCTATCAACCAAGCTGGGCTACAAAGTATTTCGGAGCAAAGCTCCTCATCCGCTTAGGGAAAATCTAGTTTATGGCGACTGTAAAGACAAGCTACAACAATATCAGTGGTTCCATCAACAAGGGCTTAGAGCGCTTGAGTTCACCACAAGCAAGGATGAAGCGAGTGCTTGGCTGGAAACAGGTGCTACTGTCTTTGCGCGGACGCTCCTGCGGAGTTCCGAAGGTAAGGGTATTGTTGTACTGGAAAAAGAAGAATCCAACATATTACCAAAAGCTGGTGTTTACACTAAATACAAAAAGAAGAAAAAAGAGTTCCGTGTCCATGTCTTCCGCGACACCGTGGTACAGGTACTTGAAAAGCGGAAAAAGAAAGAGTTTAACGGAGAAGTAAACACCAAGATTCGTAACACTGCTAATGGCTATGTGTTCTGCTCAGAGAATGTTGTTGAACCAGAAGGCATTCGTGAGCTAGCCCTGGCTGCTAGCAAAGTTACAAGCTCTGATTTTAGGGGCGTGGACATTGGTTATAACGAGAAGTTAAACGAGTTGTTTGTCATTGAGGTTAACAGTGCTCCTGGCATTCAGGGTACTAATGTAGATCGTTATATTCAAGCTATTGTTGGGAACTAAAATGCAAATCAAGAATCTAGATAAGTGGAATGGCACCTACTGCGAGATTGGACAAACCAATCCACTACGGTGGCAAAACCTACGGCTACTTGAAGACGGTAGCTATGAAGCTGTGTCTCACAAGTGGAAGTGCAAAGACTTCATGAATGAGGTTGTTACTTCCTATCACACGGGCCGTGACTTTGCAATCTATGGTTTTCAGGTTAATCACAAAGATTTCTTTGGTGTTGACACAGAAAGTCTTCCTATTCTTCTACACAATTGTTTGTCTGGCTTTCAGAATAATATGATTCGGGTTAATGAAATGTTGTCAGAAGACGGTATGCCGGAGGTACGTGCCGAGCCTCTAGGAGATGGTCGTTTCTTCATTGACATTCCCTACTTTTATCTAAGTAACACACTGTTCATGTCACAGATTACTTTGTTCATCCGTCTATGTAATACAGAAGAAAGCTATCAAACTCTACAGGAAATGTGCAACGACAAGCTAAACCGACAGGACCAAGCGAATTTAAATGCCTGCTTAAAGAAACCAATGAAAGACTTCCCTGCCAAGCTGTATGATTATATTTGGTATTACGATGAGCAACGTAATCTTAAGAACAACGAGTCTGCAAAGACGAGTACCATTCAAACAAGCCTAATG
>CALLKE010000204.1 GCA_938008555.1 uncultured Pedobacter sp.
TTTTAATTGATTCATCATCAATAGCTAAATTAATTGACCTATCATATAAACGATTTACACCATCTTTTAGATCTCTATAAGCGGTCTTTTCATGAACCCCAAGTTTTTTTAAATCATCAATGGTTACGCGATAGATTTCATCATCTGTAATATCTTCAGCCCGACTAATCTTACTAATAGCTGCTAAGACAATCCGTTGTTCTGTTGAGCTGAGTTGATATGAAGCCTCAATTACTTGATTTGATTTAACTACTAATTCTTTTTTAGATGTACTCATCATTTTTAATTCGATAAACTAACTATGAGTAATATAATTCTCTCATAGTTGGTAGTCAATCCCTCATAGTTAAGTAGTCAATCCCTCATAGTTAGTAGTCAATCCCTCATAGTTAGTAGTCAATCCCTCATAGTTAGGAGCTGAAAGCCTTTCTGTTAAAGCCTTTCAGATAGCCTAAAAGATTTAAAAGATTTAAAATATATTAAAAAGGATAAGAATGAAAAATTGCCCTTGGTTTTCGCTTCGCTCAAACTCTATTGAATCTCGCTTTCGCTCGATTCGAGAGGCAATTTTTTGGTTAATACTTTCGTGACTTTTAGAAAAAGCAAAAGCAACTCGGAATTCGCTTCGCTCATTAGTTTTTTATGCTCGCTCCGCTCGACCTAGATGCAAATTAAATCTGTTCGCACCCTTTGGGATGCTCTGTATCTCAGTCTCAGCAGCAAAGGGGAGCTTGTAATCAGGGAAAAAGCATGGCGAAAATTTTAATTGAGTCTGTTCGCTCGTAGACACTCGCTCTGTAAGGCCTGAATAAAGCCAGATAATTTTAAAAACCAGGACCACCGTAATCATAATCATCAGATTTTGGCTTTGGCTGTTCGGGTTGAACCGGTTGAGGGGGCTTATTTTGCATGGGTAATGAATAATTTGGCTGGGAATGGACTTCAAACTCAAAGCGTGGCGTTGAGTTATGTTCTGAATCTCTCAATTTTCGATTCATGTTATTCAGGTTCCAGCCTTCTTGGTGCAGTATAGGCTCTTGAATTTTGATAATTTCACTAAAATCTTTTTGCAGTTTTTCCTTATTTTTCTGATTCTTCACTAAATAATTCAGGTAATACATCACTTCCAATGATGAAAATGGATGGTTTTCAGCACTATAAAAATATTCATGTTGTTGATCTAATTGCTTTTGGCGTTCTTCGAGTTCTCGTTCTTTTTGATTGTGTTCTCGAATTTTTTGGATCTGGGCGAGATATTCCGCTGTCGCGTTTTGTTGACCAACGCCTAGCTTAGGCTCAGGAAGATACAAAGTGCTGTGGATCTCGTTATATTTTTCATAGCTGTCTGCTGAAACCTGATTTTTGATGGTGATGTCTTGGCCATCAATCTGGTAGGTCACTGTCGGGCAGTACTTGGTCAAAGCATCATTGAGATGGTTTTCCCAAGCTTTTCGGATGTATAGCAAAAAGGTGGAATAGTCGGCATGACCATCCTGCAGCTGGATTTTTTTGGCACCGCCTTTAGCCGGATCTTGAGGATTGTAGCGTTTAAAGTACTGTTCGGCTGTGCGTTCAATGCCGTCATCGGCTTTGAGGGAGAACATGAGGTGGCAATGGGGCTGTTCTTCGCCACTGAGGCGCGATTTAACGTTATGTATGGCGTATGAATGCGGATATTGCTGTGGAACTATATGTTTGTCTAAAAACGTCTCTATGAGCGTTTTACGCTGTTCTGGCGTGAATTCGTTGGGGAGGGCAATTTCATACTCCATGTAGACTTTGGCATTGGCTCGCTCAAAAGTATCAGCGGCTTTCCAAAACTCAATGGGATCTTTCACCCAGGACGGCATGCATTTGCCAGGTTCAACGTATTCTAAAATTTCATCACTTTTTTTGCGGACGTTTTCGTATTGCATCAATCGGGCAATATAGAGGTAATGCTGAATGGCGTAGCCTTTATTTTTACTTTTGACGCTGAAGTGATAACTGGCCATGCTCACCTTTTTGTTGGTCTGGGATCGGTTTTTATGCAGTGAAACGGAATGAAAACCGCCCGGATTTGGAATGCCTGGATGGCTGAAAAATCCGGTTGAAGGGGGTCAAGGGGGAAGCGCCCCATTGCGTACTAGTTTCTCCGATAAGGAGAAACTGTCAAGTGCGAATTATTTAAATTAAAAATAAAAATTCTTTTCAAGAAATTTTATTTTTATTTTAAATAATTATTTTCAGACTGACCGATTTAAATATGGTAAAACCATATTTAAATCGGTAGCAGTTCTGAAAATTAGGCGGCAGATGATGACTCTTGAAAAACCCAAAAAACGTGGAAGACCAGCTCAATTACTCCAAGTGGCAGAGTTACATGGTTTTGTTGAATTTTTATTAGAGAAAGACCCGCGTACCGAACTACAAAACCAGGTCATTGATGTATTGCAGACTGGGGGCTGTAATTTTGAGATGTTGTCTGAAGCTCAACAGATCCTGGTCAAAGAGGCATTAAAACCATATCGTGAGCATATAAAACTAAAATTGTTGTTTGATGAGCTTTCTATCCTGGCGAAACCTACTGAATATGAAACCAAATTTATAGAACTTTTTCAGGCATATCAGAACAAAGAATTAGATCTAGCCGAAACGAATATCTTAAAAACAATGTGTACCAGATATTACCGTTTTAAAGCTCAGCAGTTACAGTTAAAGGATCTTGAACTTTACTTGAGTCAGATTCAGAAAAAAGATGCCAGAGAAAAACGTAAAGCTGAAAACCATCGTAAGTTTGAGTTGGGCGGTGCTGTGTTAGCTGCTTTCAAGGAGTTAGGGATTGATATTAGTCAAGATACGCCTGAACAGATAAAGAATCGTATTCAGAATACGAAAAAATTCCATGATGATGTAATTAAATCTAAGATATATCAGGAAGTTAAAAGTTATAAAAATGGATATTTTGAGCGGAATAAGCTTTTTCATCAGGTATTAGAGGGACTGAATACCTGGAAAAAAGAGGGAGAGTTATTGTCAGTCATCGAAATCAAGAAAGCTTTGGTGAAAAATCAGGAATAGCCTTTCTCAGAAAGACTATTCAGGCGAGTTTCGCATAAAAGCTTTTATGTAATGTAAACCTGGAGTACACCCTAAAGTAACGTCATGGCGGCCCCAATCCTGAACCTAAAATCAAGGGGTCGTCTCAGGAAACGGAAAATATAGCACGCTAAGGTTTTTCAATTGCGCGCAATGGCCTAAATTTTCCACCACCTATCTTGGCTTTGCTTCGCCATAGATAATCCCCAGTTAAATTGATGTGCTCCCACCCCAGCGGTGACAGATATTGCAGCAAGGTATCATCGACTGTGCGACCATGCCCTCGTAGGGCGTTAGTCGCTCTCTCTAAATAAACCGTGTTCCACAATACAATGGCGGCGGTCACTAGATTCAAGCCACTGGCTCGATAACGCTGTTGCTCAAAGCTTCGATCTCGAATCTCACCCAATCGATAAAAGAAAACGGCGCGCGCTAATGCATTACGGGCTTCACCTTTATTTAATCCAGCTTGAACCCGACGGCGTAGTTCTACGCTTTGCAACCAATCCAAGATAAACAGTGTGCGCTCAATACGCCCCAGCTCTCGTAATGCCAATGCCAAACCATTCTGTCGTGGATAACTACCGAGTTTACGTAGCATTAGCGACGCTGTGACAGTCCCTTGCTTGATTGATGCGGCCAGACGCAAAATATCGTCCCAATGAGTACGAATCTGTTTGATATTCAGTGTGCCGCCAATCATGGGTTTAAGTGCGGCATAGTCTATGTCTGACTTTGGAATATAGAGTTTCGTATCGCCCAGATCACGAATTCGTGGTGCAAATCGAAACCCTAGCATGTGCATGAGTGCAAAAACATGGTCGGTGAATCCAGCCGTATCGGTGTAGTGTTCCTCGATGCGTAAATCAGACTCGTGATACAGCAGCCCATCAAGAACATAGGTTGAATCACGAACGCCCACATTGATCAGCTTACTGCTAAATGGTGCGTATTGATCAGAAATGTGTGTATAAAATAACCTTCCAGGCTCTGCGCCATATTTTGGATTGATATGTCCTGTACTTTCAGCTCTGCCACCTGCGCGGAAGCGTTGGCCATCTGATGAGGAGGTAGTGCCATCTCCCCAGTTTTCAGCGAAAGGTTGTTTCAATTGAGCATTCACCAATTCGGCCAATGCCGTTGAATAAGTTTCATCACGGATATGCCAAGCCTGTAGCCATGAGAGTTTGGCATAAGTTGTACCAGGACATGATTCGGCCATTTTCGTCAGCCCTAAATTAATTGCATCAGCCAGTATGGTCGTGAGCAATAACGCTTTATCCTTCGCAGTGTCATCCGTTTTCAAATGAGTGAAGTGTCGAGTAAAGCCTGTCCATTCATCGACCTCCATTAATAATTCGGTGATCTTGATATGTGGTAACAGCATTGCTGTTTGGTCAATTAAAGTTTGGGCTGTATCAGGAGCCACGGCATCGAGAGGTGTTATTTTTAGACCAGATTGATTGATCATCGCATCAGGCAAATCGTTGGTCGCTGCCATGCGATTAATGATTGCTAATTTCTGCTCCAATAGTGAAAGGCGACTTTGCAAATATAGATCACAATCAGTAGTAATGGTTAGAGGTAACTCATTGGACTGTTTTAGCTGATTAAATTTATCAGCAGTCACTAAATACTCATCGAAGTCTTTGAATTGGCGAGAGCCTTGTACCCAGAGATCCCCAGCCCGTAGCGAGTTTTTAAGTTCAGATAACACACATATTTCGTAATAGCGGCGATCAATACCATCATCGGTAAAGACTAGTCTTGCCCACCGTTTTTTGATAAACGCTATTGGAGCATTAGAGGGGATTTTTCGTGTATTATCAACATTCATGCTGCGGAGCAACTCTACAGCGGCAAGCATATCTTTTGCTGCTGGGGCAGCACGCAATTTAAGTATGGCAAGAAGTTCTGGCGCGTAACGGCGTAAAGTTGCATAGCTCTCGCCAATTCGTGGTAAAAAATCAAAGTCTTCGGGTTGCGCCAGTTTTTCTGCCTCAGTAATACTTGCTGCAAAAGCATCCCATGAAATAACAGTTTCGATGGCGGCAAACGGATCACTGCCATTTTGCTTGGCATCTAGCAAGGCTTTCCCGATAAGCCCATACAAACGCACTTTGTCGTTGATCGCTTTACCTGATGATTGAAATTGTTGCTGGTGTTTATTTTTTGCGATAGCAAATAGCTTTCCAATAATGCGATCATGCAGGTCAATAATTTCGTCGGTGATCGTGGCCATACTCTCCACAACGATTGCTACCAAAGTGGCATATCGACGTTGAGATTCAAATCTGGCCAAATCAGCAGGAGTCATTTGCCCACCTTCGCGAGCAATTTTCAGTAAGCGATTTTGATGAACGTGTTTTCCAATGTCTTCAGGTAGATCGATGGCTTGTAAGCACTTCAGCCGCTCAATGTGCTCAAGCATGTACTTTGAGTTTGGTTTAGCTGGTGACTGTCTAAGCCACCCCAATATTGTCAGTTTGCTGCCCTCTTTACGGTTCAGCAAAGCATCTATATTTTGACGATGAGTTTCTGAAAGTGAGCTCGTCAAAGCAGTATAAATTATGCGGTTGGCAGATGTGATTGCTTCTGCGCAAATACTATCAATTGCATTTATAGCTGGCAAAAGGACTGATTTTTGTCGTAAATTTTCAACGAGAGTTGTGGCTAAAATAAGACCTTTATCTGTCTGAAGGGACAAATCCACCATCATATTGACCGATTGCCGATAGTCACTCAAGGTGAATAGTTTGAACCCAAAAACTTTTTTCAATTCGGCAATATGTTCTCGTCTTGTTTGCTCGCGCTGACCATAATCATTCCAGCAGTCCACTGATATACTAAGTTGAGCAGCCATCATGAAAAGTAAGGGTTTGAATGGTTCGTCGTTAATACCCAATATCACTCCAGGGTAACGCATGTAGCAAAGTTGAATTGCAAAGCCTAGCTTGTTGGATGCCCCTCGATGTTGATGGACTATGGATTTATCAGAATCACTCAGAGTGTAATGCTGAAGCATAAAAGCTCTATCATCTGGAATTTCGAACAGGCTTCCCAATTCCGTGGACGACAAAATAGAATGGCGCGGCATGGCTCATTAGTCCCAAATAAACTAAACTATTAAAGGTACATTATTTTGTACCGCCACGCTTAGCTTTGCGCTGCAATTTCGCAAGGAGGTTCAATTGGGACAGAATGCGGCCATTTATTGCCGAGTATCAACGAACGATCAGTCCTGCGAACGACAGGAATATGACCTACGTGCCTACGCCAATCGTTGCGGCTACGATGTTGTCGGTGTTTGGAAAGAAACTGCATCAGGCAGTAAGGATGAGAGATTGCAAAGAAAATACTTGATGACCATGGCGCAATCTCGTGAAATCGATGCCATCTTGGTGACGGAATTGACACGCTGGGGCAGAAGCACCGTGGATCTCGTACAGTCATTACAAGATCTTGGGCATTTCGGGGTATCTCTGGTGGCACAAACAGGTTTGCAGTTTGACCTTTCCACATCTCAGGGAAAGCTCATGGCTTCTGTGATGTCTGCATTAGCAGAGTTTGAGGGAGATTTACTACGTGAACGTGTGCGCTCTGGTGTAGCAGCGGCACAAGCGCGGGGCGTTGTGTTTGGTCGTCGTCCTGGTCAACGTACCAAGTCAGATCGTCTGGCACCTAAAGTGTTGGAGTTGGTGTCTGCTGGACACTCTTATCGACAAGTCGGTCGGCTGGTCAATCTAAGCAAAAATACCGTGTTGGATATCGTTAAAAGAAGTCGGAGTGAAAATCCTTAGCGTGCTATATTTTCCGTTTCCTGAGACGACCCCTCTAAGTAGTTACGAATATGACAAAGTTGAAAAGATCATTAAAAATGATGAAACGATGCTCAAATATTTGGAATGCGAGGTCATTTTAGAGCCACAAAATGATCGTTTCGAGTCTCAAAGACAGGCATATAAAAAATGCATGGCGACTTTTGAAAACATAAAAAGTTTAATTACAGAGAAAACAGCCCCTGCTCCAGAGAAAGGTTTTTCACAGCCAAGTCCAAAACCTGAAAACAAACCAGAACAGAACAGTGATTTCGATTTTGGTTTCTAATCTAATTCAGCAAAACACAGTAATCAGAGGGGGAATGAGCGATTTATTTTTATGTCGCTCACACTCCGTTCGCTTTGTTTTTTACTTTTTGATTCAGACAGGTTTAAACCGAACGAGTGTCTACGAGTGAACAGACACCATTAAAATTTCAGGAACACCTTTTCTCTGATTACAAACTCCCTTTCGATTTCAAACGGTAAGTACAGAGCATCCCGAATGGGTGCGAACTTTGGAGCTTTTGCTTTTAAAAAAGTATGAGTGAAGCGAATACATTAGCAATGTTTTTGATTTTGCTTTTGCTCTTGAAACGACACGAGCGAAGCGAGTGCCATAGCCTTTGATTTTGCCTTTGATTTTGCCTTTGATTCTCTTTTTATTCTTTTAAAAAGCTTTTAAAAGCTTTTAGACCCCCTTCTAGCCCACGCATAGCAAGGCTTTCAGACTTTAAAAAACTACTTTTACCAAACTTAAAACTACTTTTACCAAACTTTTTGACTTTAAAACAGTACTTTTGCCAAACTTTAAAACTACTTTTACCAAACTTTAAACTACAATGTATTTGTTGTTGTTTTATTAAAAAACTACAAAAATCATAGTCAAATTTTGGCCACTATATTATATTTACTACAACGAATTCGGTGTAGTTAATTCGGTACATTATAGAGATTGTAGTTTTATGGAAATTAAAAAAACTTATCCGCCATCTTGGGTTGTGATGCAGAACAATA
>CALLKE010000205.1 GCA_938008555.1 uncultured Pedobacter sp.
GCACGATTGGTAAAGCTAGTGCTGATGGTGGACCCGCTGTTATTTTCCTATTCATCTTCACAGCCATTGCATGTAGTTTTGCCGCCTTTGCATACGCTGAATTTGCATCCATGGTACCTGTATCAGGCAGTGCATACACGTATTCATACGTAGCATTTGGCGAAGTAATTGCGTGGATTATTGGCTGGTCGCTCATCATGGAATATGCAATTAGCAATATTACGGTAGCGATCTCGTGGTCTGACTATTTTACGGGATTACTAGCTAATATTCATATTCCAAATTTGGGGATTCACGGAATTCACTTGCCCGACTGGATCACGATGGATTACCTAACTGCCTCCAAAGGATATCAACAAGCTTTATCCTTGATGCAATCGGGAAGATCATTTGCGAATCTAGATCCTGCCATTCAATCGGCACATCACGCTTGGGAGACTTCTCCTCAACTAGCGGGCTTACATATCATAGCCGATATTCCGGCTCTCTTAATCACATTTTTGATCACGATCCTCGTGTATCGAGGAATAAAAGAATCGCGCAATGCGAGCAATGCCATGGTGGTTGTTAAACTTGCTGTCATTTTACTGGTAATCGCTGTAGGTGCTTTTTATGTCGATGTAACCAACTGGACTCCTTTTGCACCACATGGTGTTTCTGGAATTCTAAAAGGAGTTTCTGCTGTTTTCTTCGCCTATATTGGTTTCGACGCTATTTCAACAACAGCCGAAGAGTGCAAAAATCCACAGCAAGACTTACCTCGTGGGATGATGTGGTCCATTATCATTTGTACCATTTTGTATGTTGCCATTGCCTTGGTATTAACCGGTATTGTTAGTTACAAGTTTCTAGCGGTTGGCGATCCGCTTGCCTTTGTTTTTGAGAAGATCAATTTAAAAATGATGTCAGGCATTATTGCAGTAAGTGCTGTAATTGCTTTGGCGAGTGTTTTATTAGTGTATCAAATGGGGCAACCACGTATTTGGATGAGTATGAGTCGGGATGGATTATTGCCCAAAGCATTCGCACGTATTCATCCAAAATATAAAACACCTTCTTTTGCTACTGTGGTTACAGGATTTGTGGTTGCGGTACCGTCTCTCTTCATGAATTTAACCATCGTGACTGATCTTGCCGCCATTGGTACCCTGTTTGCCTTCGCGTTGGTTTGTGCCGGTGTATTGGTTTTACAGAACAAGCCCAATGTGCAGTATGGGAAATTCCGAATACCCTATATTAATTCGAAATACATCATTCCCACGCTTTTTGCTGTGGGGCTTATCTTCCAATGCACGTATAACAAAGCTAGCTTGAGCAATTTCATTTTAAATAAACCAGCACTGAGTGCTCCAGCAGAATTAATCACCTCGCTTTCATTACCAGAAATTGAAGAGGTAAAAAAAACTGCCCTACGAACAGTCAATGTCACTCCAGCAAGTGCAAACAGCTTGGATTTAGAGACATTTTTATCCGAAATGAAACCCGAACAATACCAAACCTTTGTTGATGCATTGGATATTGCTCATCAGAAAAAATATGATAGTGGATTCTCGTTATTCTGTCACAAAATACCCTTGTACATATTTTTCATGGCCTGCATCGTGGTTAGCTATTTGTGTTTCACAAAAAATCTCTCCTTAATTCCCATAATGGGATTAATGTCTTGTTTATACATGATGTCTGAGCTCGGTGTCTCCAATTGGATTGGATTTGGATTATGGCTTGTTATTGGACTGATTGTTTACTTCTCATATGGCTATCATAAAAGCAAACTGAACGCAGGGTAGAAAGACACTCGCATCTATTTTACGACTTCAACACCGCTGAAGAACCACACTAGCACTAACAACTCGTACATGCTTGGTGAGGAGGGACCAACGATCTCTTCCTCACCAAGTGGCACATGTCACGATTGTTTTCTGAAGCAGTTCAACATACATACCTCCATTATTCTTTCGCATTCAGAGCCTTGAAATACTCCTCAACCTTGTCTTTATAAAAAGGATTTAGTGCCGGAGGAACTGTTTTAAGTAGCTCGACTTGATTTTGTTTGAACTTCTGGTACTCCTTCAAAATACTTTGATAGTTTGCAGCTCGATCAATGCCCTGTTTACTCTCACGTTGTACCTCTTGATCTTTTTCACGCTCGGCTTTCTCAGCCTCTAACAATTTAGAGAGAATATCTTGCTGCCTATTGATTGTTTCTTGCACTATTTTTTTATTGACTAGATCTGTTTCCGTTTGCTCCATTTGTTTCATCAGATCATTCAACTTGCCAGAGCCTGCTTTACCGCCCCCCTCTTCTTTACCTATTTCTTGCATAGCCTGCCTGATCATTTGCTGCTGCTGTGCCATTTTTGCAAACTCCTCACTCATTTGTGGCCTACCACCTTGGCCAGGCATCTGTTGTTGCCCTTTCATTTGATCGCGCATCTTTTGCATGTTCTTATTCAGCTGATCTTGTAGCTGCGAAAGTGCCGACATACTTTTCTTCTTACCTTTTCCAGAGCCACTAGATCCATTTTTATTACTTTTTTGAAGTTGATCCAACACCTCGCTCAGCATCAAGGCTAAGTTATTTAACGATGTCATGGCATATTGCTGATTGCGGTTGGCCTCCGGCGTGCGTCTATCGGCTAAACTTTCGATGGCTTTTCCAACATTAAAATTGATGGTCTGTATTTCTTTATTAACTGTAGATTCTATTTGAGGTACTTTTTTACTGAGCGCATACAAGCTATCTTCCACCATTTTCAAATTATCCTGGATATCTTTTTGTTTTTGGGTGATGGTCACATATTCGGGGTCATTACTTGCTTTGGAACGAATGGCTAGCATGGTCTTCTCTTGATCAAAAGATGAGTTCAATACATTTTTCAAAATTTCACGCAGTGCTTTTGCATTCAAATCATTTTCTTTCATCGAGCTCTGATCACCCATATCTTTCATTTTTTTTGCAAGCTCATTCATCTTCGACGCTGCTTTTTTCTGATTCTCAGATGCTTTCTTGAAATCCTTGTTTTGAATATCTTTTGAAATTTGATCTTGTTGTTTGTCTATTTCTTTTTGTTCTTTCTCTGGATTTTCAAACCCCTTTTTATCGGTGAGTTCACTGATGTCTTTTTTGATATCATCAAATGATTGATTAAGGACATCTTGTTTTTTCTTCAGCTCATTTTGATCTGCTTCCTTCTCCAGCGATTTATTTCCCAGTTTTTCCTGCTTCTCAGCCAAATAATCCAATTTATCTACAGTTTCAGACAGTTTCTGTTCCAACTCCAACTGTTTATACAAATCCAAAACTCGGTCTAGTTCTTTCTGTAGCGATTTATTATCCATCTGCATTTTAGATAGATTCTCTTGGGTCTGATTTTTATTATTCTGCTCCAGCATATTTTGAATATTCGTCAGCAGTTCGCGTGTCTTCTCGTTCAGTACATTATTAAACAAATGTTCTATTTGTTTTTGTTTCTCTAAGATGTCTTGTCTGATTTCTTTGTTCTCTTTTTGTTCGAACATATTTTGGGTATTCTCTTTCTGAATATCCTTCACCAAACTCTCTAAATCTCTTTGTTTTTGAAGAAGCTGTTCTACTTGTTTCTTTTCCTCAAAAGTCAGGCTCTTTTTATTCACTAAATCTCGATTAATTCGTTTTGCTTCCTTCTCTATTTCTCCTGCCTTACGAACAGCTTGTTCCATTTTTTGTTTGATTGCATCCGAGTTAGCTTCTAGCTTTTGATCCATTTCTTTTTCAGACGGTAGTTTATAGATTTTGCTCACATACCTACTCGGCTTGGGGCCATTAACACCATCATTATCAAAAATCTCGAAATAGTATTCAATCTGCTGCCCTGGTTTAGCTCCCACTCCATTTACATCCCAAGCATAAAAAAAATTGCTCTGTAATACTTTTTTCTCAATAGGAATAGATTTTGTGACTAGTTTTTGAGCAGCACCAGATTCATCACCCAAGATTCGATAAGCAAAGCTGAGATTCGAGAATCCATGATCATCACTTACCTGACCAACAAAATAAAGCAACTTATTATTCACTGAATCAGGACGCTCTGAAACTTCAATAGATGGGCTCAGATCTGGAATAACCTTCAATTGATAACCCATCGAATCAGTACCTATCCCCTGAGCATTCACTGGACGCATCGTATAATTCACATTCTGCATTGCATGACAAGTCATCTTAAACTGTCCATCGCTTGAAGGAGTCAGAAACACGTGTTTATTCTCCAATTTAAAATCGACCCGATCAGCATTTTTGACATTCAGATTCCACCTCACGTGCGTCCCAATGGGTACAGTCAAATCACCCGAGTTAGAAACAGTTTCATTCTTACGTTCCAAATAGGGGGGGTACTCAAGTACAATATCAAAGTTTAGCAAAGTGGCTTTTAATTTTACATCCAACACATATTGGTCTGAGCTAAACTCTCCAGCCAGAAGCCTTATTTTTTTGCTTTGCTGCAAATTTTTGAAAGTATAATTGAAACGGGTGATACTTTCCTTTTCCAATTTAAAGGTATTCCCCCCATCCTCCACATATAAGTCCTGTGGAATCTCATTGCCTGTCAGTTTTACTTGCAGTTCAAAATCATCCCCTTGCATAGCCGATAAGTTTGAGTTTAGAATCACGAACTGAAAAGGAGCTTTTTTCGCAAAAAACTGATTGTAATGAAGCAATCGTTCTGTACTATCACTTAAAATGTGGGGAGCAATAAAGGCAAGCAAAAGAATAAAGACTAAGGGCGCCAGTACAAACTTTAAGTACCGCCTGTTTTCTCGTATTCGAATAGCTGATGAAAAAGGAACGGGTCTTAGTTCAGCTGTTTTTTGGTTGATGCTTGCTTCAATGAGGGTTAGATGGATAGCTTGGCTATCTGCCAAACGTTTTAATTGAAGTGTATTGAGCAATTTGTCTTTGATATCCCCAAAGTGCTTTCCTATTAATTCGGACGCTTGTTCGCTGCTAATAATCTTGCCAAGTTTAAAATAGGAGAGAGTGGGTAACACGATATAATAAATTAAAATACCAGCAATCACCAACCCAAATCCATAAACAAAAAGCGTCCTCACTGTTGAACTAAAATTCCCGTAGTATTCCACAAAAACTAAAAGAATATACCCCAATAACAAAACCATAGCGAGGTAAATACTTCCACGGATTATTTGATTAAGATAATATTTACGGATAAACGCATCTATTTTCTCGATGAGATGATCGTAGTTCTTGTTAGCGTTATTCATTGTCATACTCGAAAAAGATAAGACTCAAGTGATGTAAAACTTAGCATTTTTCATCACAATATCAGCTATATATTCAAAATATCTACATGGATCGACTTTCGCATCAGCACATCTAGCTATTTGATGTAAAGGACCTAAACTACTTCATTTTTTAATCGGACACTAGTCATTCATTTTCGAGTAAAAACTAAAACGGATTTTGATACAGTTTAATTGAAAAGGAATGAACCCTATTCTTAGAAATATTAGCAATCAAATACGGCCTCATATTTTTCCTCATCAAAACCTAGCATAGTTCCTTTTGAGGTTTCTAATACAGGGCGTTTGATAACACTTGTTTTTTCTAGCATCAATTTGATTGCCTCGTCCTCATTCGTGACCGCTGACTGTTGTATATCAAGGGGTACTGTTCTCCAAGTCGTCCCTCGTCTATTTAGTAGATGATCTAGCCCTACCTCGCTGATCCATTTTTTTAACGTGTGCTCATCGATGCCCAACTTTTTAAAGTCATGGAATTCATAAACTATTTGATGCTTATCTAGCCAAGCTAAAGCCTTCTTAACGGTGCTGCAATTTTTAATTCCGTAAACTTTCATGCGTATTATTGATTAAATCGGGTCATTGTTAATTCGACTCCCACACTGATAAAACTTTGTATTATTTCTATTGAGCGGTCAATCAAGGCAGGTATTGCTGGTTGTTCATCCTCATCAAAACCACTCAAGACATAATCCGCCTGGCGACCTTTTGGGAAATGATCACTAATGCCAAAACGAAGCCGTGAATAATTGATACTACTCAGTGTAGCTTCAATATGTTTCAAGCCATTGTGCCCTGCACTGCTTCCTTTTGGCTTTAAGCGGATACTTCCGAAGGGAAGCGCTAGATCGTCGACAATAACTAAAACATTCTGTATCGGTATTTTGAGTTCTTGCATCCAGTAATTAACCGCTTTGCCACTTAAGTTCATGTACGTGGTAGGCTTAATTAGATGAATTTTTTTCCCTTTATGACTTAGTTCCGTATAATATGCTAAACGCATATTGTGAAATGAGGCTTCGGCTTGTTTAGCCAATTCATCAGCAATCATAAACCCAATATTATGTCGAGTATCTGCATATTCTGGACCAATATTGCCCAGCCCTACAATAAGGTATTTCATTTTATAAAGATTTTGGATAAATGTATTCTTGCCTTTAAAGCCATTGATTAAATCGCTTGATAAACCACATTTTTAATAGTTGTGTGAATAAACAATAGCCAAAAAGTATTCCAATCAGCCATGGGAAATAGCCTATGGGCAAGGATGTCATTTTTAGTGCTGCCGCAAAGGGCGAAAAAGGAATACATATTGCCACTACCATCACTAATGATGTTAATGCTATAACAGGGGTTGCCGCCCAGCTTTGTATAAATGGTATTTTACGAGTACGTATCATATGTACGATCAGCGTTTGCGATAATAAGCCCTCAACAAACCACCCTGTTTGAAATAGATCTTGATGCTCGGGGCTATTGGCCTTGAAAAGAAAAAACATGAGCGCAAAGGTAGCATAATCAAAAATGGAGCTAATTGGCCCAACAAATAACATAAAACGACTGATACCCCCCGCATCCCACTTCTGTGGCTGCTCAAGAAACTCTTGGTCCATACGATCCCAAGGAATAGATATTTGTGATATATCGTATAGCAAGTTTTGCACCAGCAGCTGTATTGGAAGCATCGGTAAAAAAGGAAAAAAAGCACTCGCTCCGACTACACTGAACATGTTTCCAAAATTGCTACTAGCTGTCATTTTAATATACTTGATGATATTACCAAATGTTCGACGGCCATATATGACACCTTTGCGCAGTACCATGAGATCTTTCTCGAGCAGAATAATGTCGGCACTCTCTTTGGCAATATCCACAGCCGTGTCTACAGAAATACCTACATCGGCATCTCGCAGCGCTGTTGCATCATTGATACCATCGCCCATGAAGCCAACGGTATGCCCTTTAGCTTGTAAAAGTTTGACAATTCTTGATTTTTGCAGTGGACTTAGTTTCGCGAAGATGCTCGTTGCTTCCATTTTCTGAGTTAGTTCCACATCATTCATTTGTTCCACTGCATTCCCTAACAATACGTGTTGGATAGGAATACCCACATCGCGGCATATTTTCTTTGTTACAATGTCATTATCACCTGTTAATACCTTGATGTTGACACCTAGTTTTTGTAAACCTATAATCGCTGGTTTGGCGGTTGGCTTAGCGGGATCAAGAAATCCAATAAAACCGGTTAATACCAAATTTTTTTCATCAGCAATGGAATATGTGAGTGGCCTTTCGTCATATTCTTTGACAGCAATGAGTAGAACTCTCAAGCCATCTTCATTCAGTCGTTTGGATGTATTCAGTATTGTATGGCGAATGTTTTCATCTATGGGTAAGATTTTATCATTCTCTATCTGAAGTTGTCTGTCTTCACCGGGATCGAACGCACGTGAGCAGATATCCAACATCTCTTCTACAGCACCTTTGCATATGAGTAGATGTTTCCCATTTTTTTCCTCCAGTATTACACTCATTCGCCTACGTTGAAAATCAAATGGAATTTCATCTATTTTTTTGTACTTCTCATCTAGATTCGAATCCCTATTCACCACTTCTGCACGTTCTAAAACGGCAACATCCAATAAGTTTCTCAATCCTGTTTGATGGAAACTATTGAGGTACGCCCATTTTAGTACCTCATCATCATCATTACCAAAAATATTGAGATACTGCTCAAGAACAATTTTGTCCATGGTAAGCGTACCTGTTTTATCCGTACATAAAATATCCATCGCACCAATGTTCTGAATGGCATTCAAACGTTTAACAATCACTTTCCGCTTACTCATATTCACCGCACCTTTAGCCAGGTTGGCGGTTACAATCATGGGCAGCATCTCGGGTGTTAGCCCTACTGCCACAGAGATTCCAAACAATAATGCTTCTAACCAATCTCCTTTGGTGAAACCATTGATGAGAAATACCAAGGGCACCATCACTAACATAAAACGAATGAGCAACCAACTTACCTTGTTGACACCCTTATCAAAACTTGTTTCTGCCCGTTTTCCTGTAATTGCTTTTCCGATCGATCCAAAGTAAGTGAGGTTTCCTGTGGTCACTGCAACGGCTTTGGCAGTGCCACTTACTACGTTGGTACCCATGAAACAAATATTGTCTAGTTCGAGTGGAGATTTTTTTTCTGTGCTTTTTATTGTCGATTCTCGTTTTTCTACAGGAAGAGACTCTCCTGTCAGCATTGCCTGACTCACAAATAAATCTTTCGAATGGATTACACGGCAATCAGCAGGAATCATATCTCCTGCACTCAGCAAAACAATGTCACCAGGTACAATGGATTTGGTATCAATTTTAATCTCTCCTTGCCCATGTCGAAGCACAGTTACGGTCGTTTTGACCATGCACTTCAATTGCTCGGCAGCACGGTTACTCGTGTATTCTTGCCAAAAACGAAGCAATGAGCTCATCAGGACCATCACGCTAATCACGATTACCGTTTTATAGTCGCGGTTCCCTGGAGTTGCAAGCAAAACATCCATCACAAAAGAAATGGTGGCTAGTATCAACAAAACAGCCGTGAATGGATTTACAAAAGCTAATACTAATTGTTTGTACCACGCCAATGCTTTTTCGTGCTTAATCTCATTCAGACCAAATATTTTTTGATTTTTATGTACTTGAGCCAGTGTTAAGCCATCAGCACTACAGTCTAACATATTTAGAAAAACTTCACTACCAACACGTGATACCTCGCGTAGCTTATTAGCTGCCGTTTCATCAAAGGCTGATTTAGCTATATTGGACGAATGGGTTATTGGATTCTTCATCTGTATTTCTTCAACTATTGTTTGTTTTCTAATACTAAAAAGCTCAAGATGTTCGCCAAGTTAGTTTATCTGGATCATCTGAGAGCACCTATTTTGATGCCCAACAATCCTCTAAATCCAGATATCAATCAAATTCTAGCATGCACACGTACAGAAAATACATTCACGGGGCCTCTATCCTTGTTGTACCCAGGGTTTACGATAAATTGATAGGTTCCTGTGAGATAGATACTGTTCTTCATCATTTCTGCAGAATAGTATAATTCGGCCAAATGTTCCCATCCATAATTTAAATTTCCATCACCAAGCATAAATCCTAAACCTCCATCTTTTAAATAGGTACGATGAGGCCGTGAAAGACCAGAACTTACATATGCTAATCCCACATGATCCATTGGCCGTTTCCATTTATAACCATCAGAGGAAATGCCGACACTCATAGACCGGTCGACTTCCGTAAAAGCCCAGGTTTCATTGTTTCCATCATCCCAGCCTGCACGCAGAAATACACCAAGCTCATTGGTAATAGATTGTTCTGCATTGATACCGAAACCGTATTTGGTGTTCCCATATTTTCTAGTCGAAATAATGCTAGGTGCTGTAGGATTAAGTGCAATGCTTTGATTATAGTTACCCATGTTAGCAGTCGTAAAATAGGTCAGCAGCCGAATAGTTCCTGGCATGCCTTTAATAGAATATCGTCGTGTGTACTCCAAAGAATGTGAGCTGGCTTTGCCAATTTTCCAATCCATATCATTACCATTAGCCATCAATGGGACCAATGATATACCGTAACGCAGCTCAGACTTTGACATCACATATTCCAGCACAATAGAAGGTGTATAACCTCTTGTGTTTGCTGGATAATCCCATGCACCATTATTCATTAATCCCCAACTCAAGAACTGTGTACGAGGATCGTGGGCATAACGATTATTATCAAAGTAATCTACGATATCGATCTTACCTGCCGTGATGGCAACATAACTTTCAGGGACATCCCCCGCTAATTGATTAAAACTAGCAGGCTGATAGACGGTATTCTTACTCAACGGGAACAATTGACGAAAAAATATTCTTGCCAAATAAAGCTTTGGGTCTGGTGTACCTACTCGAAAAGTCTCACCATTGGTGGAATTGGCAACTCCAAATGCACTACTTAAGCCAGAGCCCCCAGCTATTTCTGGGTTGATAAAAATGGTTGCATTTCTCCACAATGCTACACCGGTATACCAAGTAGCCGTGATAGAAACCTGGCTCTCTTCTTGTGGCAACAAACTATTCGTCCCTGTATATTTTGCATAAAAAGCAGGTTTATACTGTGATACAACAGTCGTTTGGGTATGAAAAGAAAATTTTTCACTGAAAGTGCTATCCACCGTCTGAGAACAAACATGAGTTGCTATCGAAAGCAAAAAAATAATTAGCGCACACTGAATAATGGTAATTGTTTTGTGCAAAATAGCTTTCATGTCACGCTCGTTTTTATAGTAATGGGGAATAAATAATGAGCGAAGGGAGAATAGTAAATGTTATGCTATAGCACGTAATGATCAGTTTTAGACGAATATAATGAGCTCCCTTTCGCAATAATTAATAGCTAGCGAAGCTAGTACTTTCTATTCTAATTTTACAACATGGAGGTAAGGGAGATAAGATGGCATCATTGAGATAATGCCATCTTGTTGAATGGAAAAAATTATAAAGTAGGGATACAGCCCAGCTAACATATGCAAGTCACGACGTCACAATTAGATTATATGCCATACTTTTCTTGTCATCACATTTTGGAAAACGTATGTAGGTCAGCAATGAACTGCTCTACTTTTTCTTCGGGTGTTGCCCAAGAAGTTATTAGCCTGATAACCGAATGATGTGCATCCTCTTGTTTCCAAATGAAAAAACCATATCGCTCCTTAAGTTGATCGATAAGCGAATGAGGAGCTATGGGAAAGATTTGATTTGTGCCCGGCTGGGCCCAGAATGGATATCCTAATTCACTGAAAGCATTCGCTATTTTCATCGCCATTTTATTTGCATGGCGTGCAAGTTGAAAGATCAAATCATCCTTTAACAGCTCACTAAACTGTACACCCAGCACTCTGCCTTTAGCCATGAGTGCTCCTCTTTGTTTCATGTGATATTTGAAATCCTTTTTTAGTTCATCTTTTGTAATCACAATAGCTTCTCCGAGCAATGCACCGCTTTTGGTGCCACCGATATAAAACACATCCGTGAGAGAAGCAATATCGGCAAGGGTGAGATCATTCGCTGAAGCAGTCAATGCCATTGGAAGGCGTGCTCCGTCCATGAATAATAATAAATGATTCGCTTTGCAAAAACGAGATAGTTCCGTCAGCTCCTTTTTGGTGTAAAAGGTGCCTATCTCGGTAGAGTTGGATATGTATACTACTCTAGGCTTTACCGTATGGAATTCGGGGAACTTATTCAGCACAGGCTGGATATCTGTGACTGTCAGTTTTCCATCCAACGTTACAACACTTTCCACTTTATGGCCTGTTGCCTCTATGGCACCTGCTTCATGTGTATTAATATGTCCTGTCTCTGCAGCTATTACCGATTCAAAAGGCTTAAGAATAGCACCCAATACAAGAAGATTTGCTAGGGTTCCACCGGCGACCAGATGCACATCCGCTAATGGATCGCCTGCTTTTTCTCTGATCTTATTGATAACATTTTGTGTATAGGTGTCCGCACCATATCCTGGTTCTTGTATTGTATTGCTTTGAATGAGTGCTTCCAATATGTGAGGATGGCAACCTTCACTGTAGTCGTTTGTGAAATTGTGGATCATCATAAAACCTATCTTTTTATTCATTGGAGTTGTTTACGGTTTTAATGCAATAAAAAAGGATTTCCAATAAATGTTGAGTTTTGTGGTTGCAAAACTCCAAAACTTACATTTTTATGAAAATCCTGGACAAAAGTAAGATAACGTGAATTCGATAATTATTTGGCTATAAAGTACTGAGATTCAAGAGTTGGCTTAGAGTTCAAGAAGTTGTAAGCAGCCAAAGAAGCAAAAATGTGAGTAAAAGCATTATTGGCAGATCTATGTCTAGTATGTTCGATATCACATACGGTCATAAGGATGTCATTAACAGACTCAATCATTCCTCTTTTTCTAAGGAAGATAGCGTCAGAGAAGTTGTATAAAAGCTGTTTCATATTTTTACGCACTTTTGTGACTAATTTGAGGCCATTTTGATAGAACTGCTCAAAGAGTTTAGAGATGTACCCTTTATCACCGTAGCAATCCCCTTTTAGATCATCCAATAAATGATGGAGTACTTTTTCTTGATTGTCAGCCGTAGATCCTGAGGTGAGTAAAAAGTGTACAATTTGCCCTAAATCGTTAATCACCAGATGTATTTTGAGCCCATAAAACCAACCAGTAGAAGATTTACCGCGTTGAGCAATACCTTGAAATACTTTATTCTGTTTGATTCTTCTATTATGGCAAACAGGTAATCTTTTAGAATCAATAAAGTATCGCCCTGTTTTTTCTGATCGCAATGTTTGGCTTTGGGTAAACATCCACATGAGAGGAGCATGTTCTCCTACTAATTCTACGAATCGGCTGTAAGAAACTAGATTTGGGAAGTAACTCACAAGAATGGGTTGAACCAGGCGTTGGTAATAGTATTGAAAGTTTTTCATGCCACTTAACTGGTAAAAGAAGATGATAGTGAGTACTTCACTGCTACTCAATTGGGATTTAGGTCCAGTATTGTTTGTTAACTTCAGCCCTTCTGAAAGAGCTTTTGATCGTAAATAGTCATCATGAAGCTTACAAAAATCGTCCACCTCACAGAAAATTTCTATTACTTTTGAAATGTCAATGACGTACATAAAAAGGCTAATTAGGCATCTGGTTTTTAGGAAATCCCAAAATGCACTTTTTAGCCTTTTTTTTAAACCATATCTCCAGTTTTAATTATCGAATTCACGTTATTATACCTATCATTATTAACACCAAAACCAACATATTTTCAAATCAATAGCTATTGATACACCCAACACACATGGGACGGGATGTAGCCTTTCATCGGCGATTGCGTCTCACTTGGCTTTAGGTGACAGTTTAGTCACCTCAACTACCAAGAGCATCCAATATGTTCGAGATGCAATTCGTGATGGCAAGGATGTAAAAAGTGGGGAAGGAGCTGGACCACTCAATCACTTTTTTAATCCCCAAAAATTGGTCAAGATAAAAAGTCAATAAATTCAGTAAAGCGATTATTGAAGCCAGAAAAACAAAAAATGTGGATATGTAAGTTTATTCCCGTTTTAGTATACAAAGAAACTCTTCCCAAAAAGACATAAACATAAAAGAGGCCTCACAACCCAGTTGAGGCCTCTTTTATGTTTATGTCTTGATCTGTGCAGCCTATTATTTAGTCGCAACCAGTTGAATAGTCAGTTCAAACTCATTATCTATTGCTTTATCACCAAGGCTGGCAAAAAAGTTCTTTGACCCATATCTAATATCATACTTAGTCCGATCTACTTTAATATTTTTTGCTGTCGCAACTAGCTCATTCCCTTTTTGTTTAATGTCTGCAGAAAAGGTTAAGGGTTGGGTAATATTTTTAATCGTCAAGTTTCCGCTGATACTGGCTCGGTCAGTTCCTGTTGTTACAATTTTGGTGATTTGAAACTTGGATGTCGGATTTTTTTCGACGGAAAAGAAGTCATCTGATTTTAAATGCGTGATGATTTTTTTGTTTGATTCACCCTCTAAGTCAGTGCAAGCAATAGATGTCATGTCAAGAGTGAAAGTACCATCTTTGATTGCATTATGATTGACCGTAAGCTGGCCCGAAGCTAACTTGAGAGTCCCTTTATGTTCACCAGTCACTTTTTTAGCTAACCACTGAATAGAAGAACGTTTAATATCAACAGTAAAAACTCCGTCATATGTTCCTCCGGTAAAAGATGACATCACAAATGCTGCGCCAGCTGCTAAGCTTGAGAATAAGGTTCGCTTTTTCATATATAAATTGTTTTAATGGCTATAGAATTAACGTGAGCCCCGTTTTTCACTTGGATCTGTTATCTGTTAGTGGCAGCTCATGCTAGTTTCATGTTTGATGCCGAGTGATGAATTTATTACTGGCATGGGCCAATATTAATGAATATTTAGCACTTTTGGCCCGAACTTCTGACACGTTTTACACGATGCCCTCTCTAAACCTAAATCCGCCGGATACCTACAAAAAGCACATTGCACTTCTTATTGGAGCTTCCTCTTTTGTAAAACTTATTGTCGCTTACCTCATTGGCCTTGGGAATGATGAAGTTTACTATTGGACATACGCCCTACACCTCAACTGGAGCTATTTTGACCATCCTCCTTTTGTAGCTTGGCTAATCAGGGTAACGACCCTTGATTTAACAATGCATAATGAGGTGTTTGTACGCTTGGGTGCCATTCTTGCATCGGCAGGTAGTACCTGGATTATTTATCGGATTGGAAGTATCATCAAAGACGAAAGGACAGGCTGGTATGCAGCACTACTTTTCACGGCCAGCATTTATAGCTCTATCATTGCAGGTTTATTTATACTGCCCGATAGCCCTCAAGCATTCTTCTGGTTTTGGGCAGTGTATCTGCTAATTAAAATCCTTCAACAGAAAGATGACAGAAAACTATGGAGCTTGTGGCTTTTATTTGGGCTAGCCTCGGGGCTTTGTATTCTATGCAAAGTGCATGGAATATTCCTATGGTTAGGAGTAGGTATTTATGCTCTTTTATTTAATCGTAGTTGGTTTAGAAATACGTGGATGTATTTTGGGGGTGTGATTACTTTAATTCTGATGTCTCCTATTGTCATCTGGAATTTTCAGAATGATTTTATTACCTATACGTTTCACAGTAGTCGAGTAGCAATACAAACTACTTCGATAAATACGCTTGGTTTCTATCGGGAGATTTTTGGGCAGTTTTTTTACAATAACCCAATCAATTTCTTGCTAATATGGGTAAGCATTTGGCATATAACCCAAAAAAAGAATTTCAGCAAATGGTGTATCTACACACGCCTTATGCTGTGCTGCTTCTTACCTCTTATTTTCACATTATTATTCCTAGCCCTTTTCAGAGATACACTTCCCCATTGGTCAGGACCCTCCTACAGCGGATTACTCATCCTGGCAGCACTTTATTTAGCTGATCTAAAGAAAAATAGCCAATTACTCTTTCCTCCAATTATCAAATGGAGTCTTTCTTTAATCACAATAATTGTTATCGCTGGTGTTTTTGTTGTTAATTTTTATCCAGGAACACTGTCCCCAAATAAAGCTCATATTGGAGCCGGCGACCCAACACTGGACATGTATGGCTGGGACCAATTTGGATTGCAAATGGACTCAATCTATCGTAAGGACAGGGCCTCAGGTATGATGCCTCCCGATTCAAGAATTATTATCTCAAAGTGGTTTCCCGCAGCACACATTGACTACTATGTCAGTACAAAAACGAATTTGAATACGTACGCTTTGGGAACGCTATTCGATTTGCATGAATATGCTTTGACAAATAAGTTTAAGAAACCATTACATAAAGGAGACTGTGCTTATTTTATCCAACCTTCAACTACTTATCAAGACGAATTTCCTGAAAAACTGGATCAATACTTTGAGCAAATTGACAAAGATCCGATAGTGTTAACACAGTACAGAGGAGGTAGGATATGTAGATTATTCTTGGTATTTCGATTGAAGAGTTTCAAACCCACAAATAATATGTTTGATAGTTTTGGGGCACTAAAATGATAAAGATCAATATGGAGGCTTGCTAATAAAAATATATTGTACTCCAAAACAGACAATTAATCGCTTCTTATTTATTGAAAACATGCAAAAAGCACGTTGAAGTAGAATTCAAAGTGCTTTCTTTTAAAAAGTATTAAAGAGTTTTTATCAAAAATTCTTTAATACAGCCCTAGGAATCAATCACATTAGAATCGTTCCTCAATCGGAGTAAACGCTCTATCAATATGTCCAACATATATCTGACGAGGCCGTCCAATTGGTTCTTTGTTCTCGCGCATTTCTTTCCATTGAGCAATCCATCCTGGTAAACGACCAAGAGCAAATAGTACGGTAAACATATTGGTCGGAAATCCTAAGGCACGATAGATAATACCCGAGTAGAAATCGACATTAGGATATAATTTTCGCTCTACAAAATAAGGGTCATTCAAGGCTGCCTCTTCCAATTTTTTAGCAATCTCTAGTATTGGATCATTCACTCCTAGCTTATTCAGCACATCGTCACAAGCTTTCTTAATTATTTTAGCACGAGGGTCAAAGTTTTTGTATACACGATGCCCAAAACCCATCAAACGAAAGCTATCATCTTTATCCTTGGCCTTATTTAACCACTGGCTTATATCTCCTCCATCAGCCTTCATTTTTTCAAGCATTTCAATTACTGCTTGATTGGCTCCCCCATGTAATGGGCCCCAAAGTGCAGAAATACCTGCTGATACAGAAGCATACAAATTACAATCAGAAGAGCCAACCATACGAACAGTAGACGTAGAGCAGTTTTGTTCATGATCGGCATGTAAGATCAGTAATACATTCATTGCATCAACGATCACTTGGTCTATCTCAACCTCTTCTGTTCGTTGGCCAAAAGTCATATGGAGAAAATTGCTCACATAACCATACTTATTCTGTGGATAAATAATAGGGTGCCCTAAGTATTTTTTATATATCCATGAAACAATGGTCGTCATCTTTGCTAATAGCTTGATAATAGTCAGATTCTGCTCATCAGCCGTTTGCTTAGGATTTAAGGATTCTGAGTAAAAAGAAGATAAGGAGCACACGAGCGAAGATAATTGTCCCATTGGATGAGATTTTGATGGGAAACCATCAAAGAACTTTTTCATATCCTCATGGACCAATGTATGACGAGATATCTGAAATTGAAAGTTATCAATTTGGGCCTTAGTCGGTAGATCACCATAAATAAGGAGGTAAGCAACCTCTAAAAAAGAAGCTTTCTCCGCTAACTGCTCTATAGGGTACCCACGATATTTTAGAATACCACGTTCTCCGTCCAAAAATGTAATGGCACTTTTTGTAGCACCTGTATTTTTATAACCCGAATCGATCGTAATATACCCGCTTTCATCGCGCAATTTTGATATATCAATTGCTTTTTCATTCTCTGTACCCGTAATAATGGGCAACTCAACTGTTGCAGCGTCTAATTTGAGTGTTACTGAATCTGACATATTTTGTGACCTTCTAATTCAAGCAAAACTAATTAAATCCACCTGCTTTTGAACTATGCTTATAAAAAGATTTTAGCATTTAGAATTGGTTCAATAGTAGATTTATATCAATACTACCTTTCATTTTAGTTATACGTGCAGTTTGTTTTTCAAGCACGCTCAAGCATCTACTCTATTAAACTTTGGTATGTTCATGATAAATAAAAACCTGATATTATGCTGCTGACTGCCCACAAAACTTTCAATATTGAGATTGATTTTTTGCACTGATTTTTATTGAGCAAATTATTGCATTTAATGATAGCGTCCGATTTGATATATCGCCTATTTCAAATTATTACGTAAGTCTTGAATAACATCTGTAATTGGTAGTGTATCTAAATGTATGATGACTCTTTTCAGGGATAAAAAAGTATGCGTTTTGATTTTTAAAAACCACCTTTAGTTGCTTGAAAAGCACAGTGTGTTTCGATATTTTCGATCATATTTTATCCAAATATTACCTATCATACATTTAGATACACTACCCTGTAATTATAATGGATAGCCCACACACCACAAAACTAAGTCCACTTGTTGTACATATGAAAAATATGTACCTTGAGTTCGTTGGCCTAAGAAATAGAGGAATAGTTTATTTCATCTCAATCCCATCGAGAAAATGATACAATTTTTTCAGTTTCCCTTCTTGCTATGCTTTGTAGTAACGTTGGGTGCTTGCGGACAACAACAATCCAATAAACCGACTTTATCATCTTCCGATAGTCATACAATGAAGAAATCAGATGAAGAGTGGAAGCAAGTGCTTACCCCCGATCAATATTATATTTTGAGAGAAAAAGGCACCGAAAAACCGTTTAGTGGTAAGCTTTTGATGAATAAAGAAAAAGGTATCTATAAATGTAGCGCCTGTGGAAATCCACTTTTTACATCTGATGGAAAGTTTGATTCAGACTGTGGATGGCCCAGTTTCGATAGAGAAATCCAATCAGGGAATATCAAAACTGCCACTGATCGCTCTCATGGTATGATCAGAACAGAAATTATGTGTGCTAAATGTGGTGGCCATCTAGGACATATTTTTAATGATGGTCCTACTGAAACAGGACAAAGATATTGTGTCAATTCAATTTCGTTGGAGTTTGTTCCAGAGAATACCGGCAACTCAGTTAAGTCTAAGACTATAGATTATAATAAGACAGCGCCAATAGATACAATTACACTAGGCGGCGGTTGCTTTTGGTGTGTAGAGGCTATTTATAGAGAGCTAGATGGAGTATTATCTGTTGAATCTGGCTATGCTGGTGGCGATATAAAAAATCCCACTTATGAACAAGTATCATCTGGAACAACTAAACATGCAGAAGTAGTTCAAATTACATTTGATGAAAGACACACGAGTATAGCGGAAATAATTAAAGTTTTTTTCAAAGTACACGATCCTACAACACTAAACCAACAAGGCCCCGATATTGGGTCTCAATATCGCTCTGTTATATTTTTCAGAAACGAGAATCAAAAAAAAGTGGCTCAAGAGATAATTGATGAACTACAAAAAGAAAAAGTATATAAAAAACATATTGTAACCGTAGTAGAACCGTTTACAATATTTTACAAAGCAGAAAATTATCATCAAAATTATTATCAAAATAACAAAGAGCAGCCTTATTGTAGGATGATCATTCAACCGAAGCTCAAAGAATTTGAACAAGTATTCAGTAACCAAATCAAAAAGGACAAATGAAAAGATTCCTCCTATTTATGCTGACTATCCTGCTATTTAGTAGCACAATGGCACAACAAAGGCCACAGTTCACACAATATTTCTTTAATAACTATCTGATTAATCCTGCAATCACAGGCATTGAAAGGTATACAGATGTGAAGTTAGGGTACCGGGATCAGTGGGTAGGGTTGTCAGGAGCTCCAATCACCACATTCGCTTATGCATATACTCCTATTGGGAAAAATTATATATCAAGCAATGCTGGCTCTTTTGCTGAACAGGGAAATAATCCTAATAGTAGAAACTATTTGCAAACATATATGGCTGCTGAGCCACATCATGGGGTTGGAATACATGTAGTTACTGATCAATCTGGACCATTTAATACAACTGTATTTAATGCAACATATGCCTATCATATGGGATTAGCCCCCAGACTAAACCTATCAGTAGGCGTATCTGGAGGCTTCTCAAGCAATAAAATTGATATTGCAAAAATTGACCAAGCAAGCCAAAGTGACCCTGCAGTAATTAATAGCTTGGGGACTAAGATTAACCCTGAAGCTGGTTTAGGGCTATGGCTTTATGGACCTACCTTTTTTGCAGGTCTATCTGCAGATCAATTATTAAGCCAATATTCGACAATCACCTATGGTGGAAAAGAGGTACCTCATTATTATTTAACAGGGGGATACAAGTTTTTTATCTCAGAAGAGATCAGCGTATTACCTTCGGCAATGCTTAAATATACTTCGCCCGCTCCGCTATCATTAGATGTGAGTGCTAAAGTTATGTTTAAAGATATTTTTTGGCTAGGGGCAGGCTACAGGGAGAGTGATTCTTATTCAGTACTAGCAGGCTTTAATATAAGTTCGCTGCTGAACATAAGTTATTCATATGATATCCCTACTTCACAACTTCGCACAGTTAGCTCTGGCTCACACGAGGTTATTTTAGGTTTACTTCTGAATAATAAGTACAAAGTAACTTGCCCACAAATGCTTTGGTAAATATGCTGTATTAGAGTTCTTTTCTAAGCCTGGCTACTGGAATGTTTAACTCTTCTCTATACTTGGCAATTGTACGCCTTGCTATACTATAGCCTTTTTCCTTTAAAATATCGGCTAATTTTTCATCAGCTAATGGATGTTGTTTATCTTCTTTATTGATGCACTCCGCCAGTATTTTTTTCACTTCTTTGTTTGATACTTCTTCACCAGTATTCATTTGTATCGCTTCAGAGAAGAATGATTTTAAAAGAAAAGTACCGAACTCCGTTTGCACATACTTGGAGCTTGCTACTCGTGATACAGTAGAAATATCCATCCCAATTCGATCTGCAATATCTTTCAAGATCATTGGTTTTATTTTTTTTTCATCACCAGTTAGAAAATACTCATACTGATAGTTAATAATGGTATTCATAGTTTTAAGCAGCGTTTGCTGACGTTGCTTAATAGCATCAATGAACCATTTGGCAGAATCTAGTTTTTGCTTAATAAACTGAACCGCTTCTTTTAGTTTTTTATCCTTTTCAGTTGTTTTATCATAGTGTTCAAACATCTCCTGATAAGATCGACTAATACGGAGTTCTGGAGCATTCTTTGAGTTTAATGTCAAGAGTAATACACCATTATTATTTGCGATATAAAAATCAGGTATGATTTGCAGTTCCTTCGTAATAGCTGTATTTGAATCTCCTGGCTTAGGATTCAATTTTAATATCTCATATATAATTTCCTTCAACTCTTTTGAGTCCATCCCTAAAAGCTTCTCAAGCTTTTCATAATGTTTTTTCGTGAACTCATCCAAGTATTTATCTATGATTAATATCGCTTTTTCTATAATTGGGGTTTGTTCCTTCTTTCGCAATTGAATCATAAGACACTCTTGCAAGTTACGCGCTCCAACACCCGATGGATCGAATGTCTGTACAATACTTAGCACATTCTCTACCTCATGCTCTTCTACAAAAAGGTTCTGAGAGAAGGCCAAATCGTCTATCATTGAAATAGTTGGTCGTCTCAAATATCCATCATCATCTAAACTACCGATAATTTGTTGGCCTATTTTTAGATCCTTATCGTTCAACTGCACTAACTGTAGTTGCGCCTGTAGGTTTTCGAAAAAAGAATTCTGTATCGCTACGGGAATTTCTTTAGAATCTTCATCAGGGTCACTATTTTGATTATAGGATGACCCATAATCATTCAGGCTATCCTCTTGGAGATAATCATCTAAATTAAACTCTTCATAATCATCCTGTGTGTCCTCATTAGAACTATCTTCTCCTTCAAGATTATGATCTGGATACTCCTCTTTAGGTTCATTCATATTTGCCAAACTAAAATCCTCCAATGCAGGATTATCTTCCAGCTCATCCTTTATTCGAGCATCCAATCGAGCTGTTGGGATTTGTAACAGTTTAATAAATTGTATCTGCTGTGGAGAAAGCTTTTGTAATAGCCTTTGTTGAAGTCTCTGTTTTAACATGGAAATCGACTGAATTATTATCTAATTCTTTGCAACAGGGTTTATGCTGCAAAAAAGGGGAGGGCTAAGTTATTGAACTTGTCGCTAAAAAAAGAGTATGCTCGGATAGCTTAAAGAAACCTAAATGCGAGAAACGAAGTGAGGCCAATGTGCATATTGTCCACAGGTAAAAAATGAAAATATGAATCCACTTTATAACAAAAGCATGTCCTTCCAGACATGCTTTATGTTATCAATGACGTATGTCGATTTAAAAAATAACCTTCACATTAACAGCGTTTAGGCCTTTTTTGCCGCGCTCAACTTCATATTGAACTTTATCGTTCTCACGAATTTGGTCAATTAAACCTGATGAATGAACGAAAACGTCTTCTTCACCTGATTCTGCGGGGATGATAAACCCGAATCCTTTAGTTTCATTAAAAAACTTTACTGTACCTTCTTTTTGCATTGTGATGATATTATTAATAATTGCTACAAGGTAGTAAAATTATATCACAAACATTACTTTTTAAATAAATTATTTCAAGACGCAGATTCAACTCGCCAATGCAACTTTTTGATTCAAATAACGGAAGAAAAG
>CALLKE010000206.1 GCA_938008555.1 uncultured Pedobacter sp.
AACTTGTTATGAAACATAGAAATTTAAGAATATCCACTATTTAGAGACACTACCCGAAAATTTGCCCTATTTCTCCTTTCAAAAGAACCTACCAAAATCAGCATCAAACGAAAACGAAAAAAAGCAGCCAGAGACCCAGAATTCCTAAAGAAAATTATCAATTACGCCTAATTTCGTGCGGAAACCCTGAGTTAGAAGTGATATGTCTCAAAATTATTAGCGGGAAATCAAATGTTGCTGCAATATCTTGAATCTTGGAAATAATAGTAGAAATATTGATGTCATTTTTTATATTGCCAATAAAGCATGCATACCCATTCATAAACCATTTATTGAGGTGACATCATTTTCAGACTTGACTGAAAGGTCAGTGGTAAATGCAAAAACTTTATGAAATTAGAATTCATTTTAATTGTTTTTATGTTTTTTACCAGCTGGGCCAGGGCTCAAGATAATCATCAGGGAATGGGCCAAAAAGCGTTAATGGATGGAGATTTTAGGTTGGCAGTTGTGCATTTGGAAAAAGCAGTTTTTGCAGATTCTAACAATATATCAGTCTTGTATATGTTGGGTTATTCACTTTATCATGCATCAAACTACAAGCGAGCAGTTGGTGTGTTTAGTAAGCTTGTATCATTAAATTCGTCCAATAGTAGTGCATACTATTATCGAGGGAAAGCCCGTAGTGCGATGGCTAAAGAAGTTGGCAAGCTGTCAAACGGAGATCGAGAGCGATTGTTTCTATTAGCAGTAAACGATTTTTCAAAAGCAATCGGAATAGATCCAGGTGATATCAAGTTATATCAAGGTAGGGCTCTTGTTTATTATGATTACGGTGTGTTTAAAGCGCAGAAAAATCAAAAATCATATGACCGGAATAAGGCCATCAATGCTTTTCAATTTTGTGTTGCTGATTTTCATAAAATGCAAGAAATAAGTCCGGGTAGAAAAGATATTATGAGCCATTTGCAGGAAGCGGCAGAATGCTTGAAGGAGCTGAATCCATAAATTTCTAATGCATATCTTATCTTTGATTTTTTGATTGGATTAAACCAGTCAACTATGAGTATATATTGATTTTTAAATTTTTGAAAATAAACGGTGTCCGAAAAATTACGCATAGACAAATATTTATGGGCGATCAGAGCATTTAAAACCCGTAGCCTTGCAGCTGATGCTTGTAAAGCTGGAAGAGTAAAATGTAGCGGCCAAAGTCTAAAACCTTCACACATTGTCAGGTTGGGTGATGTGTATACGATACAAAAAGGAGTCGAGCGAAAAATGATAAAAACGGTTGGTCTGCTGGGAAACCGGGTAGATGCTAAAACAGCTATCGCATTTTATGAGGATCTGACGCCAGTGGAAGATACACGTATCTATAAGGCGAAGTATGAAGCTCCTGCGTTGAGTCGAGATCCAGGTACTGGGAGGCCAACAAAGAAGGATCGCAGAGAAATTGATGATTTACAGGAAGGGTGGTTTGACTGATGTGGACCTTTCCTGATGAGAGAAAGGTTGGACCTTTGTTCAAAGTGATTGATTTAAAAAAACAGATACAGGTAACAAATCCAGACTATGATTTTAATTGCCTATAGTGGATCGTCGAAGGCTGATTGGATGCTGCAATCAGAGTCTATTTCAATTACTTTTCAAACAATCGGGATGAATCCTTTTTTGTTTTCCGAGAAAGATATCGTACGAGTTTTACAGCAACAGCCAGATGTGCAAAAATATCAAGACGAAGTAAAAGAAGTTTGCTTTTTTGGTGCTGGTTGTTTGAATCCAGATTGTCGAGAGCGAATTTCTAATGCGCTATCTATTGTATTTAAGGGTGCTTTTATTAGTGTTGAACAAGATATTTTAGGTGCTTCATATGCAACTTGTGGTACTAATAAAGGATTGAGCTGTATACTTGGGACAGGCTCTAACAGTGCATACTTTGATGGTTTGGATGTGTATCCTAGTAAGAATGGTCTTGGGTATATTCTAGGTGATGAAGGATCTGCAGCATACTTTGGTAAAAAGCTAATTAAAGATTTTCTATATGGCACGATGCCTATTCGACTTCGTAAGGCCTTTTGTAATGCATACCATCTCAATAAGGAAGATGTTGTGAAACGTATCTATCGAAGAAGTATGGCAAATGTATATTTAGGGTCATTTGCCCCTTTCATGAGTGAGCATCTGGACTCAATGTATATTACAGATTTGCTATACGCTGGTTTTGATGAGTTTATTAAAATTAATGTTCACTGCTTTGGCAACTACGATCAATATCCATGTCATTTTATTGGGTCAATTGCTCATCACTTTCAAGATATACTTCGTGCTGTATGTGATGCTAACAATATCAAAACTGGTAAAATCGTTCATCGTCCTATAGAAGGACTGTCAGAGTTTATTACGGAAATGGATTTATTAAGAATAGCCGATCAATAAGATTCTCAGCCATGACGGCCAGCTATTAACCCAAGAGCTCAAAAACTATTAAAATTGTATTTTTAATTTAAATAATTTTTTGTTAAATTATAATTAATTTAATGTTGTAATTAATTCTAGATATTGTCAATTAGGTCAGCTTGATTTTAAAAGGTAGAAGCTATGAAGCTATTAATGACCCTATTTTTAATATTTAGTATAGATACGGTATCTGTACGCTGGTTTACTGATTTTGATCAAGCATCAGTAGAGGCTGCGAAATCAAATAAGATGATTTTGCTAAATTTCTCAGGGTCTGATTGGTGTGGGCCTTGTATTCGGATGGAGAAGGAGATTTTTGAGTCGGCAGTATTTGATGACTATGCTCAAAAATACTTAGTGCTGCTTCGTGCCGATTTTCCTCGAATGAAAAAAAATCAGCTTAGTGAGGCTCAGATGAAAAAAAATGAGATGCTGGCGGATAAATATGATTCTCAGGGTAAATTTCCATATACCATATTGATGAATGCCAAAGGTGAAGTACTGAAAGAATGGGAGGGGCTTCCACAACAAAGTCCTGCTGCTTTTGTTGCCGAAATAAATAAGGTGACCCGCGCTAGATAAGCTCGAATACTTTGTAAAATCGAGCTCTTACCACTCTGGTAACTTAACTAGGTTAGGCCGAATAATTTGGTGAAAATACAGGATGTAAGCGCCCATAAGGAAAATGTGTCTTGTAAAACGTGAGATCTTGATCACTTTTAGTGATGGCTAAGTCCGATCAAGCTAATGGCAGCGTGAAAATTAAATCTCTATACACTGATTCCGACTTGTTCGGTGAAGTAATATCGGTCTGAAACAGCAGTATACTATCTGAACATTTATTAGAAATAAGCCTATGAAAGCTCTAGAAAAAAAAGCGCGTGTCCTAGTATTAGGTGCACTATTGTTGAGTTTGGCATCCTCATGTGCGACGATACAACCATTCCAGAAAAAATTTTTAAATGATTCCAAAATACAGCTATCTGCCCGAAGGATATTAGGTGTAAAAGCTTGATTTTTAGGTTGAATAAGTTATTTTAGTAGTAAGCTGATCATAGCAAATCCGAGGGATCAAGTCATCATTTTGGAATGTCATATTGAGAGATTCACCGTAACTCTTTTGTACTACAGGTACGAGCGATTGCCAAGGCTGGAAGCTACACTGGCTAAATTCGTGTCAGCTAAAAGGACTACTTTTGTACCGGTGTATTTAAAAATAGTTCATGGTTTCTCAAATAACAGTCGATAAAATTATTGAAGCAGCGCGAATAGAAGAGGTTGTTGGTGATTTTGTGAACCTGAAAAAACGTGGGACGAGCTTGCTTGGTTTGTGCCCTTTTCATGATGAAAAAACGCCATCCTTCAACGTGTCCGTAGCTAAAGGAATTTTTAAATGCTTTGGTTGCGGTAAAGGTGGTGATTCGGTTCGTTTTGTGATGGATCATGAAAATGCCTCATATCCTGAAGCACTTCGATATCTGGCTGATAAATATCATATTGAATTCGAGGAAACTGAGAACACATCTGAAGAGCAGGTTTTTAGTGATCATAAAGAAAGTTTATTTATTCTCTCGGCATGGGCTGGTAAATTTTTTCAAACCCAAATGCGAGAAACAGCCGAGGGCAATAATATTGGATTAAGTTATTTCAAGGAGCGCGGTTTTCGGGATGATATCATTAATAAGTTTGGATTAGGCTATTCATCCGAGGCTTGGGATGCATTGACACGAAGAGCACTCCTGGAAGGATATCAGCGTGATTTTTTAGAAGAAACAGGTCTGACCATCTGCAAAGATGGCGATAGACTATATGACCGGTTTCGTGGCCGTGTGATATTTCCCATTCATAATTTTACAGGACGAATTATTGCCTTTGGTGGCCGAACACTGAAAACTGATAAGACAGTTCCCAAGTATGTGAATTCGCCAGAGAGTGAAATCTATCATAAATCGAATGTGCTTTATGGTTTGTTTTTTGCTAAAAAAGCCATCCGTGATACAGATAACTGTTATTTGGTAGAGGGGTATGCAGATGTGCTTTCTGTACATCAAGCCGGGATTGAAAATGTGGTTGCGTCCTCAGGTACTTCATTGACCATTGAGCAGGTTCGGTTGATCGGTCGTTTTACAAAAAATATTACCATTCTATTTGACGGCGATACTGCGGGTATCAAAGCTTCCTTGCGGAGCCTGGATATGATTCTTGAAGAGGGATTAAATGTGAGAATTGTCTCTTTCCCGGATGGACATGATCCAGACTCCTATGTACGTCAGGTAGGGAGTGCAGCGTTCAAATCTTATATCGAGAAAAAACAAAAAGATTTTATCCTTTATAAAACATCCATCTTACTTCATGATGCGGGTACTGATCCGATCAAAAAAGCAGGTATCATACGTGAGATCGTAGAAAGCATTGCTAAAATACCTGATAGCATTAAAGCTTCTGTTTTTGTACGAGAATGTAGTTCGTTATTGCAGATCGAGGAGCGGATATTGATCTCGGAGCTCAATAAAATTCGTTTAAGTAAATCGAAACGTGATTATCAACAAACCCAAGCTATAGTTGAATCATCAGAATCTAAATTACTTGTTCAAGCAGAGCAGCTGGCTAATTTTTCGAATACGGATGCTTATCAGGAAAAGGAGATTGTCCGTTTGCTGCTAATGTATGGACATGAGCTGGCGAATTGGGATAACATGACTGATACCTATATCGCTCCCTATATGATTGCCAATTTGGCCGATGTGGAATTTGATCATATCGAGTGCAAAATGATTCTTGAAGAATACAAAGTGCAGATTAATGCGGGTAAACTTCCTTCTGAAAAAGATTTTATCAAACATAAAAATGTAGCGATCGCTGATTTAGTCGTCTCATTACTATCATCACCTTACACTTTAAGTGATAACTGGTATGCTAAACGCAAGATTTATGTTAAAAACGAAAAGGAAAATTTACGAAGTACAATACTAGGAGGGATATTTCATCTCAAAAAGCGAAAGATAGATCATATTCTAAAAAACATCCGTGAAGAAATTCAGCACGAGGCTGATGTTGATAATCAAACGATTTTGATGAAGCGGTACATGCAAGTCAAGGAAGTAGAAAAAGGAATATCCAATTTTTTAGGTGCTGTGATTAATAAATAATGACAAAGCATCATCTTTTAGGAAGTCGAGGTGAGACACTCGCATGCCAATATTTAGAAACGCTAGGGTATGAAATTCTGGATCAGAACTGGACTTTTCAAAAAGCAGAGATTGATATCATCGCTTATAAAAACCAAATAATTGTTTTTGTGGAAGTAAAAACCCGAAGTGGAGACGCTTTTGGGAAGCCTGAAGAAGCAGTTCATTTTGCCAAACAAAAAGTGATGGAACGAGCAGCAGAAGAATATATCTACTTGATGGAGCATCAAGGTGAAATTCGTTTCGATATCATTTCTATTTTGTTTGAATCTCCTGATAAATATGCATTAAGCCATATTGAAGATGCTTTTTGGCCTGAGGCTTAATTATGTATCTTGGCTCCAAAAATAATGTATGCGTTTTCAATTATACACACTTGCAATCCTAGCTTCCTTGTTAGGGGTGAATTGTACTAATCAAGTCTCAAAGCCAAAAGAATCTAGCACTTGGGTGAAACCGGAGGCCGGCACCTCATTTAATTTAGGAGATAAAGTGCAGCTAGCTTTGCAAATTCCAGAAAATATTAAATATGATTCGATTGTCATCCTTGTTGATACAGTTCGAATGTCTGTGATGAAGAATACAAAACCAATCAGTATTTCTACTGATACGCTGGGGCTTGGTTATCGATTGATAACCGCACGTATTTTCAGTGCTAGGCAATCAGAAGATGTTTCCACCAATATTATTTTGAAATCAACGCGCGTGCCTAAAAAACTTAATTACAAAGTGGAGCATGTTTTTCCACATGATACGAGCTCCTATGTAGAGGGATTGGAGTATCATCAAGGATACTTGTATGAAAGTGCTGGTGAATATGGTAAATCGAGTGTGCATAAGTTGGACATCGCTACGGGTAAAGTTTTGCAGAAAACCAATATCAGATCCGAAATATTTGGAGAAGGTATTACCATCATTGGTGATAAAATATTGCAGTTAACCTATAAGGAAAATTTAGGGATCGTTTACAACTTGAATACACTGAAGCCCATTAAAGAATTTCCATGTCAGAATACACGAGAGGGTTGGGGTTTGTGTTTTGATGGAAAGCGAATTTATAATACCGATGGCTCGAATACCATTTATTTCCTGAACAAAGACACATTTCGTGATGAAGGATATATCGAAGTATATGATCAAAATGGACCAGTGGAACATCTAAATGAGCTAGAATATATTGATGGAAAGCTTTATGCCAATGTTTTTATGACAAATCGAATTGTAATCATCAACCCTAAAAATGGTCAAGTGACTGCCGAAATTGACCTGTCTAATTTGCATTCTACCCAAAATCAAAATCCCAGTGCGGATGTTCTAAATGGTATCGCCTGGGACAAGCAGGGCAAACGCTTATTTGTAACAGGCAAAAAATGGGATAAGCTCTTTCAAATTAAATTATTGTAGAAATCCGGACTATTCGTGAGAAAAGCAATCTATCGTGATAGAGGCACTGTTGTGGATATTCTCACCAGGGCATTTGATACAAATAAAAGTGTTAATTCTGTCATTAAGCAAGACAAACATAGAGTGAATAGGATGAAAGAATTGATGACTTATTCATTTGAAGTGTGTTTTCAATTCGGTGAAGTGTTTTTATCATCAGATAACAAAGCATGTGCTTTAGCTTTGCTCCCCGATCAAAAGAGAACCACTATAAAGTCTCTATTATGGGATGCAAGGCTTATTTATAAAAGCATTGGGATAACGAATGTTACCAAGGTTTTGAAACGAGAATTAGAGATAAGAAAAATGTATCCGAAAGAGCCCATGTATCATTTGTGGTTTGGGGGCGTCGATCCAAAATATCAACATCAGGGCATTGGTACCAAACTATTGAATGACCTTATTCAAAAAGCTGTTTCAAGTGGGCGATCAATCTTTTTGGAGACATCCACTATTGAAAATTTACCACTATACCAACGATGTGGTTTTGAAATATACCAGGAACTCGAACTAGGTTATAAATTATACTTGATGAGAAGATAACAGATTATTAAATCCTCGGAATCCAGGTTGATATTTTTTGAGGCGAAAAGGCAGAATTCTATTTGTTATTCAAAATAATTACTTTTATAGCTCACCATTAAAACCCCAAAAAACTATGTCATCAGTAGAGACGAACTATCTTCCTTACAAAGTGAAGGACATTTCACTGGCCGAATGGGGCCGCAAAGAAATTAAATTGGCTGAGGCAGAAATGCCTGGTTTGATGGCACTCCGTCAAGAGTTTGGTGCATCAAAGCCATTAAAAGGAGCCAACATCGCTGGATGTTTGCACATGACGATTCAAACGGCCGTATTAATAGAAACATTGGTTGAGCTAGGTGCAAAAGTAACATGGTCGTCCTGTAACATTTTCTCTACACAAGATCATGCTGCTGCGGCAATTGCTGCTGCAGGAATCCCCGTATATGCCTGGAAGGGCATGACCGCTGAAGAGTTTGATTGGTGTATTGAACAAACACTTTATTTTGGTTCTAAAAGCGAACCTTTAAATATGATTTTAGACGATGGTGGTGATTTAACCAATATGGTATTTGATAAATACCCTGAGTTGATTGCCAATATCAAAGGTTTATCCGAAGAAACAACTACTGGAGTACATCGTTTGTATGAGCGTATGAAAAATGGCACACTACATTTGCCTGCCATTGATGTGAACAACTCGGTAACCAAATCAAAATTTGATAATAAATATGGTTGCCGTGAATCGTTAGTCGATGCTATTCGTCGGGCAACTGATGTGATGATGGCGGGTAAAATTGCAGTCGTTGCAGGCTATGGTGATGTGGGCAAGGGATCGGCTGATTCACTCCGCAATGCAGGTGTTCGTGTGATTGTTACTGAGATCGATCCTATTTGTGCACTTCAAGCTGCAATGGAAGGTTTCGAAGTAAAGAAATTTGCAAATGCAGTTAAAGAAGCTGACATCGTCGTAACAGCTACTGGTAACTGTGATATTTTGTGTGGTGAGCATTTCAAATCGCTGAAAGATAAAGCCATTGTTTGCAATATCGGTCACTTTGATAATGAGATTGACATGGCTTGGCTAAACAAGAATTATGGAAAAACCAAAGTAGAAATTAAGCCACAAGTAGATCAGTACACAATTGATGGGAAAGATCTTCTTGTTTTGGCGGAAGGACGTTTGGTGAATTTAGGATGTGCAACAGGTCATCCATCTTTTGTGATGTCTAATTCCTTCACCAATCAAACTCTGGCACAAATAGAGCTTTGGACTAATTCAAGCAAGTACGAAAATAAAGTGTATACGCTTCCTAAGCATTTGGATGAAAAAGTAGCACGCCTACATCTAGCCAAAATTGGAGTAGAACTGGATGTGTTGACGGATCATCAAGCAGCATATATCGGAGTAGCTCCACAAGGGCCATTTAAACCAGATAGCTACCGCTATTAAGTAAAGCCCCTTGCTCTAGCACTCTTTGAAAAATAGGAGTCATATTGAGGCCTTAAAAAACCCTTTTGATAAGTTCGAAAGGGTTTTTCTATTTTTGATCGATGACAAGACTTTCAGTTAATATCAATAAAATTGCTACCCTGAGAAATTCACGTGGGGGCAATAACCCAGATCTCGTTAAGATGGCTTTAGATGCCGAAAGATTTGGTGCACAAGGAATCACTGTACATCCCCGACCAGATGAGCGGCATATTCGTTATCAAGATGTATACGATCTGAAAAAAGTAATTTCTACAGAGTTTAACATTGAAGGGAATCCCACAGAAAATGCATTTGTAAAATTGGTTTTAGCCAACAAGCCAGCTCAGGTTACCTTAGTGCCTGATGTGCAAGGGCAGATAACTTCTAATCAAGGTTGGGATACTATCAAACATCAAGCCTATTTAAAGGATACGATTGCTGAATTTCAATCTGCTGGAATACGGGTTTCTATTTTTGTAGATCCAATCCAGAAAATGGTTGAGGCAGCAGGCACAACAGGAACTGATCGGATCGAATTATATACTGAAGCGTATGCATCATCTTACCATACCAATCGAGAAGTGGCTATTAAACCCTACGTTGAAGCTGCAAAAATGGCGCACCAGCTCAATTTAGGTATCAATGCTGGTCATGATCTCGACTTGCATAATCTAGCCTATTTTGCTCAGCAAATACCGAATCTTTTGGAAGTTAGTATTGGGCATGCATTAATTTGTGATGCTTTGTACTTGGGTTTTGAGAATACCATTCAACTTTATTTGCGCCAACTGCGTCCATGATTCGTACACTTGCCATAGATGAGTACATGAAATTAGCTGGAACCATTCCAATGGTTGACGTTCGTACACCTATCGAGTTTGGGCAAGGACATATCAGGAGTGCATATAATTTGCCAATTTTTAGTAATGAGGAACGTGTAGAAGTGGGCACATGTTACAAGCAACGTGGTCGTGAAGAAGCCATTTTGCTGGGGTTTGACCTGATGGGGCCTAAATGGTCAGGTTTGATTAAACGAGCGTTGAAATTTGCTCCTACTAAAAGAATAGCTATTTATTGTTGGCGTGGTGGCATGCGAAGTGGTGCCATGGCGTGGGCGCTCAATATGTATGGTTTCGATGTATATCTTTTAGGAGGTGGCTATAAAAAATATCGTCGATGGGTATTGAATACCTTTACTGAATCATTTTGGCTACTTATTCTAGGTGGGATGACTGGCTCCGGAAAAACAAATGTGCTATATGAATTAAAAAATCGGGGTGAACAAGTAATTGATTTAGAAGATTTGGCTCAACATCAAGGATCTGCATATGGCTCAATGGGAAAATTGATTCAACCCACACAGGAGCAATTTGAAAATAACTTAGCTTCCATTTTGCATAAAATAGATCAAACAAAGCCACTCTGGATTGAAGATGAGAGCATCACGATAGGCAAACGGGTGATTCCTCATTTACTCTGGAAACAAATGCGAGAGGCCGAAGTTATTAAACTGTTGGTCCCTATAGAACAACGAATTCAATTTTTGGTCCATGAATATGGAAATTTAGGCAAAGATTTCCTTGCCAAATGCACCGAAAGAATAAGCAAGCGATTAGGGCCAGTACAAACGAAAAATGCATTGCTGGCGATTGAAGAGGATCGGATAGTTGATTTTATTCGATTGGTACTGGGGTATTATGATAAAAGATATCAACTTGGTCAGAATAAGCGTGCCGTAGAACGTGTGCATCAAGTTGAATGTGATGGCACGCATCCTTTTCAAAATGCGATGCTGATCCTTGAAAAAATTAAACTGATGAATTTAGAAGTTAATTCAAGCCAATGAATGCTACCGAAATAGAAGAAATAAAACTAACCCAATATTCACATGGTGCTGGCTGCGGGTGTAAAATTAGTCCAGCCATTTTAAATAAAATACTACATAGCTCAGCTAAGGCCTTAGTTGATGCTCATCTATTAGTTGGAAACGATACTCGAGATGATGCGGCAGTATATGATCTCGGAAATGGGACAGCATTAATTTCGACTACCGATTTTTTTATGCCTATTGTGGATGATGCCTTCGACTTTGGGCGTATAGCATCTGCCAATGCTATCAGCGACGTGTATGCCATGGGAGGGAAACCTATTTTAGCGATTGCTATTTTAGGATGGCCTATTCATAAAATTGCTCCGGAAGTTGCCCAAAAAGTATTGGAGGGGGCACGCGTTATTTGTGCAGAGGCGGGAATTAGTTTGGCTGGGGGGCATAGCATAGATTGCCCTGAACCAATTTTTGGTTTGGCAGTGAACGGGATTCTTGAGACCAATCATTTGAAGAAAAACTCGACTGCTACAGCAGGTTGCTTACTTTATTTAACCAAAGCATTGGGTGTTGGTATCTTAACCACTGCACAGAAAAAAGGAATACTTAATGCTGAGCATGTTGACGTAGCATCTCAATCAATGAGGAGGCTCAATAACATTGGCGAGATATTAGGAAAATTGACTTATGTCAAAGCGATGACTGATGTGACCGGATTTGGCTTACTCGGTCATTTGGTAGAAATGTGTGAAGGGAGTCGGCTCCACGCAATTGTTGAATTTGACAAAGTGCCTAAAATGGACATCTTGGCGACTTATCTGGATCAAAACTCTATCCCTGGGGGTACCCATCGTAATTGGGCAAGCTATGGTCATCATATTTCTGAATTGACTGATCATCAAAAACATGTCTTAGCTGATCCTCAAACGAGTGGTGGTTTATTAATAGCCATTGAGCCAGCATATGCCAATGAGTTTGAAGCGATTTTAAGAGAGAATAACATTCCAGAGAAAAATATTTTGGCTTTTGGACATCTTGAAGATTCATATGAGCAAACACTCATTACGGTAAAATAGATCTGCCTTTGCTTAATTGGGAAGCTAGACAGTTAGAGTCGTGTTCTTTGAAAAACCGGAAATTATTTCCAAAATAAGATTTAAACTAATACCTTTGAGGCCCGAAAAAGCTGGAACACAGCTTAGTATTGTCGAACATAAAATTTTATTAAACATGACCAAGGCAGAAATTGTTGCAGAAATATCTACTAAAACAGGAATTGAGAAGGTAGATGTGCAAGAGACTGTAGAGGCATTTTTTAGTGTAGTAAAAAGCTCTATGATTGGTGGTAAAAATCTCTACGTGAGAGGATTTGGTAGTTTTGTATTAACCAAAAGAGCAGAAAAGAAAGGCCGCAATATTTCTAAAAATACGACCATCACTATTCCTGAACATACTGTACCTACTTTCAAGCCCGCAAAGGTTTTTATAGAGAAGGTGAAAAAAGAGAATAAATAAAAAGTTAAAGCATTATAATCTATTATCTAAATGCTGAATACAAAGCAAGTTGTTGTTATTGGACTAGTGGTTGTTCTGATGGTAGCTTTGTTTTCTTTGGATATTAAAGGACTGGTAAACTCGAATAAAAAACAAAGTGACGAAGGCCGTGAGATAAAAAGTGGAGTACCGTCCATAGTAAGCTTGAAAAGTGTATCTGTTAGTGCGAAACAAGCTTTAAGTGCAAATGTAGCACAGCAAATTAGCGACCTTGAGGAGGTGTTAAAAAATGCTTCCTCTGCTGATAAATTGAAAGTACAGAAACGATTAGCTCAGAAATGGGATGATGTAAATGTACCTGCTCCGAGTGCATTCTATTATGAACTTATTGCTAACGCCGAAAAGACATATGCTAGCTGGTTGATGACTGGTGATAAGTTTACAAGTGCATATCAAAGTACACAAGATAGTTTGGTGCAATCTGCTCTAGTTCAAAAAGCAATTATGGCATATGAGAAAGCAGAAATCCTACAACCAAATAGCTTAGATCCAAAAATTGGAAAAGGAGTGGCTTATGTAAGTGGAACTGCAGATCCAATGAAAGGCATCCTTTTATTACGTGACGTAGTGAAGGAAGATCCTAAGAATGTGAAAGCGAATATGAGCCTAGGTCTATTTTCTATGAAGACTGGCCAGTATGAGAAAGCGGTCAAACGTTTTGAAGTTGTGATCTCTCAAACAAATCAGCCAGAGGCGTGGTTTTATCTCGCTTCTAGTTACGAGAATATAGGAATGAATAAAGATGCGATCAACGCCTATATTAAAACAAAGGAATTAGCAGCAGATCCTGGTTTAAGTCAGTTTGTGGATCGTAAAGTAGAAGAGTTAAAAAAGTAATTCATCATGAGTTCAATCCACTTACAAATCTCAAATGATTAAAATAGATTGATTCATGATAGCTCTATACTCATTGAAAACAAGTGGAATACATAAAAATTAATAATATTTAAAAACTAAAATTATGCCAAGCGGTAAAAAAAGAAAGAGACATAAAATGGCTACTCACAAACGTAAGAAGCGTTTAAGAAAAAATAGACATAAGAAAAAATAAGCAAATAAATGGGTGTTAAAATTTGAATCCTCCTGCAAGAAGAGACTGTTGGAGGTTTCTTTGTGCCCATTCATTTCTACTTACTTTTGTAAACATTTGCTATTTAGTAATTATTTCATAGTATAGAGGGTTTAGAATTTGATTTAAATTTTTAGTATCGCTAATAAGTTGGAGAAATTGCTAGTTTTTGCGTTCGGTGTATAAAGTGTGCGATAAATTTTTATATAAGTCAATAATTCTATTTTTTGTATGAGGGGTTAGAAGGAGAGTCGTTCTATGAGTAGCTCACTATTTTTGATGAATCTGTGTAGTTTCATTCTGATGGAAAAACAAATTGAATTCATGAAGATCCCTAAAGTCTAGCGAAAAAATAACTTTAATGTACAGACTCAAACAAGAAAGATGGGGTTTCAACAGATCTACTATACAACTTCTATATGACGTACTAAAGACTTATCTAATTTTTCTATTCACAAGATGGCGTTCCATATGTCGTCTATCTATTTAAGATGTAGCTATTGGTAAAGGAATTAATTATCAATTCGTCTCCCAATGGGGTGACTATTGCTTTATTGCAGGACAAGCAACTTGTAGAACTTAACAAAGAGCAAGCCAATAATAACTATGCTGTTGGTGATATTTATTTAGGTAAGGTTAAAAAAATAATGCCTGGCTTGAATGCATGTTTTGTTGATGTAGGCTACGAGAAGGATGCTTTTTTGCACTACTTTGATCTGGGACCACAGATTCATTCTCTGATCAAATTGACCAAGCTGATTAAGAACGGCACCTATAAGGATAAGTTGCTTGATCGATTGAAGCTAGAGCATGATATCAATAAATCAGGAAAGATTTCTGAGATATTGAGTCGTAATATGCTTCTGCCAGTTCAAATTGTTAAGGAACCTATTTCAACAAAAGGACCTCGATTAAGTACTGATCTTTCTATTGCTGGCCGATTTGTAGTGCTTGTTCCTTTTTCTGAAACAATTTCTATTTCTAAAAAAATTAGAAGCAATACGGAGCGTACTCGGTTGAGGAAGATTGTAGAAAGTATCAAACCAAAGAATTTTGGCGTGATCATACGAACAGTCTCAGAAGAGAAGGGCGTAGCTGAACTTCAGAAAGACTTGTTGGACTTGATTGCTAAATGGGAGGCTTTCTCACGTAAACTACCTTCAACAGAACCCTCTAAACGTATTTTGGGTGAGATGGGAAGAACCTCAACCATTTTGCGTGACTTACTGAATCCAGATTTTACCCATATTTACGTGGCTGATTCAGCCATCCACGAAGAGATCAAATCTTATATCCATGAGATATCTCCAGATCTTGAAAAGATTGTAAAGTTTTATAGAGGTAAAGAACCCATATTTGAGCATTTCGGTATTGATAAGCAGATAAAAGGAGCATTTGGTAGAACGGTTAATTTACCTGGGGGAGCCTATCTTGTTATTGAGCATACAGAAGCACTGCATGTGATTGATGTAAATAGTGGAAATAGAACTGCTAACCAAGAGAATCAGGATCAAAATGCTTTGATGGTTAATAAAGAAGCAGCTCGAGAAATTGCTCGTCAGCTCCGCTTGCGTGATATGGGAGGAATTGTAGTGGTCGATTTTATCGATATGCATAAACCTCAAAATCGTAAAGAGTTATTTGACTATCTGAGAGATCAAATGGCTTTGGATCGTGCAAAACATAATATTCTGCCGCCGAGTAAATTTGGTTTAGTGCAAATTACGCGCCAACGGGTTCGGCCAGAGATGAATATTGTGACCAATGAAAAATGTCCGGCTTGTGATGGAACTGGCGAGATTAAAGCTAGTATTATTTTAATGGATGACATTGAGGGTAATCTGAAGTATATTTTAAATGAACAGAATGAAAAACAGATTACTTTATTAGTGCATCCATATATTGAAGCGTATATCAAAAAAGGATTTATATCCCTGCAATGGAAGTGGTTTTTTAGCCTTGGAAAGTGGATTAAGGTGAAAGGAGTTGCGTCCTACTATTTGACGGAGTTTCACTTTTTAAACGCCACAGAAGAAGAAATTAAATTATAAGACAGGAATAGGGGTTCATTTTTTGAATCCCTATTTATTTTTCTGTTCATTTCTACTCTATTTTTTAGTGCAAAGGGTTTCCCTTCCTTCTACCAAAAAGCGTAGGTAAATAAATATCCCCAAAAGTAGTATGGCGATACCTATGAGGGATGTCAAACTATTTTGAATGGTGTTTTTGTACTCCCGTATCAGCAGGATATTGATTAATAGTTGAACGATTGCATAGGTTGAGGATACTATCAATGCGGATATCTTTTTCTCGTTGACTAAGAATTGATAAAAGTGGCTACGGTGTGCTTCGAAGATATTTTCTTTACGTATTATTCTAAAAATGATTGTTGTGACGGCATCGAGACCATAAACGAGTAAAAATCCAAGATATATCAGGTTATGGCTTGTTTTGATCAGCGAAATTAAGAGAAAGCAAATGGTAAAAGCCATGCTTACACTTCCTACATCTCCCGCAAAGCATTTGGCTTTTTTTCGGAAATTAAAAAATAAAAAAACGAGGATACTAGCTAATAAGGGCATCAATAAATAATCGTCAATAAAATGATAGGAATTATTTAACCACCCAATGCTGAGTAGAAACGATAAGCTATAAAGTCCTGTTATCCCATTAATACCATCCATAAAATTGTAGGCATTGATGGTGCCAATCACTAAGATATACCCCAGCAGTATCCACCAGAAAGGATAGCTTAAAAATTCAAAACCATAAAATAGAAGCGATACTGCGAGCGTATGAATAGATAGTCGAACTTTGTTGGAGATGGGGTGTACATCGTCCCAAAAACTAACCACACTAATAAGGAGTAGTCCAGAGCAGAATAAGAAATATGCAGGTTGTTTTGTGAATGGGTAATATAGCAGAATAGCTAATGGAAAGATAATACCCCCGCCACGTATGGTGATGTTTGAGTGAGAGCTCCGATGGTTGGGTTTATCAATGATGTTGAAATGATCGGCTAGGCGAAAATAGAGGCTTTCTATCAAAAAAAATAGCAGGGTGAGAAATAGGTAGAGTATGTAGTTATTCAATATCATTGGCTTCAAATACGATTAGGTTCGTTTCTTGGTAATATGAGGAGGGGGTATGATTCATTCGTGACCAAAAATAGAATAAATAGAGGTACGTCGGTGTTCGTAAAGTAAGGTATACTCCCAAAGATCTTCCCGTAAACTTTATTGTTCAGATTAGCTCAACTATTTGGAGATGATTCTTACGAATGCTTTATAGATATTTTAAAATTAGTTTAAATTTTAGACATAGGTTTATGTGTGATTTATGTCTTTTTGTTAATTATGATTTAATTGTTTTTTTATGTAAAATTTCTTAACTTCAGGTGTGTTCTCTGCTTCGTGGGCAGAGTGAAGGTTATTGAAATAGGACACATTTTGTAAAAAAGAATATTTATGAAACACAATTACCCTCAATCTGAAACTTTTCCGGGAGGTGGGGCTGCCTTAAGCTTTGCATCAATTGTTTCCTCTACTATTTCTTCATTGCGTGTGACTCATAGGCTTAGTATGAATAGCTTTTTACTATTTATACTAGCTGTTTTTTTTGCTTTTGGGCTGGGAGTAAATGAGGTGAAGGCACAGAATAATGGATTCAATATTCATAATACATTCAGAGGCACGGCTAATGATGGTGATCCAGTTGTTGTTGGGGGGAGTGCAAATCTCATTGGAACTCCAGGTTATGGTTGGTTGCGTTTAACGCCTAATACTGGTAATCAGAGAGGGTATGCTTTCATTGACAAGGCTTTTACTCCTCCTTTGGGGATGTCTATACAGTTTGCATATAGGGCTTGGGCCCCTAGTAGTAACGTTGGGATTGGTTTAGCAGATGGAATATCTGTTTATTTATTTGATGGATCCACAGGATCATCAACATTTCAGGCAGGATCATGCGGGGGGGGGCTAATGTATTCTCGAAGTTTGTGTGTTGGAACAAAAGGGCAAGCGCTCTCAGGGGGCTATGTGGGCATTGGTTTGGATGAATTTGGTAATTATAGTAATGCGTCTGCTATTGCTACTAATGATAATGGCCCGGGCTTTTATCCAAGTGCAATTGCGGTAAGGGGAGATGCTGATGGCTCCAATGGTGTGATTACTGGATATATTACGGGTACTCTATCAAACGTGGTAGGTGCTTTTGACAGTAGCTTGGCTAATACGTCTATAGGAGTTACAACGTCAGGCAACCCACCTGATTCTACCCAGTATTACAGACAGGTGCGTTTTTATCTTCTTCCAACTAGTACTACTGGGGCAGTTGGGAGCATTGGTATTCCAGATAATCTTATAGGTAGTGATAACAAAGTGGATATGCTGATTTCTGTTTTTATGCAGAAACAACAAGGTGGGCCTTTTTATACTGTTCTTTCCAATGTACGATTGGGGCAGCGTATAGCAGTTGATGGTTCCAAAACATTTAAAATAGGGTTTGGAGCAAGTACTGGTGGTGGATTTGCATATCATGATATTAGAGATATGCAGGCTGCGGCACCTATGCAGTTGCAGACTACTAATACTGTCACTCCTGGAACCACTACAGTGGGAGGGGGAGTAAGTTATACAACTGTAATTACGAATACAGGCTTACATGATGTGACAGACTTAGGAACTGGAAAAGCCACATTTGCTATTAGTGCAACTGGAGTGGATATTGTTAATCCTCAAAATATTGCGCTTGGGGCAGTAATAAATGAGGGCTCTACTAATCCGTCCAATTTAAAAACAACAATTATATATAATGCGGCGTCATCTACTGTTGGCAATTATGTTTATACCGTGAGTAACTTTCCTGTGGGTGGTACTATTACACTAAATTATAGTGGTACCGTTAACTCAACAGCATCATCTGCTATTAATGTTACTACAATTACTCCACCAATAGGTTACCTAAATATCGACCCTAATAGTGGTAACAGCTATGCGCAAACTTTCATTCAACCAGTGATGGCTCAGCCGTTGCCTGCTATTGTTTGTCCTAATACAGCCATGGGTGTAGGGTTTTCGGCAACTCCTACTATTTTCACTCAATATGCTTGGACTAATAATAATCCTGGTATAACAACGGCTTCGAGTATGCCAAGTACCATTATTAATGATTTGCTTGCCAATAGTACAGGATCGGATATTTCACTTATTTATACAGTAACCCCTCAGATAGCAGCAACAATTATAAATTCTGATGGGAGTATTGGAGGGACAAAAATTACATATGGTACCGCTCAAACATTTCCACTTACGGTAACACATGCAACCGGTGGTGGTGGTGCGGTAGTTATTACAGTTGCTGCTGTCAATGATGGAACGATTGTGACACTGACACCAAGTAGTAATGTTCCGAATGCTATTTATACCTGGTATAGTGATAGTACATCAGGAGTAGTTATAGGCCATGGGGCATTGACTATTTCAAGTGCTTTGAATCCAGTCGGCAGTTCGTATACCTTTTACGTGACTGTTTCTAGTCCCACCTCTTGTCAGAGTGCTTTGGAAATAAGTTCAACGATTATACCATCGAGTATTCAGCCAATTTCATTAACCTTTTGTGATATCAATGGGAATACTCTAAATCCAATTAGTGTGAATGGTAGTTTGTCTCCAGGAACACCAGCCTATTTGCAAGCAAGCATACCATCAAATTTCCCTACGACGCATGGCAATATTACAATTACCTTAAGTAGGGACAATGCGTCTACAGCTGTTAATGGTACAAATTATACAGGCTTGTCAAGCATCACGATTCCTGGAGGTCAGAATTCGGTGACCCAAACAGTGTTTAATGCTTTGAACGCTGGAGTAATCAATGGGGCAACAACTTTGACTTTGGATGGATTTCCCCCTTCGGGTTATATCATGGCAAGTACGCCAACGATAACGATCAATGATAGTAGTGGAGGAAATGTGTCTAATACGGTCATTACGATTAGCTCAGGTACGGTGATCGAAACGCAGTCTATTACGCTAACAGCTAGTTTACCCAATGGTATGGTAACGGCTCAGCCCGTTATAGTGAGAGTTAGGCCAGTTCAAGCTTTTCCTTCGGGTTATACAGTGATGTCAAATGGTTTACCTATCCCAATAGCAGGAGACGGTTCATTTTCGATAACAATAGGTTCGAATGCTAATTCAATCAGTTTCACCATCAATACAGCAGATGATCCATCGAGTGGTGTTGTGAGTGTTTTCTCTTTGAGTGGTACAGTTGGGCCACCTTTTAGTGTAGTAGCAGGCACATTAACAGTGACCAATGTGGTGGCTTTGAGTGTGAGTAATACAGTTAATCCAACAGTTCAGGTTGTAGGCGGTTCGGTAACCTATACAACAGTCATCAGAAATACAGGCTTTCATCCTGTAGGATCTGTTCCGGCAACACTATCTATTACGACAAGGGGTGTGGATTTATCTGCCAATGGAGGTATAAATTTTATTTCAGGAGGACAAAATGTTACTTATAGCTCAGCAGGAGGAGGGAATTACATTTATAGCATTACAAACTTAGCTGTAGGAGGTAGTATTACTTTAATTTATACGGGCATTATTAATTCTACTATGCCTTCAGCAATTAATACGGCATTGATAACGCCACCGGGTCCTTTTTCTAATAATGATCCTAATTCTGGTTATGGCACTGCTCAAACATTTGTTCAGCCCATATTAATTAAGCCATCAGATGGGACTACTTGTTCAGGAGTAGCTTTAGATAAAGGATTTGCGTCTACTCCCTCCGCTTTTACTACGTACAGTTGGGGGCAAACAGGCAATACGTCTGTATTAACGACAGTAAATACGAGCCCAGGTATTTTCGTTAAAGATGTGCTTACTAATAGTAATAGCAGCCTTAGTGAAACGGTTGTATATACAGTAACGCCTCAAATAACGGCGACAATAGCAAATGTTGATGGAACACCTAGCAGTTCAGTTACCACCACATCGGGTGTTTTGCAGACATTTAACATGGTTGTAAAACCTAACTCTGTAACGAATCAATCACAAAGTTCGGTTACTGTTTTAGCTCGAAATAATAATGGTGTATTGGTTTTAACCCCTTCTACGGTTCAAGGAACAATAAACCCAGTTTTTTTGTGGTATACCAGTAGTGGTATTCCGCTAGCTAATGGACAGATATTGAATGGGGCTAGCATTACGATTACAACGAGTGGGGTTTTGTCAATACCAATTAATCCTCCTTTGTCAGTACTTGGTCCATATAATTTCTTGATTACTTTATCTAGTGATAGTAGTTGTGAGAGTGTAAGCAAGACTGTTACTGGTATCATCCCTCCACTTCCTCAGCCTATCACTTTAACTTTTGTAAATGCTTCAGGAGGATCAATTACGAGTGTTAATGGTGGGCAAACTGCTTACATGATAGCAAGTTTGCCAGCAGGGATTACCGTGACGACTATTAATAGCCAGGGTAAGGGTATAGATGATATTATTTATTTTTCGGGGTTATTAGATCCTGTATCGACTGCTACAACTCAAGACTATCAGGCCTTAGCTGGGTTTAGTAGTATAACGATTCCATATGGTAGTAACTCATCGGCGATCACTTCTGTGTTTTTAGCTAAAAACAGAGGAAGCATCGGGCTTTCAACAACATTGATGTTGGATGTGATAGCAAACCCGACGTATGATTATGTGGTGCCAAGTTCAGTATCTCCCTCAATTCAAATTATTGATACCACCGGTGGCACTCCTGCTAATCGTACTGTGACGATTAATTCGGGTACGGTATTAGAAACCTTCCCTATTACTTTAACGGCTAGCTTACCACCTAATGTTAATACATCTACCCCACTAACGGTTACTATTACTCCTATTCCTGCCTTTCCTACTGGTTACACTGTAAATACTGGTTCTGGGCCTGTGAATAATGTGACTAGCTTTCAGGTGGTCATTCCAGCTGGTGGGAACTCGGTGAGCTATACGGTGGGGACAACAGCAAATACTAGCTCTCTCAATAGTGAAATTTATTCCTTAAGTGGGACAGTGTCTTCTGTTTTAGGATTGTCATTTAGTGCTATTGCTGGGACATTGACAGTGACGAGTGCGACAATAGATAAAATTTTTACGATCAGCCCTGCGTCCGATCAATTGATAGAGGGCGGCAGTAAGGTTTATACAATAAGTCGTGCTTCAAGTGGTAGCTCAGTAGTAGTGACATTGAATCAGACGAGCAATAATCCAGCGAGTCCGCCTTTTGTGATCAATGTACCTGGTAGTATCAGTTTTGGGACGAATGATTTGTCTTTGAGCTTCACGGTAACGAGTGTGAATGGTGATCATGCTGTTGATCAATATCAAGACTTCTCTATCGGTGGCATTGCAGCAAGCAGCGCAGTTAATTCGGGCGGTTTGCGTGTAGTATCGAGTCGTATCACATCAGATCATCGTTTTACGATCAGTCCTGCGTCCGATCAATTGATAGAGGGCGGCAGCAAGGTTTATACAATAAGTCGTGCTTCAAGTGGTAGCTCAGTAGTAGTGACATTGA
>CALLKE010000207.1 GCA_938008555.1 uncultured Pedobacter sp.
CAATTTTACATTTAACAAACACATACTGCTCAGTATCCATGATAGCTCCTTAATATGGGATATATTCATCATCAAAATCTGTTATTGCTTTAGCAGGAATAACAACACATTCTTCCTGTTGTACAACACGCTCTGTAAGAGCCTCTACAGCCCTCTCTAAGTGCTTACAGCGTAAAGCCCCACCACCCATAAGCTTAAGCTCTGGAAACACAATAGAGGCTAGTTCTCGTCTTACTGCATGAGAATACACTTCTGGGTATTGCTGACAGATATCACTTACATAGTCAGCCACTATATCATAAATATAGTTACCAGAAGAAATAATTTTCTTAAAAGATTGTTTAGCTTGATTTGGTTGCAAGCAACTTGGCCTAAAGAAAGCTTCAGGAACAGATGCAAGAGTTTTGGCTTTATATTTCTTGTATAGCTTAAAGATTTCTTCTGCATCCTTAAGGTGATGATTATGTTTAATAATCATTTTACACTCTGCTGATGAGATACCTTTAGGTAGTACAGCAAGCTTAGCTATCTGTTCCAAACAAGTAGCTTCCGCTACAAGCTCTGGAGAGAGCTTTTGCTTTTCTATGTCTTTAAGATTTCTTTTGCACCAATCCAAGGATACAGACTTATCTGGATCAATTTCCCCGCATAGTTCTACAATCTCTTTATATGTCTTGCCTTCTTTACGAAGGCTTACAGCATAGGCTGCCATAAGAGATTGCACCTTGGTGAAGTTACCTCTTTTCTTTGTGTCCATACAATCTCCTTTGTTACGTTAAATTGGCTAAGTTATTGATTCTATTAGTAAATCTTTGTTGCACTTTTTCTCTTCTTAGCTAGCTAGAGAAAAGTGATTAACTCTTTGATTACATTGAATAATTTACTGTCACTGCACCTTAGTTGCTACTATACATATTAGGTACAAGGTGCGTGCAGCAATTATTTGTTGAGTATTGCAGTTGATAATACCACGGAGAACAAGAGTTTGCAACACACGTTTACCAACTACTTACCATGTCTTTCAGTATACCCTGCACCTAGCTCGTTGAGTTGGTGTATCATCTTTTTCCTGTATTCCCAAGCAAGAATAAATGCATTTTCATCCCCATGTTCACTAACTAGAAACTTTTTATTACGTCTTTTACCTTCTAAGGAGTGCCAGTTAGCTACCCAAGCAGGTTTTACTGCATATTTATCAAAGAATACCCCAACAATCCCAGATTTGTTTGCTCTACTTTTACCTCTGTTTCTGACGTTCAATTGTTGATGGACAACTCTGATGTTATCTATATTGTTGTTAGTCTTATTACCATCAATGTGGTCGATTTTAAGTTTCTTGTCAATATTTCCATTATGTAATACCCAGATAACCCTATGACAATAATACAATTTGCTATTCACACTTACTCTATAATAGCCGGTTGTATTATCTAGACACCCGGCTTCACTATCTTTTACAGTTCTATTATTTCTTGTCACTTTCCATCTTAGTCCGGTCTTACTGGTAATATCGCAGTATAGTAGGTCATTAAAATTCATTTATAAAATCCTTAAGAAAAAGCCCTGTCAACAGTTAAGTTGCAGGGCTTGGTTGATGCTTATTCTTCGTCTACATCATCTTCGAGTTGTTGTGCATATACATGGCATTCCGTTTCTCATAGCGTTCTACGAACTCGTCAATATCCATG
>CALLKE010000208.1 GCA_938008555.1 uncultured Pedobacter sp.
TTGTTAACAGGTAGCATAGAGGTTATACGGGTGACTTGGTCAATCCAAGTCGATACTCTTAATAGTATAGCTGAATCCAAAAAAGATTAGAACAAACGATAAAACTTTGTCTTTTTTGAAAACAGTCGGCGAAGATACTAGTACCAATGGAATAATGTCTCGTTTGCGAAAAAAATGTGTGAGTTTCGTCCAATTGTACACTGGACACGCCCAGCTCAGCCCGATTCCTTGCTAGTAATTTTGCTCAGCTTTTTGCCAACAGCCACTCTTCGCACATTTTCTGAAATGATAATAAGCCGAATTGGTATCTGACACTATTCACATCCCGACTCCAGCTGCTAAAATATCAAGTTAACTATTTGATATAGTGTAATTAGTGACCTTTAACCTTGATTTCCTTTACTTAAATATGGAATAATGTAATGTTCGATCATATCTTTGCTCAGGATGCCCAGTTCGGTTGTTTGGCTTTTTTATTTCATACCGCAAAGCTCAACAGCTAACTGGGTTTTCTTTTATCAAATTAAAACTTTAGACCACTTCTACCTAAATGGCATACAAATTCATTGATAATTACCGTGAGCAGGGAGCCCGGAAAAAATTGGTTGGGCTTTTAAAAGAAAAAGGAATCAGCGATGAACGAGTACTGACCGCCATTGAAAAAGTTCCCAGGCATTATTTTTTCGATCAAACATTCTGGACACAAGCTTATAAAGATATCGCCTTCCCTATTGGGGATGGACAAACCATATCTCAACCTTACACAGTAGCCTATCAAACAGAATTATTACACATTAAATCCGGAGACAAAGTTTTAGAAATTGGTACAGGATCAGGTTATCAAACCTGTGTTTTGATAGAGCTTGGTGCAAGTGTATACACCATTGAACGTCAAGAAAATTTATTCAAACGAGCTAAACAAGTATTACCACAGATGGGCTACCAAGCAACTTTTTTTTGTGGAGATGGCTCAAAAGGAATCCCTGAACACGTACCCTTTGATAAAATAATCGTGACTGCTGGCGCTCCACTTGTCCCCGAAATTTTGTTAAAACAGCTCAAAATTGGGGGAATACTCGTCATTCCAGTAGGAGATGAGAAAACTCAAAAAATGCTTACCATCCTGAGAGTTAGTGAAACAGATTATGAGAAGATAGAGTTAGACACTTTTCGTTTTGTACCACTTATTGGTGACCAAGCCTGGTAATAATCTAAATCAGCTTCACCCTTCATTTAAATATTAATACCACAAAAAACTAGATTAGAGGCATGATACAAGGATCAAAAAAAAGCGATTCACTAGGCGAGGTGCACAATTCTGTGATCACATCTAACAAAACAGGGTGGCGAAAACTAGGAGCATTTATTGGCCCTGCTTACTTAGTTAGTGTAGGTTACATGGATCCTGGCAATTGGGCTACTGATATTGCAGGAGGAAGTCAGTTTGGGTACCAATTGATTTGGGTGCTCTTGATGTCTAACTTAATTGCCTTACTCCTCCAATCTTTAGCTGCTCGCCTGGGTATTGTACAGGGCCTTGATTTAGCTCAAGCCTCTAGAAACACATATCCAAGATTCGTTAATTTTTCACTCTACATTTTAGCACAAATAGCCATCATAGCTTGTGATCTAGCAGAAATTATTGGAATGGCTATTGGACTCAACCTCTTATTTCACTTACCTATGATTTGGGGAGTGTCCATTACCATATTAGACACCTTGCTTCTACTATTTCTAATGAATAAGGGTATGCGTATGATGGAAGTATTCATCATATCCTTAGTATTCATTGTGGGCACTTCTTTTTTAGCTGAGATGGTTATTGTAGAACCTGTGCTAGGTGAAGTGCTATCAGGTTTTAAGCCTTCGATGCTTTCTGGAGAGGCTCTTTACATTGCCATTGGTATTATTGGAGCCACCGTAATGCCACATAATTTATATCTGCACTCATCTTTAGTTCAAACCCGCCGAATCGAACGAACAGCCAAGGGAATCAAGGATTCGTTGAAATACAATCTAATCGATACCTGCGTAGCACTCAACCTCGCCTTCTTTGTGAACGCAGCGATATTAATTCTGGCTGCTACTGCATTCCATCAAAATGGACTATTTGAGGTCAAAGAAATACAACATGCCTACAAATTGCTGGAAAATATTTTTGGATCAATTGCTCCAGTTCTATTTGCAATTGCCTTGATTGCATCAGGGCAAAGTTCAACCATCACAGGCACACTGGCTGGACAGATTGTGATGGAGGGACATATTCATTTACGAATTCAACCCTGGTTACGCCGACTCATCACACGGCTCCTAGCAATCGTGCCCGCCATGTTTACCATTCTATATTTTGGAGAAGATGCTTTAGGCAGCCTGTTAGTTCTTAGCCAAGTTGTTTTGAGCCTACAATTAGGTTTCGCCATCATCCCACTCATACATTTTAACTCCGATCGGTCAAAGATGAAAGAGTACACCATTAAAACATGGGTTAAAATTCTCGCCTGGACCAGCGCTTTCATCATTGTGGGTTTAAATATCAAACTTGTTTTCGAGGAAGTTTCAGCTTGGTTCAATCATACTCATGGAGATTCTTGGTGGATATATTTATTGCTATTCCCAGTATTGTTAGCAGTATCAGGCCTACTACTCTATGTATTTTTAAAACCATTTTTTAGCAAAAAAGAAAACCAAACGCCGTCAAATGTGCCCCACGGACACGCGCTAGAAATTGTCAATATTGATAAAGTCAAACACTCGATCGTGGGCATTGCTGTAGACTTTTCTAAAAAAGATAGAGCAACCATTCAGCATGCCTTACAACAAGGAGGAAAAGATGCTTTATACTATCTCATTCACGTAGTGGAGACGGCTGGTGCCAAATTCCACGGTGATACTGTTCTAGATCACGAAACATTAAGTGATACCCATAATCTAGAAAAGTATCAACATTATTTACACAAGATGGGATATCATGCCAATGTAGCCATTGGCTATGGAACAGCAGCCTCCGCAATAGCAAAAATTGTCAACAAAAAGCACATCGAATTACTTGTCATGGGTACACACGGGCACAAAGGAATCAGTGATTTAGTTTTTGGAACTACTGTGGATAAGGTTAGACACAACGTAAATATTCCCGTGCTGATTATTAGATAAGTATACAACATCATCCAAACCTCTCCCTAAAAGAGAGACTCTTAAATTATCGCACACGAACATGGCTGGAATATATGTACACATCCCTTTTTGCAAACAAGCTTGTCATTACTGTGACTTTCATTTTAGCACTTCATTAAGTAAAAAGGATAACGTGATAAAGGCTTTACAATCTGAATTGGTTCTGCAAAAGAACTATCTGGGAACTCAGCTCATTGAAACCATTTACTTAGGTGGAGGGACTCCCTCTTTGCTCAAAGCTTCCGAAGTACAATTATTGATCGATCAGATTGCCACACATTTTAATTTGTCAAACAATGTAGAAATTACGCTCGAAGCTAATCCAGATGATTTGGATACTCAAAAAGTGAAAGAGCTCAAACAAACCTCTATCAATCGATTTAGCATTGGTGTTCAATCATTTTTTGAAGAAGATTTAGTATGGATGAATCGGGCACACACTGCTCAGGAAGCTCAGAGTTCCATAAAACGTGTGCAAGATGCCGGATTTGATAATATTACAATCGATCTTATTTATGGATACCCTCTACTCAGCAATGAAAAATGGGAGAGCGCACTCCATCAAACTATCGATCTTCAAGTTCCACATATCTCATCCTATGCCATGACTGTCGAGCCTCAAACAGCATTAGCTTCCTTTATCCGAAGAGGCAAACAGAAAGCATTGGATGAGGTGCAGAGCTCTGAGCAGTTTGTCCAATTAATGATCCATTTAGAGCAAGCTGGCTTTGACCATTATGAGATTTCCAATTTCGCTAAACCAGGTAAGCATTCACAGCATAACTCGAACTATTGGGCAGGAATACCTTATTTAGGCATTGGTCCATCCGCACACTCTTTCAATGGCGAAAGTAGACAATGGAATATTGCCAACAATGCATTGTATCTGGAATCAATCCAGAGCAATAAAATTCCAGCAGAGCTAGAAATATTAACAACTATAAATCGTATTAACGAGTATATCATGACCTCCTTACGAACCAATCTCGGCATGAATATCTCCAAAATACATCAAGAGTTTGGTGAGGAGTATGCTGGCCGCACCGAACAACAATTGGATCGGTTTATAGAAAAGAATTGGATAACAATCAATAATCATGTAGTTGTATTAACTAGAACAGGTAAATTATTTGCTGATTATATTGCGTCGGAATTATTTTTTGAAGAGGGTCATTCCTCTGAAGCTAAATCAAAACGATGAATAGTGGCTACAAACGGTTACATCCGGGCGGGTGTAATCATATTTACACACGATATATCAATTAACCATGGCTGACCGCATTACATTACTAGCAACTATCTGTGGCTTACTTATTTTGATGGACGTTTACATCTACAGAGCAATTTGTTCTCTAAAGCCCCAATGGAAAGCATTACACTTCCCATATATCTGGTGGACCTATTCCATTTTTTTAATCATTGGTGTCTTGGTTAGCATTTTTTTTAATATCGAATTCATGCTCCGGGCCTTTATCTTAGTTCTGTTTTGCGTGACAGGCATTTCGAAAATTTTCATGCTTCCATTTTTGCTTGTTGATGACTTACGTCGTGGATTCATCTGGACGAAACGAAAATTATTTCCTGCCAAAATAGTCGAACAAAAACAATTGGATAGTAACAAAGAGCTCATCTCCAGATCAGATTTTTTGGTTAAGGCAGGTGTTTTGGTTGCGACTATCCCCATTGCCTCACTTACTTATGGAACCATTTGTGGTGTTTACGATTACCGGATTAAACGCCGTGTGTTGTATCTCCCCAACCTACCACGTGCTTTTGATGGAATTAGAATAGGACAAGTATCCGATATACACTCCGGTAGCTTCTATAATCGAAAAGCAGTGCGAGGAGGAGTAGAGCTTCTTTTAAAGGAAAAAACAGATGTTATCTTTTTCACCGGTGACTTAGTCAATAATTTTGCTTCTGAGATGCGTGATTACCAAGATATTTTTTCTAAAGTGAAAGCGCCATTGGGTGTATTTTCCATTTTAGGGAACCACGATTATGGAGATTATTATTATAAAGGCCCATCAGTAGAAAAAGCAAAAAACTTAGCCAATGTAAAAATCACGCATAAAAATATGGGCTGGGATTTGCTCTTAAATGAAAATCGCAGATTGAAAGTGGACGGAGAAGAAATAGCCATCATTGGAATAGAAAACTGGGGAGCCGGTCGCTTTTCTAAATACGGACGGATGGATCTAGCCGTACCTGGAACGGAAGACGCTCCTGTAAAACTCCTGCTATCGCATGATCCGTCACACTGGCGAGCTCAGGTGCTGCCCCAATATCCACAAATTGATGTAATGTTTAGCGGACATACACATGGTATGCAGTTTGGCTTAATCACCAATAAGTTTCAATGGAGTCCCATCCAATATATTTACAAGGAATGGGCAGGTTTGTACCAACAGCAACAGCAACAATTATACGTCAATGTAGGATATGGCTTTTTAGGATATCCTGGCAGAGTTGGTGTTTTGCCTGAAATTACCATCTTTGAGCTCAAACAAACGAAGGCATAGCATCCACGTTCATGAGCAAATATTTCAGACAAACACTCGACTGTTTACTTTTTAGCAATATTTTCATCGCCCTGTGTGCGGTCGCACAAGCTTTGGTCACCTATCGGCTCATCGATGCTAAACCCAATAAAAATATTCTCGCCATCTTGTTTTGTTCTACACTGGCATTGTACAACTTCAGCATTTTGCTGTCCAAACCCAAAAATCCGAAAATCTCGCCATTCAGAAGAGTTCAGTGGATATTCTCCCACTATCGTTTCAACGTTACATTAACCATTATTGCTAGTTTCTCGCTCATTCCACTAACACTATTTCTGTCTATCCCATCGCTGATGCTACTTTCTTTTCTAGCCTTAATTTCTGTAGCATATAATTTACCCGTGCTCCGATTTCATCATCAATGGTTTGGGCTCAGGAGCATACCAGGCGCCAAACTATTTTTGATTGCTTTAGTTTGGTCTTTCAGCTGTGTACTCTTACCCATCGTTGAATTAAAAAGTACCCAAGCTTTTAATTTTTCTATTCAAAATAGTGTGCTGTTAGTCATCAATGAATTCTTTTTTATGGCAGCTATCACCATTCCTTTTGATGTTCGAGACCTTTTTCAAGACAAGCAAAATTTGCTAAGAACACTTCCAACCATGCTCGGTGAAAAAAGAGCAATGTTACTCTGCTATGCATTCCTCCTCCTTTATTTAATACTATTATTTCTACCCATTCACTCTCTTGATCGATGGAATGCCCTTGCACTTACATTAAGCATCTGTTTAAGTGCTTGGGTCATATTAAAATCCAATTTGAGCAGAAATGAATACTTTTATTTTTTATTTCTGGATGGAACCATGATCGCACAGTTTTTAATACTTCTGATGGTAGATGCACTTGTGTAAAATTCCTATCAACCTCCCAATATTGAGCTAATAAAAGAATAATGAATATAAAAACAATTGACACCTTTAATTTTGCCAACAAAAAAGTACTGGTTCGGGTAGATTTTAATGTACCCCTTGATGATCAGTTTAATATTACCGATGATAGCCGTATACGCGGCGCAATACCTACCATCAACAAAATCTTGAAAGATGGTGGTGCTGTTATTTTGATATCACATTTTGGACGTCCAAAAGAAGGACCAGTCGAAAAGTATTCTTTAAAACACATTGTCAAACATCTTTCTCAAGTGTTAGGTAGGGATGTCCAGTTTGCCAATGATTGTGTGGGTGATGAAGCCCTTCAAAAAGCAGCTGAATTAAAACCTGGAGAAGTACTCTTACTAGAAAATTTACGGTTTCACAAAGAAGAAGAAAAAGGAGACGAAGCCTTCGCACAAAAGCTTGCACGTTTGGGCGATGTATATGTGAATGATGCCTTTGGAACAGCGCATCGAGCACATGCTTCTACATCGGTAATAGCTAAATTTTTCCCTAACGCAAAATATTTTGGCTATTTGATGGCTTCCGAGCTACAAAATGCTGAGAAAATATTGAATCACGCAGAGCGGCCATTTACTGCCATCATGGGCGGAGCCAAAGTTTCAGATAAAATTGAATTAATTGAGAAATTATTAGAAAAAGTAGATAACCTCATCATTGGTGGCGGGATGGCTTACACATTCGCAAAAGCACAAGGCGGCCATATTGGGAATTCTTTAGTTGAAAATGATAAACTGGACTTAGCCAATAGTTTGATTGAAAAAGCAAAAGCAAAAGGGGTAAACCTAATCTTACCTACTGATTCAGTAATTGCGGATCATTTTTCCAATGATGCACATACGGAGCTTGCTCCCAACAATGCCATCAAAACTGATTGGATGGGCTTGGATATTGGGAAACAATCAATCGAAAATTTTAAATCCATCATCAAAAAATCAAAAACCATTTTGTGGAATGGCCCAATGGGTGTTTTTGAATTATCAAAATTCGAAACAGGCACTAAGGCCGTTGCCGAGGCAGTGGTTGAAGCCACCGAACATGGTGCATTTTCACTAATTGGAGGGGGCGACTCTGCAGCAGCTGTTTCCAAATTTAACTTCACAGATCGTGTCAGCTATGTATCAACTGGAGGAGGTGCCTTGCTGGAGTACATGGAAGGAAAAGAGTTACCCGGAGTGAAGGCCATTCTGGTTGCTTGAACCTAGATTGATAAAAGTTAAGGATCAATAGAATACCAAAATTGAGTTATCATGAATAGTACTTACAATCTTGTAAGTACTATTCATGATAATTCGAACAGGAAATAGAAATTATAAAACAATACCACCATCAAAAAATGAAATTATTAGAAGGAAAAACGGCATTAATTACAGGGGCATCTAAAGGGATTGGCCGTAAAATAGCAGAAAAATTTGTGGCGCATGGAGCTCATGTGGCCTTTACATATCTATCCTCAGTTGAAAAAGGACAAGCCTTAGAACAAGAACTCCAACAAGCAGGAACAAAAGTAAAAGGATACCGCTCTGATGCTTCTAAATTTGTGGAAGCAGAAAAGTTGATCAACGATATTGTTACCGATTTTGGAACGCTAGATATCGTAGTAAATAATGCCGGAATCACGAAAGATGGTCTACTGATGCGAATGACAGAAGAGAACTGGGATGAGGTTTTAAATGTGAACCTAAAGTCTGTGTTCAATGTCACCAAAGTGGCCTCCAAGGTGATGATGAAAAATAAAAAAGGTGTTTTTATCAATATGAGCTCCGTAGTGGGTGTGCAAGGCAATGCCGGACAAGCAAATTATGCAGCATCTAAAGCAGGTATTATTGGTTTTTCTAAATCGATTGCGAAAGAATTGGGCTCACGTAATATTCGGAGCAATGTAGTCGCTCCCGGTTTTATTCGCACCGAAATGACTGATATCCTCGATCCAAAAGTGGTCGAAGGATGGGAAAAAGACATCCCTCTAAAACGTGCTGGAGAAGCAGAAGATGTAGCGAATGTATGTGTGTTTCTAGGCTCTGATATGAGTGCCTACATCACTGGACAAGTGCTACCTGTGTGCGGCGGAATGTTGTAACATTTTTTCAGGGGCAATGAAATTTCATTGCCCCTGAAAAAAGAAACAAAGCAAAATGAAAGCAAGATACAGGAGGAGTACCACACATTAACTTGCACCAAGCTATGGGGGATGATTTTTTACGCTATAGCACTACAAAAAACATCACCTTAATCGCACGAGAAAAAGATAAACCAGATCCAACTTAGAACCCAAAAAAATACAAATGTAAAGCATATGCTTAATATCAACTTCGCCACATATTTTTTTCCACGGTTAGTATAAACGAGCCCTCTAGCTAAAATAAACAGTATAAGAATAATAAATAGGGTCATAGCTGATCGATGTAACGACTACATATCGCTCCATCGAACATGTATTAGTAGAAAAGACATAGCGAGTATGGATACTGAAAAAAGTATGCCGAAGGTATACATGTCTTTTTTGTTTTCTCTACAAATGGAGAAAATACATAGTAAAAATAAGAGCCAAGGGGTTAACAGGAACATCATGAGAACTAATCCTTTGATATCATCATTCATTACAAAAAGAATGTAAATAAATGCCACAAGCATAGTAATTGCTGCAAAACCCCGTCTTTCTTTTTTCGTTCTTTTGTAAAAAGCAAAAATGATCCCCCATATTAAACATATTGGCGAAAGTAAACACAGTAAGCTAACCAGCAAGTGCATTGGGCTGAATGAACGAAGCGTATTAAAAATATTTTGTAAGGATTCCATTTGATGATGAGTGCGAAAAGGTGAAAAAATAGTATTGAACCCAGTTATCAATCAATTTCGCCTACATGCAAAAACAAAGAACCGATCAGAATACCGACAAGGATAATGATAACGAATAAACAGAGGCTGAAAATAGCAATGGCTCTATCCTTCTTAGCCCAAGTTATGTACACGAGTCCAGTGATGAGGCTAAATAGGGCGAAGGAGAAAAAGGAAAATATCATTTAATGTTTATTATATGTATGAATATTGTCATGATGCTATAACTGTCAATCAAACGACCCGATATATGCTGCCATCCCGAATAAAATGCCGAGTATGGACCCTAAAAGAAGCATTCCAAAAACGCGCATATCCTTTGCATTTCCCCTAAAAAAAAGAAGAAAACCAGAATAAAAATAAAATCCAAGGTATGAGGATGAATACTAGGCTAACTAGCCCGCCGACGATATTACTCATTTGCAATAAATTAATTATTTCTTTTTACATGCTACGGTATTTGTACCGCAGCATGTTGATTCTTTCAAATTACTCAGACCCAAGATGAAACCATAAAAAAATGAAGGCAAGGAGAGGTATAGCTAGAAGTATGCTGAAAATATAGATCCCATCTATATTTTTCTTCCATATAGATAAAATTAATCCTATAACTAGGGCTAATAATGGAATTACAATATATAATAGTGTCACTTTTAAGCAGGGATTATTTATAGCTTGTTGTTGTTTTTATCATAATTTTATTCGTATCCCATCAATCTCCTCATCTCGATAGGACCATGTGTGTGATAGTTACTAACTAGGACATCCAATTAACGATGAGCAGTGGGATAAGGGTGTCTTTAACCTTTAATTGAAATGAATTAGTTAAGGACTCAAAATCGGCCTCTGTTAAAAATAGATCGCCCTCGGATGTCGGTTCAATGGTTTTACCATTTGACAAAACGATGGTTAAGCCTTTTACTGGAAATTTCATTATATATGTCTTGTCATCTTTTTTAGATAGATGAAATCTTTCCAGAATTTCTTCAACTGATTTGGGATCGACATGAGGACTACATGTCACCCCATCCCATATGCGTCAGGATTCCCAAAAAAATACCAAGTATGGATCCTAAAAGAAGTATCCCAAAAACACGCATATCTTTTTTGTTTTCTCTACAAGCAGAAAAAACCCAGAGGGAAAACAAGATCAATGGTGTTAGCAGGAATACCATGCCAATTAATCTATCTATGATGTAATAACTCATTGGTGTACCGAAGTGATCCATTAAATAAAAGTGAATATGTTCCCCTGTTTAGTAGCGTGACAACCATTCAAGAAAAAGGTAAGTGAGCGGTACAAAAAGAATCACGAGTCCAAAAGCGACCCGCTCTTTTCCCGTTCTTTTTCGAAAAGCAAAAATGATCCCCCAGACTAAGCACATGGGTGAGAGTAGACATAGCAAACTAAACAGTAAATGCATTGGAGTGAACGAACGAAGTGTACTGAAAATATCCCGTAAAGATTCCATTTTTTAAACTTGGTGCTACTTAAAGTTCTGAGCATGATTATTGCTCTAAATTATGATAGTTTATATCCCGTTCAGTAGTGTCAAGTCGCACAATGAACGAGATATAGTTTAGTATTAAATTAAAAAAATATTAGTCTTTAATAAGGGGCATATGGGTTGTTGTAAGTATATTCATGTGAGGGATGACTATGATAATAGTCAGGACAACCAATTATAGCCGAACAACTCCTTCCTCCATGGGCAGCCCAGCAACCTGCCTTCCAATGTTCCCCCCAGCAATAGCCCCGCCACATAGCCCTGTCACAATCACTATCTATAAAATTTCTAGCTGATCTTGGATCAGTCATTCCATAGTTTCCTCCGTCGCTCCATTTTCCATTGTAATCCATACATCTACCCATTTCCTTACGAGTAGCACTTGTTCGAATTCCCTTGCCTTCTTTAGAATGACAATCTAGCTCTACTTTTCCCTCCAGACCCGCCTTCTTAGCCAAAAAAGCCTGAATCGTCGTTTCAAATAATAGCTTATGGTCTGCTTTTAAGTATTGAAAATCTGCAGCTGGAATAAGAGCATCCTTGTAAAACACTTAAAATGTGTTCATATGCTGAAAATCTTCTTCTGACAAAAATAGATTACCGTCAGTATTGGGCTCTATCTTTTTCCCATTGGATAGAACGACTGCAAGTCCCTTTATTGGAAAAGATCGAACATACGTTTCCTCATTTAGCTTAGATATTTTAAGCTCAGCTAGCCCTTTTTTAAGTTGCTGTGCATCCACTCCCTGAAAAGTACTTGAAGGAATGAGCATTTTTCCAACAGACGAAAGCTGTGTTTTTTTCTCCGATTGAGGAGCAGTACTGTTTGGTGACTCATTCTTTTTACAAGAGGAGATTGCGGCCAGTAGGCCCCGCCGCAAAGCATAGACTTTTTAGTGTTTTCATTAAATTTTATAGGTAAATAATTTCGAGTCGCAAACCTAACAAATCATTTCATTTAAATACAATTAATTTTAATTGATTTTAATAAACTATACTTTAAATAAATAGAAAATTAACAAAACCTAACACTAGTTTTTGAATGGTAAAAAAATGATTTGCTAATCATACGACACAAAATCATATTATTTAGGTGGAATTTCATATTATTTTGCCATATATTACGCGTGATTTATGTTTGAATTCTCACTACCTATTTTCTTCTGGTTTCTGATTTGTTTGCTGATTGGTGCTGGCTATGCATACGTTTTGTACCAACGTCAGCCTCATCTGAGTAGCACTTTGCGAAAAAGCCTTTTTGCCTTGCGTGCTTTAGCAGTAGGTATTTTAGCCTTTTTACTATTTGCTCCCTTAATCAAAAGAATTAATAAAACGATTCAAAAACCCATTATCATTCTGGCTCAGGATAATTCAGCATCTATCGCATTCGCCAAACCAAAAAGCTTTAATCTAGATCAATACATATCCCAACTTCGATCAATAGAAAAAAAACTGGCGTCTGATTATGAAGTACGATCCTTTAACTTTAGTGGAGATGTGAGACAAGGCTTGGATCTAAATTTTAATGGTAAGCTAAGTGATATCTCTTCTATTTTTCGCCTAGCGAGCACTCAGTTTGCTAATCGAAATATTGGCGCTGTTATTTTGGCTACGGATGGAATTTATAATCGAGGAACTAATCCTCAATATGAAAGTAAAGACCTAGAAGCCCCTATCTATACCATCGCTTTGGGTGATACCATACCCAAACGAGATATTCTGATTGCAAACATCAATTACAATAATCTGGTATATCTTGGCAACCAATTTCAGATAGAGATACTTGTTGAGGCCTATCAGGCGAAAGGCTTGACTAGCAAACTAACGGTCTCAGATAACGCAGGAGTCATATTCTCACAACCCATTTCAATTGCCTCGAATGAATATAGGACCACAATCCCTGTACTATTACAAGCCAAACGTAAAGGCATACAACATTACACCATCAATGTAGCACCCATCGATAAAGAATTATCTAACAAGAATAACTCACAAACTATTTTTGTTGAGGTGCTGGATGGAAAAGAAAATATTTTAATTATTGCCAACTCCCCACACCCTGATTTAAGTGCATTAAAGGAATCAATCGATATCAACAAAAACTACGAAGCAAAAGTTGAATCTGCTGATCATGTCAGTGACGATGCGATTGCGAAAGCAAGTCTGATTATTTTACATCAAATTCCTTCTGTTACCAATCCTGCACAGGATATCCTAAAACGCGTTTCTAGCAAACCTCTTTTATTCATTTTAGGGGGACAGTCTAATATTCCAGCATTTTCTGCGGCACAAAATGTATTGGGAATTACATCATCGGGGGCTATGCAGGAAGCCATTGCTAAAGTGCAACCTGATTTCTATGCCTTCATCCTCAGTGAAGCTACAAAAGCTAAGCTGCAGAACTTTGCTCCTTTGCAAGCTCCTTTCGGAAACTATGGCATTAAAGGTCCTACAACGGTGGCTTTAAGTCAGCAAATAGGCAAAGTGGCTACAAATATGCCTCTGCTTGTTTTTGGTAATGATGGTCAACGAAAAATTGGTATTCTAGCTGGTGAAGGGATATGGCATTATCGATTGGAAGAATTTCAGGAAACAGGAACCCATGAAGCTGTAGATGAACTGGTCAGTAAAACGATTCAGTATTTGTCTAGCCGCGATGATAAACGCAAATTCAGAGTTTATAGCGCTAAAAATACGTTTGACGAAAATGAACACATCATACTCAATGCCGAGTTATATAATGATGCATACGAGCTACAGAATGCTTCCGATGTACCCATTACATTGAAAGAAAAAGCAGGTAAAAGTTTCTCGTATTTATTTTCCAAATCAAAAAATTCATATGTGCTTGACGCTGGGATTTTACCCGCTGGAGAGTACTCGTACGATGCAAAAACGAGTCTTGGGAACAAAAAATATACAGCGACAGGGCAATTTGTTGTTTCACAACAGCAAGTAGAGTTTCAACAGACAATAGCCAATCATCAACTGCTTTATAATATAGCCCAACAAAGTGGCGGTAAAATGCTTTACCCAAACCAGCTAGATGAGCTACCAAAACTTATTCAAGCAAATGAGCGCATTAAAACAATATCCTTCGAAGATCGTCAGTACGAAGAATTAATTAATATTAAATGGATCTTCTTCTTGATATTGATTCTGTTGGCGATAGAGTGGTTTACACGAAAACGACATGGAGAGGTATAAACAATAAACATCTCCTCCATAACCCACTCACATAAGATCATTCCTTAAAGCTCAACTTTACGAGCAGTAGGTATTTTATCTAGCATCAGCTTTTTTACCGTTGCAACAATAGTCTTCTCATCATACCCGCATTCAGCCCAGAGCTCAGGTTGTTCGCCATGGTTAACAATCCGATCAGGTATACCTAATCGAGTTATTTTCGAGCGATAACCATGATCAACCATAAATTCAACAATAGCACTTCCCATCCCTCCCTGCAAACAACCATCCTCAACCGTAACGATGTATTCAAATTTTTTAAAGATGATATGTAGCAATGCCTCATCAATAGGTTTTATGAAACGCATATCATAGTGCGCAGGATAAATGCCTTCTTTTTTTAATTCTGCACAAGCTTTTATTGCCTCGTTTCCAATATGACCAATGGTGAGAATAGCTAAATCTTCTCCCTCGCATATCGTTTGGGCTTCTCCTATTTTCAGAACCTTTAATGGACGCTTCCAATCTATCATGACTCCATTACCACGTGGATATCGTATCGAAAAAGGCCCCATATCATTCTGCTGTGCGGTGTACATTAAATTACGTAGCTCTTCTTCGTTCAGCGGAGCTGAAACAATCATATTAGGAACGCACCGCATATATGCCAAATCATAAGCACCATGATGTGTCGCTCCGTCAGCACCAGCTACCCCCGCACGATCTAAACAGAAAACCACATTTAACTTTTGCAGTGCCACATCGTGTATTACTTGGTCATAAGCCCTTTGCATAAAGCTAGAATAGATATTGCAAAAAGGAATCATCCCCTGTGTTGCAAGTCCGGCTGAGAAAGTAACGGCATGCTGCTCGGCAATTCCCACGTCAAAGGCTCGGTCAGGCATTGCTTTCATCATGATATTTAGCGAACTACCCGACGGCATTGCTGGCGTAATACCCATGATTTTCGGATTTTTTTCAGCTAATTCAACCAAGGTATGACCAAATACATCTTGGTATTTAGGAGGTTGTGGTTGATCGAAAATAGTTTTCTTGATCTCTCCTGTAATTTTATCAAACAAACCAGGCGAATGCCATTTTGTTTGATCTTGCTCTGCCAAATCATAGCCCTTGCCTTTTACAGTTACACAATGAAGCAGTTTAGGGCCAGGTATATTCCGTAAATCCCGAATTACTTTGGTCAGATGTTTTACATCATGTCCTGCAATAGGACCGAAATATCTAAACCTCAAAGCCTCAAAAAAGTTACTTCTTTGGAGTAGGCTTCCTTTGATGCTTTTCTCAATCTTTTTGATCATTTCGTGGGTATTGGGTCCCAACTTGGATATTTGCTCCAAGACATATGAAATGTCATCTCTGAATCGATTGTATGATTTCGAGGTCGTAATGTCTGTCAGATATTCTTTCAATGCCCCCACATTGGGATCGATAGACATACAATTATCATTTAAAATCACCAACAGATTGGATTTTTCGATACCTGCATGATTCAATGCTTCAAAGGCGAGCCCCGCTGTCATCGCACCGTCGCCAATTACTGCTACATGTTGTCTATCTGTTTCCCCTTTGTAATGCGACGCGACTGCCATACCCAAAGCTGCAGAAATAGAGGTAGATGAGTGTCCAACACCAAAAGCGTCATACTCACTCTCTGATCGTTTAGGGAACCCACTGAGACCTTTATAAATCCGATTAGTATGAAAGTTAGCACGGCGCCCAGTTAATATTTTATGCCCATAAGCCTGGTGGCCAACATCCCATACAAGCTGATCATATGGGGTATTGAGTACATAATGCAGGGCAACGGTAAGTTCAACAACCCCTAAGCTGGAAGCAAAGTGTCCCCCATTAACAGACACCGTATCAACAATAAATTGCCGAAGTTCAGCACAAATTTGTTCTAAATCCTCCTCCCTAAATTTTCGTAGGTCAGCAGGGTAATTGATTTGATTTAACAAGCTTCCAGCCTTGATCTCCATTACCGATGATACTTATTGAGTGTGCAAAATTAATGCATTTGTGCAAAAGAAATGCACTCGTTAGTTTAAGTGCACAGGATAAAACGATTGAGTTCCAGTCTGACCAAAAGTGGATGAGTTATTATTGTAAAAGAGCTCTCACCACTTTCTCGTCCTCTTTAAGTTGAATGCGAAGTTCTTCCAGAGAATTAAATTTTTGATCTTCGCGCACAAAATGAATAAAATGGATTCGAATAAATTGATCATAGATGTTTTGCTCAAAATCAAAGATATGAACCTCGATATTCCGCATCATGCCGTTAATCGTTGGTCGATTCCCAATATAGGCCATACCCTTTAGTACTGAAGATATGTTCTTTGACCCTTGGCTTTTATCTTTTAATATTTCTACTTCTACAGCATAGATTCCATATGACGGAATCAGCTTATAGTTTTCATCAACAAATATGTTCGCTGTTGGAAAACCTATTTTCCTCCCAATCTGATCACCTCTAATTACTTTTCCTGTCAGATAAAAAGGATAGCCTAAGAATTCTCGCGCCGTTTCTACATGACCTTTGAGCAAGGCCTGACGAATCTTAGTAGAACTAATAGCGACATCATTGATATCCTGCTTAGATATTTCTTCTATTTCAAATCCATAAATGGGAGCAAATTGCTGTAGATGCTGTAACCCACCTGTTCGATTTTTGCCGAATCGATGATCATAGCCAATCACAATGTGTTTCATACCAATCTTATCAACCAAAATATCTTTGACATACTCCTTTGGGCTAAGAATAGAGAAGTCACGTGTAAAGGGAGTGATAATTAAATGATCGATACCCAATTTATCAAGTTGCTCTGCCTTCTCGACTATTGTAGAAATAAGTCTGATACTATTATCTTCTGGATGTAGGATCATTCGTGGATGTGGGAAAAAAGTGAGGACCACCGTTTCTGCTCCAGCCCGCTTAGCCAACTTTTGTAATCGGCTAATTATTTTTTGATGGCCCAAATGCACACCATCAAATGTCCCAATGGTAACAGCTGCACGATCTATTTTGCAGAATTCATCAATGTGATTATAAATTTTCATGTATGTGCAACTGAAGCAACCCTACTTCAATTTTCCTTCTTGTTTTAACACATTAAAATGGCTCACCAGATCAGCCACTTCGAAAGCATCATCCAGATTATAGCTTCCATTTCTGGTACGCTGCAATTTTGAAAGGTAAGCCCCATTATTTAGCACTTTTCCTAAATCATGAATCAAGGAGCGAATATAGGTTCCCTTGCTGCACACTACTCGAAAATCTATCTCAGGTAAATCAATCCGCGTGATATCAAATTTAACGATGTTTACTTGACGTGCTTTTAACTCGATCGCTTCGCCTAGCCTAGCCTTTACATATAAACGTTCACCATTTACTTTGACAGCCGAATGAGCTGGCGGATACTGTTCGATATCACCAATAAAGCCTCGAGCTGCTTCTTTGATTTGAGTTTCAGTAATGGCACTCCAATCAAATCTTTGGTTTATCTCTGTTTCCATGTCGTAGGATGGAGTGGCAGCCCCCAGAATCATTGTCCCTGTGTATTCTTTTTCCTGCGCCTGAAATTCATCTATCTTTTTCGTGAGTTTACCTGTGCAAACAATCAATAAACCTGTAGCTAAAGGATCCAATGTTCCAGCATGGCCAACTTTTAATTTTAAAGGCTTGAGTGTATTTCTAATTTTGCCGACAACATCAAAGCTGGTCCATTGATAGGGTTTATTAATGAGTAACATCTCCCCCTCTGAAAAGTTAAAATCGATTTCTTCTAGTTTTTGTTTATCCATCAAATCACGCTTCCACTATTATAAGTCCCCCCACTTTCAAGGAACGCACTAATTCATTCTATTATTTTGAATGTTTGGGTTTGCTAAGAATCGAGAAAAACCCAATCGCAAAACCTGATAACACCACAATAGGTGCTAAAACTATTTTACGAAAATCATAGATATCAGTTTCTCCAATCATCAGAATAAAGCCTATAGCCACTACAGCAATGCTCACAAGCATGAGACGGTAATTATTTTTTCCAAATATAAATGGCTCTGTCTTTACTTCAGTACTCGGGATATTTTTCATCTATATTATTTTGTTTTAAATGGCCATGAACTCATCATGAGTTCATATTAATTATTTGAAAGCTTATGAATACAGCTAAATCATGATGAAGTATTTTATATCGCGCTATCTATAGAGATCATAGATTTGCAATCGCAGGTATTTACTCACTGCAAAATATGTGCTCAGCACAGAAATCAAAATGCCAATACCTATATCCAATGCAAATACGATGATAAACTCAGTCCAATTACTGAGCGTACATATTTCGGGAATTTGTTGTTGTGCAACACATAATGTGAGAATCAATAATATAATAGCAATAATACCTGCCAATAATCCATGAATAACACTGTATTTCATAAAGGGTTTGCGTATAAAACTTTTTGTGGCCCCCACTAATTGCATACTTTTAATCAAAAATCGCTGTGAATGAATCGCCAAACGAATCGTGTTATTGATCAGTGCAATAGAGACTACGAGCAATATGAAAGCAAATGATAAAATGATTAAGCTAATTTCTTGAATATTTTGATCCACCATTTGAATAAGCGATCTCTGATAAACGATCTCTTTTACTAGTGGATTTTTTAGTAGTTCCTCAGTAAGCATCTTCATACTTTTGTCATTCGCATAATCTGCTTTTAAATAAACATCTACTGACGGCAGGAGTGGATTATAGCCCAGGAACTCCACAAAGTCTTCTCCCAAATCTTTCGTTAAACTGCGAGCAGCGGCCTCTTTGCCAATGTACTTCGTTTGTAGAATAGCTGGGTTCGCGTTTATTTCTTTTTGTAGGGAAAAAATATCTTTCTCTTTAGCTCCATCATTCACAATAATATTGAGGACCATATTCTCTTTCACATAATCCGATAATCTTTTTGCATGAACCAGAATTAGACCCAGGAATCCTACCATTAGCAGTACCAAGGTGATACTGATAACTGTTGAAATGTAAATAGTCTTTGTTTTTTTTGAGGCTGAGCTCAGTTCAAGTTCTTCCATGATCAGAAAATTTGATTTGCGAAAATAAAGATTTTTAATGGCCATAAAGTGTTCATAACTAAAAAAATGAGTACCCATATTTATTATTTCATCAGGGGGCAGAATTCCTACTCATCATCTAATGAACATCCAATTATAAAAGACGCGGATCCTACACAAAAGTATCTATCCCTATCACAAGCAAAATTCTCAGGCATTCATATGGGATAAAAACAATAGTTTTGGCCCTTTAAAAACAACAACTTACAAGCCTTATTTTTTTTGATATACCTCCAATATGAAATTTCTACAGACAGCCGAACGAGTAGCACATCATGATTTATCGGACCATGTTATCTATCAACGATCGTTACTTGCCTATTTGGAGTCTGCTAAAATCGTGCATGGCAAAGTACTTGAAATCGGTACGGGCAGTGGCTATGGTCTCAAGCTGATTGCGGATAAATCTGATCACTTCGTTACCATTGATAAGTATCAAGCTAACTTTTCTTTAACAGATCATGATGCTGATAAGATTCAATTTATTCAAATGAATATCCCACCGTTAGCGGGCATTCCCGACAATAAATTTGATTATGTGATTACCTTTCAGGTCATAGAACATATTGAGAAGGATGAAGTATTTGTTGATGAAATACATCGAGTCCTCAAAAGTGGAGGAAAGTTGATTGTCACAACACCCAATAGAAAAATGTCTTTAACTAGGAATCCTTGGCATGTGAGGGAATATACAGTAGATCAACTTGAAAAATTATTACGTAAGCGCTTTGAATCTGTTCAAGCTTTAGGTGTTTTTGGCAATGAGAAAGTGATGGCCTATTATGACAAAAACAAAGAATCTGTCAATAAAATAACGAGGTTCGATATTTTCAGGCTTCAATACCTACTCCCTAGATGGCTTTTAAAAATCCCGTATGACATTATTAATCGCTTCAATCGGAGAAGGCTTCTGAGCCAGAATCAGACGCTGGTGTCAGACATTACACATCAAGATCATTTTTTAAGCGAAGCAAATGATCATTGCTTTGATTTATTCTTCATTGCAACGAAAAGCTGATTTTATAGTAAAACACGCTTGAATTATAATCCAGTATTCGACCTAAACAACTTAATTGCAATTGCTAATAAAATAACTCCGAATGCTTTTCTTAATACATTAAGTCCTGCTTTTCCAAATAATCTTTCGAGCCTAAAGGTGTTTTTTAGCACTACATAAACAAATATGACATTGATAGTAATGCCCACAATAATATCTTGTGTGGCATACTGAGATTTTAAGGATAAAACAGTCGTCAGTGTTCCTGAGCCAGCAATTAAAGGAAAAGCTAAAGGAACGATTGAAACACTTTCTGGCATTTCTTCTTTGAACAGATTGACACCTAGAATCATCTCCATAGCAATGAAAAATATAACAAACGACCCTGCAATTGCAAACGAAGAAATATCCAATCCAATCACATTCAATAATTGCTCACCAATAAATAAGAATAAAATCATGAGCACTAGAACTGCAACGGATGCCTTTTCAGATTGGATATGCCCTGCCTTATTTCGCAACTGAATAATCACTGGAATTGCACCTAGAATATCTATAATCCCAAATAAGATCATCGTCACAGAAATTATTTCATTGAAGCTAAATTTGATATAGGACATCATGCTTGTGCAGAAAGTTAGAATGAGAATCAAAAGTACATTTTTTAAAAAAAAGATGTACTTATTTGAATCAGGATAGAAAAGATGCGGCGACAAGATCTATGTTCAGGCCGACAATCTTTTTTACCCTGATTGGATTAAGATGAGCAAGCAATTATCGTTGTGATTTTCGCACGATACTATTTTTAATACCATAGCTAAGATAAATCACAAAGCCAGCAGCCATCCAGTAAAGCAAGCGTTCCCAATTGTGCCTTCCTAAGCCATACATCATCACCACACACACTGTAATTCCTAAAATAGGAATCAGGGGCATAAAGGGTATTTTAAAAGGGCGATGACGATCTGGGTCCGTTTTACGTAAAATAAGTACGCCTAAACACACCAATGCAAAAGCAAACAAAGTACCAATACTCGTCATATCACCCATCACATCTCCTGGTATAAATGCAGCAAATGACCCAGCCAGCACGAGGAATATTAAGTTGGACTTATAGGGTGTCTTAAATTTGGGATGTAGATCCGAAAACACTTTTGGCACCAAACCATCTTTTGACATACTAAAAAACAACCTAGACTGCCCTAGCAGCATCACCAATATTCCAGAAGTAAAGCCTGCCAAAATAGCCACAGTCACGAGTATGGATAACCAATGATATTCATGCATATAGGTATTGATTGCATACGATACGGATGCTTCTTTGCCTACAGTTTCAAATTCTTTATAACTAGCAACTCCAGTCAATACATGACCAAAAAGCGTGTATAAAATAGTACAAATAGCCAAAGAAGCTAATATACTAGCAGGCATATCTCGTTTGGGATTCTTACACTCTTGGGCTGTTGTTGAGAGCGCATCAAAGCCAATAAAAGCAAAGAAAACAACTCCTGCAGCACTTACAATTCCTCCCCAACCAAATTTGCCAAACTCACCGCTCGTGATATGCTCCCAAAAACCTATTTCTCCATTCAAGAGCTTCACTTCACTCATATTTTGAGGAATATAAGGTGTATGGTTCACTGGATTGATATAGCTCCATCCGATCGTAATGAACGCGACCACTACAGCAACTTTCAAAATGACCATAATAATGTTTAGTGCGACAGATTCTCTTGTTCCACGTATCAGAAGAAGTGAGAGCACTGCAATAACTAGAAAAGCGGGTAAATTGATCATGCCCTGCACACCATGTACTGAGGTTTGAAACGGTGAGTGACAGAAAGCATAAGGAATAGCCAAATCAAAAGTGGCGAGTAACTGATTTAAATACTCTGACCACGCAATAGAGACTGCAGCCGCGGCAACACCATATTCTAAAACGAGATCCCAGCCAACTACCCAGGCAAGCACTTCTCCCATAGTTGCATACGTGTACGTGTATGCGCTACCTGAAATGGGGATCATGGATGCAAATTCAGCATAGCACAAACCCGCCAAAGCACAGGCAATAGCAGCTAAAATAAAACCAAACGTAACAGCAGGACCCGCATGATCAGATGCTGCTACTGCTGTTCGCACAAATAAACCTGCCCCAATAATACCTCCAACTCCTAGAGCAATTAGATTTCCGAGCCCTAAAGTACGTTTGAGTGTGTGCTCTCCACTCTCTGAAGCCTCCAATAGAAGAAGGTCTAAGGATTTTTTGAATCTCATGATTGTTTGTTAATTAATTTTTTCTTGGATTGTATTACTGAATTAAAAAAACCAGGAAGCATTTATAGTTCAAGACCTAAAAAACTTGAGCGGCAATGTATTAAAAAGACCTTATAATTAAATATCCCAGCAAATAAAGGCTACAATAAAAAATTTATATCATACTTATTGCCTAATGTGTCTTCCCGGAAGTTCAAGACAAGCCTGATAAAATATAAAAAGGTCTCAGAGTTATGCTGAGACCTTTTTATTCAATTAGAAAGATATTCTAAATGATTGTTATTGCTTTTCTCGCTGAGCTCTTCGAATGACACTATTCCTAATGCCATAAGTCAAATAAATGACCAAACCAATGGCCATCCAAATAAGCAAACGTTGCCAATTGTGTTCTCCTAGCCCAACCATCATCGCCACACAAACAATCATCCCCAATATAGGTACAAAAGGCATAAACGGTGTTTTAAAAGAACGAGGTCGATTGGGATCTACCTTGCGTAAAATAAGTACACCTAAACACACCAATGTGAAAGCAAATAAGGTGCCAATACTCGTCATATCACCCACTATCTCTCCTGGTACAAAGGCTGCAAACAACCCCGCTAAAACAAGGAATATTAAGTTTGATTTATAAGGGGTCTTAAACTTTGGATGTAAATCTGAAAATACACTTGGCACCAAGCCGTCTTTTGACATACTAAAAAACAGCCTAGATTGTCCTAGGAGCATCACCAGTATCCCAGAAGTAAACCCTGCTAAAATAGCCACAGTCACGAGTATCGATAACCAATGATAGCCATGCATATAGGTATCAATTACATAGGCCACGGATGCCTCCTTACCCACTGTTTCAAATTCTTTATAATTGGCAACCCCTGTCAATACATGACCAAAGAGCGCATATAAAACCGTGCATATACCTAATGAAGCTAATATTCCGACAGGCATATCTCGTTTAGGGTTTTTACATTCTTGAGCTGTTGTTGAGATAGCATCAAAGCCAATAAAGGCAAGAAAAACTACCCCTGCAGCACTTATAATTCCTCCCCATCCAAATTTGCCAAAGTCGCCACTTGTAAGATGTTCCCAAAAACCTATTTCTCCATTTATGAGTTTCATTTCGCTCATATTTTGAGGAATATAGGGTGTATGATTAGCTGGATTCATATATCCCCAGCCAATAGCAATGAATGCAATAACCACAGCAACTTTTAAAATGACCATGATTGCATTCAACTTGGCTGACTCTTGCGTACCACGTATTAGAACCAGAGATAATATAACTAGAATGAGTAAAGCAGGGAGATTAATGATCCCCTGCAAACCATCTGCCGAAGTCTGAAACGGTGAGTGACATAACTCGAAAGGAACACTCACTCCAAAAGTTTCAAGTAGTTTGTTTAAATACTCTGACCATGCAATAGCCACCACAGAAGCCCCAAGAGCATATTCTAAAACCAAATCCCAACCTATGATCCAAGCAACAGTTTCGCCCATGGTAGCATATGCATAGGTATAAGCACTTCCTGCAATCGGAATCATGGATGCAAATTCAGCATAACACAGCCCTGCTAATGCACAACCAATAGCAGCCAAAATAAAGCCTAGTGTAACAGACGGACCAGCGTGCTCAGAAGCTGCTGCCGCTGTTCGAACAAATAAACCAGCCCCGATGATAGCTCCAACCCCAAGAGCAATCAGATTACCAAGCCCCAAAGTACGCTTTAGTGTTTGTTCTCCGCCTTCCGAAGCTTCCAGCAAAAGGTGATCAATAGACTTTACAAATTTCATGCTGTTTTATTATTATCTTTTAATACAATTATTATAAACGTGCCGGCAAACCTAAATATTTTATTTTAAATAAAATATCGAATGTTGGCTATAGCACAAAATAAAATAGGTGTCAATGGTATAAAAAAAAGGTTTCAGAGCTGTTCTGAAACCTTTTACTAAAAAGTATAGAACTTTTATTTCTGTAGATGGGCTCTTCGTATGACACTATTTCTGATACCATAGGTCAAATAAACAACGAAACCAATAGCTGTCCAGATCATTAATTGCATCCAGCTATCTTTACCCAACCCAAGCATCATTGCAACGCACACAGCTATTCCCAGTATGGGTACAAAAGGCACCAAAGGCGTTTTAAAAGGACGATGACGATCCGGATCTGTTTTGCGTAAAATAAGTATCCCTAAACACACTAATGTAAAAGCAAACAAAGCTCCAATACTTGTCATCTTTCCAACAACATCAACAGGTACAAATGCAGCAATTGCTCCCACAAAAACAAGAAATATTAAGTTCGACTTATAAGGGGTCTTAAATTTGGCATGCAGGTCTGAGAATACTTTTGGCATCAATCCATCTTGCGACATCGTATAAAATATTCTGGACTGTCCTAAAAGCATCACTAAAATTACCGAAGTAAAGCCCGCTAGAATAGCTATTGTGATCGACAGCGATAACCACTCATAATTGTGCATATATCTTTCAATAGCATATGCTACAGATGCTTCCTGTCCTGCAGCTCCAAATTCTGTATAATTAGCTACTCCTGTTAACACATGCCCAAAGAAGATGTATAAAACGGTACAAATTCCCAACACACCTAATATAGCGATAGGCATATCTCTACTCGGGTTTTCAGCTTCCTGAGCAGCAGTTGAAACAGCATCAAAGCCATTGAATGCGAAAAAAACAACTCCCGCTGCACAAACAATTCCTCCCCATCCAAATTTGCCAAAGTCGCCACCCGTGATATAGCTCCAAAAGCTTATATCTCCATTTAAAACTTTGGTTTCACCTATATTTTCAGGGATATATGGTGAGTGATTGACTGGATTAATAAAGTTCCATCCAATAGCAATGAATATAATAACGATAGCAACTTTTACAATTACCATGATATTGTTCAATGTCATAGATTCTTTAGTTCCACGCACCAATAACAAAGAAACAATAGCCACAATAAAGAAAGCTGGGATATTTGCTACTCCCTGCACTCCATCAACTGAGGTTTGAAAAGGGGAATGACAAAATTCATAAGGGATACTCATTCCAAATCTTTCAAGCAGCTTATTCAAGTATTCTGACCATGAAACAGCTACTGTCGCAGAAGAAACGCTATATGCTAAAACTAAATCCCAACCAACTACCCAAGCAACAACTTCTCCCATAGTGGCATACGTGTAGGTATAAGCACTGCCAGAAACCGGAATCATAGACGCAAATTCAGCATAACATAATCCTGCTAAAGCACAACCAATAGCAGCCAAAACAAAGCCTAATGTCACAGATGGACCAGCATGCTCAGAGGCTGCTGCTGCCGTTCTCACAAATAAACCTGCTCCAATGATGGCTCCGACTCCCAAAGCAATCAAGTTCCAAAGGCCCAACGTACGCTTGAATGTATACTCTCCACTTTGTGAAGCTTCTAGCAAAAGAAGGTCTAGGGATTTTTTAAATCTCATATTCTATTTCTAATCTGTATCGATTCTATGAGTTTATTAGAATCGCGTAAACGGCAAACATATATTATTATTATTTATAATACAAAAACTGCAGAAATATATTGCGAACCACATGCTATAGATTTTCAATCTTGTACCATGCTTGAAAGTAAATGACGGCCAGTCATGCTATAATAATTCAATATATCTTTTCTAGAGTTTAAATCTTTTAGATCGTTAAATCGCTTTCTAACTATCCTTCAATTGCAAATTCTGAAATTATAATCAGTCAAATTCCAGCAAAAAATAAATGCAAAAGGTCTCTATCTAACTATATGATATATCTATCACTACGCTCCTAACAGTAGGGGGCAGAGATAAAAGGTTATTTCAGTCACAATCATTCCAGGAATTCTCTTCGCTCCTAAGCTACGTTTATCAAGTCTTCCACACATCTTTTTTACTCACAGCACTCTTTATTATTAATAAAAACCAAATATAATTTAATTATTTTCTAATTTAAAAAATCACCAAACAAAAATGCAATCAACGATATCAAAATCATATACAATACCAGAAATGCATGCAATAGAATTATCTATTTACTGAGGTCCACTTACCTCAGTAAATAGATTTCTTAACATTCCTAAATCTCTTTCTGTATAGGAGTAGAGTTATTTTGGTTTTGAGCTTTTCGCATGACACTATTTTTCACACCATATGTTAAATAGATGACAGCACCAATGGCCATCCAAATGATCAAACCCAACCAATTTAATCCACACATCATAGCCACACATACAATGATACCAAGTATAGGTACGAAAGGCATAAAAGGTGTTTTGAATGGACGATGACGATCAGGATCCGTTTTACGCAAAATAAGTACTCCTAAACATACTAACGTGAACACAAATAAGGTACCCATACTTGTCAAATCACCAACCACACTTCCTGGAACAAATGCGGCAAATGATCCTGCAAAAACAAGGAATATTAGATTTGATTTATAAGGAGTTCTCAACTTAGGATGCAGAACTGAGAATATTTTGGGCATCAAACCGTCATGTGACATGGTGTAAAAGACCCTCGATATTCCCAACAAGGTTGCCAAAATCACGGAGGTGAATCCTGCCAAAATAGCAACTGTTATAAATGGAGATAACCACTCATAACCATGCATGTATGTCCCAATAACATAAGGCACTGAAGCTTCCTTGCCTGTAGTTGCAAATTCTTTGTAATTAGCTACCCCTGTTAATACATGACCAAAAAGAACATATAAAACTGTACAAATAGCAAGCGAAACAAGAATGCCAATGGGCATATCCCTGCTAGGATTTTTACATTCTTGAGCCACTGTTGAGATAGCATCAAAACCAATGAACCCAAAAAAAACAATTCCGGCAGAACAAATGATCCCACTCAGACCAAATTTGCCAAAGTCAGTACTTGTTACAAAATCCCAAAAGCCTACTCGCCCGCTCATTAATCCTGTCTCACCTATGTTTTCTGGGATATATGGTATATAATTCTCCGGTTTGATGTATTTCCATCCAATCACAATAAATGCGACAACGATGGCAACTTTCAAGACCACCATGATATTATTTAGTGTGATTGACTCTTTTGTCCCACGTATCAAAACAAAAGAGAGTATAGCGATAATAACAAAAGCGGGAATATTAATAATTCCTTGTACCCCATCCATCGAAGTTTGAAAAGGTGAATGACAAAGTTGATATGGAATTTTAGTACCAAAAGCCTCAAATAATAGCTTGTTTAGATACTCTGACCACGCGACAGCCACAGTAGCCGCAGCGATAGCATATTCTAAAACTAGATTCCAGCCAACAACCCAAGCCATTACCTCACCCATCGTCGCATAGGTATACGTGTAGGCACTACCAGCGATTGGAATCATGGATGAAAATTCAGCATAACACAGTCCAGCTAAAGCACAAGCAATAGCAGCCAAAATAAATCCCAAATTAATTGCCGGCCCAGCATTTTCTGCTGCTGCTCGTGCTGTTTGCACAAACAAACCTGCTCCAATAATAGCACCGACCCCTAAAGCAACTAGGCTTCCTGGTCCAAAAGCACGCTTGAACGTATGTTCTCCACTTTCTGAAGCCTCCAATAAAAGGAGGTCCAGAGATTTTTTAAACCTCATATTGATCTTATTATTTATTAAATAGTTCACAAGAAAAAACGGAGTATACAGCAAAAACCCACTCATCAATGACTATTTCTAGAAATAGAAAACTCAGGAAGTTATAAATGCAGCACCAATAGCAAACTTATGCTATTTTATTTCGAATAACAACGAGGAGGTCTAAAGTTTTAATTTGATAAAAGAAAACCCAGTTAGAAATTGAGTTTTGTGGTGTGAAACAAAAAACACTAACAGCCAAATCGGGCACTCTAAATGAAGACGTAATTGAGGTATGCATTGATGACGTCAAACACCCCATTCGACACTTTGTTTCAGAAGCAACTAATTGATGGGAAAACGATTTATGCATCATTTCAGAAAACTTTATATGCGGAATCAAATTGAAGTCAACATGAAAGTGAATCCAAGAAATGCTAAACAAAGCAAACAGAATTATTTGTTCTTTGATAAAAACCCTATCAAAGACAATCTGCTATCCAACGAGTAAATGCGTGGGTAAATGGATTTAGAGCTTTAATTAATCAATTTGAAGCTACACCACTCTAGTTTGGATAGTTATGCACTGGATCGCTTTCCCTATTTATCAAGAAATTAATAAACAACTGAAATTAAATTGAAAAATTTTAAATCAAATCTAAGGGGAAACGAGGATTCAAATCATCGACAGTGTATCAAAATGCATATGGCTTTTTCAGCCAGATCTATTTTCAAGATCAATAAATGGAAATAAGTTTAAACAACTTCATCAAATCACAGACTCTATGAGTGTTGCTGCCATATTTAAGCTAAAGATTCTAATCATGGAAGGCAAAATATAAAACCACTGATCCGCTCATTATAATAATTCAAGAACCAGATCAATGCTTCAGCTGGAAATAGCCATTGTACTCTTCTTGGTTTGTATTATTCGGATCCTTAGTCTTATCTATAAATTTTACCACATAATAGTATG
>CALLKE010000209.1 GCA_938008555.1 uncultured Pedobacter sp.
CGCTCTTCCGATCTACACAACACGCGAGTAAGAGAGCACACACTTATGCCAACACCAAAAACACAAGCGACCCCGAACAACGCTAAGGACACAATCGAGTACGGGTTGACCACTGAGGTTAAGACGCGTCACGGAAGTTTCTGGGCCAAAGTCTCCTACACGTCTTCAGTCCAGCACGATGAGACGCTAGAGGCGGCGTTTGAGCGAATCGCGACCTTCGTGGTCGAAAAGCTCACAGGGGAAGTCAAGAAGCTGTCATGAGCGTCGTCCAGGACGTAAGGCGGCTTCGTAACCCAACACACAACAACTAAGGAGTCAGAGATCGAAACAAAAATCAAAGTAGTCGCAGAACTACTAACCTCTCCATTCATAGTTGTACTGTTACTACTCATCGCAGTAACAATCGTTGTCACATTCTTCAAAGAAAGAAAAGGTAACTAAAATGAGCCTGACCATCGCTTTTGACACAGATGTCATTACCAACTCGACACCCGCCATCTACAAAGGAGCAGCTACACTCACAATCAACTTCGAGATCCCAGAGGCCGACATTGAGAAACTGCACACGCTCTTTGTGTACGAAGAATGTGGTTGTGACTACGACAGACCAAATATCCCCGCCCAACCATCCCGCCCCCGTGCCCGCGATGCTTGTGTGACACAAGCACAACATATTCAACACACAGTTGAATCAGTCATTTGGGGTCACCTAACCCGAGGTAAGTACGACGAGTACTGTGCCTGAAATGTACCAAGAACCATCAACACCAGATGCAGCTGTTACTTACCTACAACAACAAAGGAAACTATGGGACGAACAACACAAAGTGCGTATGGGTCAATGGAACTACTTTGACACAGAAGAGTACGCAAACGAAGTAACAACGTACCTACTAGCTCAAACACACGAAGATGACGAACCACCTTGGTTAAGAGATCCAACAGAAGGAGATGACGTATGAGTGAGTACATTAAGGAGAACTACGTTTGGTTATACATCATGGCGCTACCACTCGACGAACCCACTACCTAGGAGGAAAATTAAATCGCACACTTGCTTTACTTCTGCTGCCTACTATATAATTTAGGTATAAGCAGTGAAAAGGTAAAAGCATTGAACAACCAAAAGCATTGAACCAAAGAAGCAAGGAGTCCTGAGCATGACTTTAAACGGCTCACTGTACCAAAAGCTTCGGTAGTCCAAAGGCAGAGACAGAGGTCTTAAACACCTCCCAGTGTGGGTTCGAATCCCACTCGAAGCACGACTGTAACTAAATTAGAAGAAAGGCTTCTAACAAGGTCGCAGTTATATCCTCAGAGGGAGGATGCAGTTCAATCCAAAGTGGGTTGACAATCAAGGGGTAGCTGCAGAGCTACATGAAGGGAATAGAAATGCCACGCAAGGAAAATTCAGTTGAGGTTGACGTTGACACTACCGCCGATGGGAGTGCAGAGCCCAAGGCAAAGAAGGGGCCAGCACGCGGAACTCTGCCTGACAACTTCGTGACGCCAGTAGGCCTCGCTAAGATCCTCGGCGAACAAGGTCTTCAGACCAACCGCGCTGGTGATGTGCTTGCTGAAGTCAAGCCGCAGATGGTGTACTCGTACATCAAGAATGCACCTGAGAACGACCCGTTCCCGCTTGAGAACGTGACTGACTCACTCGGCAAGGAGCGCCAAGCTGTTGACGTCGAGAAGGGTGTCGCTTGGTGGGTCCGCAAGAACGAGCGAGCCGCTTCGCGTAAGGCGAACGCAGCTGAGAAGGCCGCCAAGAAGGCTGAGAAGGCTGCTGAGGCTGACGAAGAGTCTGAAGCAGGCGAGTAACAAACTTGGGTGTAGGTAGAGTTTATTACCTTTCACTTTACCTACACCCTTCGCCGCAAGAATCCTGGTGATGCAGGGGTGAGCGGCTAGCTTACGAACAATCGAACAAAATCGTAAGTGGACGTAGGATGGACAACACATAATTGTTGGTACGTTGGGTTCCAATGATTGGGCGGCGTGTTTCAGGTTCGATTCCTGACTACGTACAAATCAACAAATAACTCATTCGATAGGTTTCACACATAGTGTTAACATCCATAACAACAGAAAGGGAGTGATGTTAAACTTAAGTACGGAGGAATTAGCACATCTTCATGAGATTCTCCAATACATGGTAGAAGAGCTTGAAGATGCAAAGGCAGAGACAGAAGATAGAGCAACACTTACGACGTTTTTTCTGGCGCCTACCTGGCGTTGGTGGTTTGACGAAACGATGCAAGACGTAATCATTCGTATTCAGCGAACTAAAGATATTGATAGGAAGGTTATTGATGAGCTCAGTGAACAATCAAGCCTCTGATGCGCCTCCTGCATTGTTTCTACATTGTGTAGCTGCCTATGAAGCGATGCTTAATCAGGCACACTACTTAAACACAGATGAACAGGATATCTTAATTTATGAAGGGTTCTTAACTCAACTGGTTCAAAAGGATCTATCGCTGTCAGTTCCGTATTACACATCCATTCGTAAGTCACTTATTGATATGGGTTGTATTCGGCAATTGAAGCGAGGTGGCGGAACAGCTCCTTCGCAATGGGAATTGATTTACGAGCCTACTTTTGAAGCATTCGAGTCAGCGACACCTTCAAAGATTCCTAAGCAAACCAAAGAGGAAGCAACCATGCAGCAAATTCAGGCGCTATCGAATCGAATTGGTGTACTTGAGAAGCAATTCGAAGAAATAGTACAGTTGCTACAGAAAACTTACGGTACGGAGGAGTAACATGCAAACCACTTTTGAAGAAGCATCACAATGTCCCAAATGTAAGAATCCTGGCATGACTACCAATGAATCCAAGAAGCGAGTCATTGGTCGGGGAACTATTACATTCTTTCAAATCATGTGCCAAACACAGCTATGTCCTTGGTATGAAACTGTTTGGATTGTCCAAGTGAACGAAGATGGTTCAATCCCGACTGCTTATGCACAAAACTTAAAGAAGCAATACCCTCGTCTTTCACCTGAAGCTGAGCAACAGATCGTTGATGCAGTTAACAATCAGCTAAAGGCAGAAACGCGAGGCGACGGAGAAATCCGAGGCCGATAATGATCCTTCTGAAGATCCTAATAGTACTGGCAATTTTAGCTTACGACAAAATCTGGAAAGTTGGTGAACAAAATGACGACGGCTACTCTTCCTGTTACTGAGACACCTACAAAAGAGGATCTCGTAACAAGTAACGAACAAGGCAAATCATCTCACATGGTTTACGTGCCTGAAGATTTAGAAAATGGCATTACAGCAACTGCCTATCTTCTGAGCGCAAGAATCAATGGATCTGAAGTCCAAGCTTTATGTGGATATAAATGGGTTCCTCATCGCAATCCTCAGGCATATCCAATTTGTCAGAAGTGTTTGGAAATCTATCAAAGCATCAACAAGGACTGGGAGCTTCCTGATTATGGCTAGATGGGTTAATTATGGAACAATGCCCACTTCTATTCTGTTCGATACGATTGAACAGAGTTACCTAGAGAAAGGTATCCTCATTGCAGATTCCGCTGGAAGTGAAGAACTTAGTAAAGTACAATCAAGGATCGATGCTGCCAGGCGGGAACTAGAAAGGCGGTGTTCATGGTGATCCTGTGGTCTTTGTTAATGGAACCTCACCTTAGATTTGAGTTAGACAAATCAAGGTGTAAAGTGATTACTCTAGTAATAGTCTCATGTCTAACTCGCGTCTAGATAGCTTAGACTCGATATAGACCTCATCCAGCTTATCTAAGACCACAGAGAGATTATTAAATAGAACTCTTGCTTGATCGATTTTGGTTGAGATATAATTAGATATAAGAAAGGAGATAGAATGACAAATAGCATCAGAAGTCCGAAGAAAGGAATTACGGTCAAATCTCAACGAATCGCAGAAGCGGTCGATAATGAGGATTGGCAAGAATTCCGAGTTTCATTGAAAGGTAGAACAACGCCTGAAAAGCTTTACTTGTTGCAGAATTACTACAATGAAGGTCTTTACCACTTCATTCGTGGCGGTATTTGCATTGCCTATCCAAACTGCCCTCTTGAGGTTGGTGCTGAAGAGTGGTCAGATTACCAAATTCGAATTGACAATTACATCAAAGCATTGTGCCGAGGTGGTCAATTGTATGCTGGTGAGTCCTTGAAGACCGCACTAGATAACAATTGGAACTTACGCATAAAAAAGTAGGCCAATCAGACGCGAGGAGCGTTTCATGCCAGAACAACCAAATAAACTAACTCCTAGGGATTATGGTAAGCTTAGAGGAGTATCGCCTCAGCTAATCTATTACCACCTTAGAGAAGGTAACATACAATCAGATGTATGCGATTGTGGACGAAAAGTAGTAAATGTAAATGAGGCAGACAAATTCTTCAAGAAAGGTATGAAAGATGGCTAAGACCCAAAAGACTCTGAGGATTGCGGAAAGCGTGCTGGTAGAGCATTTGGAAAAGGGAGACAAGATTGTCACTCAATTCGCTAGAGGATCGGAATTAGCAGATGTTGATCCGTTTGCAGTCGGTAACTTCCGATATGTGACGAAGTCAATGAAGATCGAGCAAATTGACATCTGTGAAGGTCAATGGCGGACGCATATTCACATAAATAGGCAATACTGCTACGACATCCGTAGCCGTGTATGGATCGAATCAAACTAGAAAGGGAAGACAATGGGAAGCGGACGTAAGGCATATCTGGAGGAGCGCATTCGGCTGGCACAAGGATCAGTCGAGCGCTTGGAAATGGAACTCCAAAAGGAGATCGAACAAGAGAAGCAGTTCAAGAAGCTGCAAAAGGCCAAGGATGGAGACGTTATTTGCTGGCAGCAAAAGTTCAGCGGCTCATTCGCATATACCTTCGTAGCCTTGAAGATGAACGGTTACTGGTATACGACAAAGATGACGCAGACGCGTCGGATGACTTTCACTGAGCTAGTAGACCAACATCTACAATTTGCAGAAGAGGGTGTCATCTTGCGTGTCACTGACTGGAAGTCGGCTCTGTGATGGGGAAGAAGTTTGCAGTCACCTTCGGGATGAAGTACAATGCGTACGATTGTGCTCATCCGACGCATAAGTGCATTACGGGTAGGCACTACGTTGTAATTGATGCTCCTAGCGAGCTTGAGGCACGTTATATTGTGATCAACAAGTTTGATCGTAATTGGGCTTTCATCTATGAAATGAATGAAGACTTTGATAGGCAGATTAGGAACTACGATCTAATCGAATTTCTACCTGAGGATTATCCTCTGGTTAATGCCAATGAAGCTCTTTAAGGTAAAATGTCCTACGTGTGGAGGTCAAGGTGAGTGGTGGGAGCGTGAATCTCTTCCCATTTCAGAAGCAGGATGTGAAGAAACTAAGGAAGCAGAC
>CALLKE010000210.1 GCA_938008555.1 uncultured Pedobacter sp.
TTCGTCATCACTGTTTTCCCCCCCTTACCCCATCATACATTTAAAAACACAACCCCAAAAATGAGGTATTCATTTGGGTGAGATTAAGTAGAGAGAATCATTAATGAGACCCACTCATTTGTATTAATTGGTCGAGGCTGATTGGTTCATAGTCTTTACTAGAGCTAAATGATCCTTGGGGAACCAACCCGGTTTTAATCTCTTTTACAGCGGCTTTTAGAGACAATCCATTTAAGAAGGCGGTAAATTCAATAGGGAAGCCATAGCTTTTTTCATAAAAACGAGAAAGAGCGTTGGGGGTAACTTGAATGTCTTTTGTAAACCAGGCATCAAAGTTTCTGCCACTCCTTTTCTCTATGCCAGTATATTGATGAACCCGATAGCCTGCCAGTGTTTTTGTTTCTGATGTTGGTTTTAATTCTAACTGAGGCATGTTGTCGGCCATTTTTTTCTGATCCTCGGGAGTGAAAATCACTGAATATTTTTTGCCGATTAGAGGAACATCGATTAGTATTTGCTCAAAATTACTGGGGGGATGTAAAATAGAGTTGCTCGAATACATGGAGGATTCTGTTTTTGTGCTGGATGAATCGCCCTTGAAGTATACTTTTATTTCCGATGGGAAATCTTTGGCCATTTCTTGTATTTCATCAGGTAATTGCCATGCTACTGAATAGATAATGGTTCCTTCAGAAATATTTTTTTGTGCGTATAGTAAGGTACTTGTTAGTAACAGTATGGTGCTTAAAATGGTGAGCTTTCGCATTGTTTTCTGATCTTTTTGAGTGAAAGTGATTTTGGTGAAATGTAAACCTGATGCTCGTGCAAGCATAAATGTACACTTCTTCAAGGGAAAATAATGGTATGGGCTAAATAACCCTATCATCGGGCTCATGATTTTTGTTTTTGCATGAGGGATAGAAGTGAAAAGCCCACAGCGAAGCGAGGACTTGTAACAGATAGCCCGACCCGAAGGGGCATGCCCAATTGTTATATACTAAAAAAAGTTAGATACAATTAGATTGATTTTGCTATTCCCTCTGAATTGAACTGCAAATCATAAAGGCGTTTATAGTACTTATTCAGTTTTAGGAGCTCTTGATGGGATCCTATCTCTTTAATTTCGCCATGGTCTAAGACGATGATCTTGTCGGCATTTTGGATCGTTGATAAACGATGTGCGATGATAATACAGGTTCGTTTTTGCATGAGTTTGTGGAGCACATTTTGGATTAATTCTTCTGTTTCGGTGTCGATGGAAGAAGTGGCTTCGTCAAGTACTAATATTTTAGGATCATAAACTAAGGCTCGGATGAAGGAAATGAGTTGAGCTTGACCTATTGAGAGCGTGGCACCTCGTTCCATCACATTATAATCATATCCGCCGGGCAAGCGTTCGATAAAATCATGTGCGCCTACTTCTTTTGCTGTTTTAATGAGTTGCTCTCGCGCGATTTGAGGATTGTTTAAAGTGATGTTATTGGCAATTGAGTCGGAAAAAAGGAATGTGTCCTGTAAAACAGTGGTGATTTTTGAACGTAGGTATTCGAGGGAGTATTCCCGTATATCTAATCCATCGATTTGGATGGAACCTTTATTGATGTCATAAAAGCGGTTTAGGATGTTAATAATGGATGATTTTCCGGCACCTGTCGCACCTACGAGTGCCAAGGTTTGGCCGGGCTTGATGTGGAATGAAATGTCTTTTAGTACCCAATCTTGCTCATGGTAAGCAAACCAAACGTGTTCAAACAGAATCTCTCCATGTAGTATACTCGGATGATGAGTCCCGCGATTTTCGGTGAGCTCATGTGTGTCTAATACGCTGAATATGCGCTCGGCACCCACCATTCCCATCTGTAGGGTATTAAATTTATCCGCTAGCTCGCGTATGGGCCGAAATAGCATGTTGATATACATTAAAAAAGCAACAATTACTCCCGGTGATGTTTCGTTCGACAGAATCAGCTTTGATCCATACCAAACTAATAAGCCCATTGAAATGGCTGATATAATTTCCACAACTGGAAAAAAGATAGAATAATACCAATTGGAGCGGATATTGGCATCGCGATGTTGTGCATTTATTTGCTTGAATTTGTCCATTTCTTGCCTTTCGCGAGCAAAATATTGGATGAGACTTATTCCAGTAATGTGCTCTTGTAAAAAGGTATTGAGATGGGATACTTGTGTACGTACTTCTTGAAAAGCAGTTTTGATAGCTTCTTTAAAGATGATTGAAGCGATTACTAGAAAAGGCATGGGAACTAAAACGATCAATGTCAACTTCCAATCGGTATATAACATAACGCCTATCAGGACAAAGACCTGGAGAAGATCACCAATTAATACAATCAGTCCCTCAGAGAAAATGGCAGCAATTGTTTCCAAGTCAGAAACTGTTCGTGTGATTAACTGGCCAATAGGTGTGTGATCGAAATATTTTAAACGTAATGAGGTGATATGATTAAAAGTGTCAGTCCGCAAATCTCGAATAACAGATTGGCCTAATGTATTGCAGTAATAGGTATGAAAATACTGTCCGAGTGTTTGTAGTAACAGTAGTCCAACCATGAGAATGACCATATTGAGTAGTCCGGTGCTGTCATTCTCGACAATATAAGTATCGAGTGTATGCTGTATCAATAATGGACGTAATGGAGCTAGGGCCGCAAGGGCGATCGTTAACGTTACCGAGTAGAATAGGATTTTCCCATATGGCTTTGTGTATTTGAGTACACGTTTTAATAAACCGATGTCAACTGCCTTTCCAGCTGCTTGTGCCATACTTAACTCTTTTTATTGGTTTTGTTTTGGAATGTACGGATAAATAATTTCTGTCAAATATAGACCATAGGCTGGGACAGATGCGCCGGCTTGGGATCTATTTTTGCTTTCAATAATCCGATGTATTTCTTCAGGTTTTATTTCTCTACGACCGATACGAATGAGTGTCCCAACAATTGCTCGAACCATATTTCTTAGAAATCGATCGGCCGTGATGTGAAAAACTAATCCATTGGTAGTTTTTATCCACTCAGCTTTTGAAATGGTACAATTGTTTGTAAATGTTTGTGTATTTGATTTACTAAAACAACTAAAGTCTTGGTATTCAAATAAAACTTTAGCAGCCTGGTTCATTAATTCCAAATGGAGCTCATCTCGCAACATCCATGAAAAGCCATTCAAAAAAGGATTTTTATGGAAATGTATATGGTATTCGTACGAGCGCAAAATGGCATCAAAACGAGCATGTGCATGGAGGGCTACCGGGATTATACGTTTTACCGCAATGTCGCGCGGTAATATTGCATTGAGATGGTGCACAAAAATTGTATGTCCATCTCCGTCAGGGGTAGGCGAAGTAAAACGGTTCCCAATCTCTGAATTGGCATCAAAATGCACATAAAGTTGTGTTGCATGCACTCCTGTATCTGTTCGTCCACAGCCCACTGTTTCTACATCTTGTCTTAACAGGGTGATTAGTGCTTTGTTGAGAATCTCTTGTACAGATATGGCATTCTTCTGGATTTGCCAGCCATGATAGGCGGATCCATTAAAAGCCAACTCTACAAAATATCGATGTCGGGCTTGTTGGGTTTTCTCTTCAGTCAATAATTTCACCAATTGAATAGATAAAAAGTACTGTATTGTGTATTTAGACTCCTCTCTTTTCGGGAGGGAGGGAAGGCTAGGATGAGAGTTTCGCTATTTTGTCAGTTAGATCAGCTAAGCGGCTAGAATAACCGAATTCATTATCATACCATCCTACTACTTTTACTAGTCCTCCCACAATGGAAGTCAGCTTTGAATCAAATATGCAGGAATGTGAGTTGTCTAAAATGTCAACCGAAACAATAGGATCTGAAGTATATTCTAAAATGTCTTTTAAAAATCCTTCTGAGGCTAGTTTGAAAGCAGCATTTATTTCATCAACAGAGGCCTGTTTTTTGAGGATGCAGGTAAAGTCGGTCAAAGAACCATTTAATACAGGTACTCGAATACCAGCTCCTCCCAGTTTATTTTCTAGATGAGGAAAAATAGCTGTGATGGCTTTGGCTGCACCCGTTGTTGTAGGGATGATAGAGGCAGATGCTGCTCGGGCTCGGCGTAAATCTTTATGTGGTGCGTCATGTAAGTTTTGGTCGCCAGTCATGGAGTGAACAGTTGTAATATATCCATTCACAATACCCCAGTTGTCATCCAATATTTTGACCATGGGTGCTACATTGTTGGTTGTGCATGAAGCATTGGATAAGATAGCCGACTGAAGATTCGATTTCGAATCATTCACACCCATCACAACGGTAGGGATGTCTTTGTCGGATGATGGAGCTGAAATGATGACTTGTTTTGCACCAGCTTGTAGATGCTGTGATGCTTTTTCTCTGGTGGTAAATTTTCCTGTTGATTCAATCACCAGATTAATTGCGAGGTCCTTCCATGGAAGATTTAATGGATTATTCTCAGCACAAACTTTTATAGATTTTCCATTAATTACCAGACTATTTGCCTGGGATATAATCTCTCCAGGGAAACCACCATGTACGGAATCGTATTTCAATAGATGTGCTAATGTCGCAGTATCGCTTAGATCATTGATCGCAATAATTTCGACATTGGGCCTTTGTAGTAAGGTTCTTAAGGTGATTCGTCCAATTCGTCCAAAGCCATTGATTGCTACTCTCAACATTTTTTGTTTTGGTGTAATTTATTGGAATTATGGTCAAATAAAAAGCGCTCTTTGTTGAAGAGCGCTTTTTAGAATCGTACAATTCAACTGTTTTATATTAAGATACCAGCAATGGTTGCTGATAAATAAGAAGCCAGCGTGCCACATACTAAAGCTTTCATTCCTAATTTTGCTAAATCCGTACGTCGTGTTGGAGCTAGCTCACCAACACCTCCAACAAGCATCGCAACAGAGCTAAAATTAGCAAATCCACAAAGTGCAAAACTGGTTATGATTAATGTTTTGGGATCAATTGAGGCTTTAAGTTTTACTAAATCTAAGTAGGCAACAAACTCATTGATGACCATTTTGGTCCCCATTAGCGACCCTGCAGTGTGCACATCTTTTAAAGGAACACCCATTGCCCACGCAAAAACAGAAAAGAGCGCACCTAATATTTGATTTAAGCTTAAGGTGTTGATATCAATCCCGATAAATGCCAAAGACAAACCCAAGTTTCCTAAACCTAAGCCAATTTTACCTAGTACATAATCTAACAAGGCAATGATGGCAACAAAGCCAATCAGCATTGCAATAACATTTAAACCAATTTTCAAACCATCGCTAGCACCGTGTGCAATTGCATCTACCAAATTAGCGCTGGTTTTTTTGACTTCTAATGAAACAGTTCCTTTTGTTTCCGAAATTTCTGTTTCGGGCCATACAATTTTAGATATCACTAAAGCTCCTGGAGCGGCCATTAAACTTGCAGCTATTAAATATTCTGCCGGAACACCTAAAGCAATGTATACAGCCATCACGCTCCCTGCTATACAGGCTAAGCTACCAGACATTGAAGCTAAAAGTTCTGACATGGTCATTCCTTTTAAATAAGGCTTAATCATAATTTGTGCTTCAATTTGCCCTACAAAAGCACTTGCTACATTGGATACAGCTTCTGAGCCAGAGGCGCCTATTAGCTTGTAAAATATGAGAGCGAAAAGTTTAACTACACGCTGCATAATGCCTAGGTAGTAAAAAATGCTCACTAGTGCAGCAACAAAAATGATGGTAGGAACAAGTTGAAAAAAGAAAATAAAGCCATTCCCTAATCCAAATGTTTTTTCCAGAAGTTCTTGGTTTACCAAAGCCCCAAATACAAAATTGGCTCCAGCTGATGAAAAGGCTAATAGTTTAGTTACAGCAGTTCCTAATACAGCAAACATGTCCTTTCCTATTGGAACTTTTAGAATAAATAGAGCAAGTGCAATTTGGAGTGCTAATCCTGAAAAAACTAATTTGTAGTTAATAGCTTTTCGATTGTTAGACATTAAAAATGCAATGACGAAAATGAGAATGATGCCAATTAGGCCAGTAAACCGTTCCATATAAAGAGTTATGTTTCTAATTGGGCTCAAACTTAGAAATAAGATTGAGATTATTAAAATATGAGTACTTATTAAGCAGATTTTCTTCTAGATAGGATGTCTCTAATATTAGCAGCCTTTTCATAGGCCTCATCTCGTATAGCTTCTTGTAGCTTAGTTTTTAACTCTTCATCCGGTAAGGATGAGTAATAGCTCAAAGATGTTGTACTTATTGCTTCTTCTACAGGTGCTTCTATATCCTCTAAAAGAACAAAATCTGCTCCTTCAATCACGATACCCGCAGTGGCAAGAATAAACTCATAGATGCAGATTGGGCACTCAAATCGTACAGCAAGTGCAATAGCATCAGATGTACGCGCGTCAATTTCAACAGTCTTATTGTTATTATCAATGCATACAAGTTTCGCATAGAAGATACCATCAATGAGATTGTAGATAATGACCTCTTGAATGGAAATATGATATGATTGAGCAAAAGATTTAAATAGATCGTGTGTTAATGGGCGATTTGGTGTCACTTTCTCAATTTCTATTGCAATAGCTTGCGCCTCGAAGCCCCCTATAATAATTGGTAAACGTCGATAGCCATTTACCTCCCCCAAGACTAAGGCATATGCACCAGACTGCGTCTGGCTGTAGGATAGTCCAACAATATTTAAATTGATTTTTTTCATGTGTTTAACTGTTTTTATCGGCCATGGAGCGATCATGAGCTGAATTTTTCGTGTCCTTTATGTACTTATGGCACTTAAGAGTCGCTATGCTAAAGTTTTCACTATCGTTCGTTTTCTTTAGATTTTCAAGAAATCGCATTTTATTCACTTAGAGTTTGTGAGCAGGTAGCTCACATAACGGGTCTGAATTTGTTTTTCCGTGATGGGTTTTCGTTTAAATGGCGATAAAGAGTCATCTTGCTAATTTTTTTGGTTTTTATTTTGTGATGAAGCAGTTGCTCTAGATCATCTTGTCATTTACTATTTTATCTTTTAAGAATCACTCTAGCTTTAAACTACAGTGGTTTCGCCATATGATGATACTACTCATATTTTATTGATTAAAGACATTGATAATGATTCCCGTATCGAGAGCAATTCCTTGATTTATAAATAGCTTTTATGATGGCATGTGGTATTTTCGGTTAATCATTTTTTAATTAATGGCCAGCTTTGTATGCTTTGAGGGCTTCTGTTAATTTAGGTACTACTTCAAACGCATCGCCTACGATACCATAGTCTGCAACCTTAAAAAAAGGGGCTTCCGGATCTTTATTAATTACGACGATGGTTTTGGATGAACTGACTCCAGCTAAGTGTTGTATAGCTCCAGAAATACCCACGGCAATATACAAATTTGGGCTAATTGCAATACCTGTTTGTCCAACGTGTTCTTCGTGAGGGCGCCATCCTGCATCTGAAACTGGTTTTGAGCAAGCAGTTGCAGCACCTAACACGTTCGCTAGTTCTTCAATCATTCCCCAGTTCTCAGGACCTTTTAACCCTCGGCCCGCCGAAACTACACGTTCTGCTTCTGGTAACGAGATCTTGTCTGTTGCTCTTACAATCTCTTTTATGATTGTTCTGAAGTCAGTCTCTTTATTTTCAGTATCAAACTTTTCAACAGTTGCTGATGTACCAGATTCTTTGATTGGGTATGAGTTGGGGTTCAAAGTAATGACCTTTATTGCAGAACTAATTTCAACAAGAGCAAATGCTTTGCCTGAAAAAGCGGTTTTTTTAATGCTAAATAAGCCATTCTCTATGTTAGGGAGTTCAACAGCTCCATCTGCTAAACCAGCTTCTAATTTAACTGCGATACGAGGAGCTAAACCTTTTCCTGAAAAAGAATTTGCTAAAACAATAGCGGTAGCATGAACACTTTTAGCAGCTTCAGCTATCACAGATGCGTATGCTTGATTAATAAAAGATTTTAATTTCTCACTCGTAATATGAAGTACTTTTGTGGCTCCATATTTGCCTAAACTACTGAGGTCTTCTTGAGCTACATCACCGATAGAAATGGCAACTAATTCGGTATTTAACTTATCTGCGATCGCCTTTGAATAAGAGACTACTTCGAAAGTGGATTTCTTAAACTTCCCCCCAACATTTTCTACATATACTAAAACTGACATATTTTTCAATTGATTGAGTGTACTTAAATGACTTTTGCTTCGGTGTGTAATAGATTGACTAGCTTGGTAATATCCTCTGCAGGTACCATTTCTACGGTGCCTCGAGGAGCTGGAGTGGTGAATTTTTTAAATGTTAGAAGCTGTGGAAGTTCAACGGGGTCAATAACTTGTAGTGGTTTTGTCCTTGCAGACATGATACCGCGCATGTTTGGTATTTTAGGCTCAGCTACACCTTCTGCACAGCTCGCCACTAGAGGAGTAGGTGTGTTTAGTACTTCTTTCCCTCCTTCTATTTCGCGTTGAACGGCTGCTGTTGTACCATCAAAATCGAGTTTCTTAATGATAGAAATGGACGGAATATCTAAAAATTCTCCAACCATAGCTGCTACTTGTGAGCCGTTATAATCAATAGATTCTCTACCGGTTAATATGAGATCAAAGCCTTTTCCTTTTGCATAGGTGGCGATTTGATGGGCCACAAAGTAAGCATCTCGAGGTATTGCATTGACGCGTATGGCGTCATCAGCTCCAATGGCAAGTGCTTTGCGTATAGTAGGTTCACTACTTGCTTCCCCAACATGAAGGACAGTTACTGTTCCTTTTCCTCCTTCGCATAATTCGATTGCACGTGATAAAGCAATCTCATCATAAGGGTTAAGGACAAATTGAACTCCGGCAGTGCTGAACTGGGTATTATCGTTAGTAAAAGCTATTTTTGTGGTGGTATCTGGAACGTTACTTATACAAACTAGAATTTTCATACTGATTATTTTTGTCTTTTATATAATAGATGTTTTTGAAGAGAATAATTCACTTAGTTCCCTGGGATTTTAAGTGCTTTTTAGAAGGTATTTGAGAAGCATTGATTGCGTTTTTGATTTCAGTAGAACTACTTAGAAAAGATCATGTTTAACTTGATTTGTGAAGTGTTAATTCATGATGATTTCATATAGTTTTATTTTTTTCACAAAAATAGTTAAAAAATTGTAGACGAATTAGGATAGATCATCATGCAAAACGATAATAGGCTAGAACAGCTGTTGAAATTCTTTGAACAGGAGCCAAATGATCCATTTTTACAGTATGCTTTGGCAACAGAATATCTTCGAAACAATAAACTAGAAATGGCATTATTTTATTATGAGCGTTTGATTAATAATCATCAAAATTATGTGGGTACTTATTATCATTTAGGTAAGCTCTATGAGTTATTAGGTCGTAAAGAAGATGCAATAAAAACATATTATGACGGAATTCAGATTTCTAAAAATAAAAAAGACTTCCATGCTTTGTCAGAATTACAAGGTGTTTATAACGCTATTATTGGCTTAGATGATGAGGGCGACTAAAATAAGTCGTTTGAAAAAGAATCGACTCCTGTTTTTACGTGATGTGACCTGGTTTACTTTCACCGCTTTTGGGGGAGCCCAGGTTCATGTTGGTATGATGCTTCGTGATTTTGTGAAAAAGCGTAAATATGTTACAGAAGCAGAGTTATTTGAGCTTAATGCTTTAACTCAAATATTACCGGGCCCCTCATCTACTCAAACACTGGTGGGTATTGCATATAAAGTAGGAGGCTTGCCTATCTCCATTATTACATTTTTAATTTGGATTTTCCCTTCGGCAATGATTATGGGATTCATTGCAATAAGCTACTCATTCCTTGATCATAAGGGTGAGTTTGAGCATGTGATGAAGTTTATTCAACCAATGGCAATCGGTATTGTTGCATTTGCCACGTACATTTTTGGGAAAGCGATTTTAAAAACCCAAACAGCAATATGCTTGGCTATTGCTTCATTGATTACGAGTCTTATTTTAAGAAATGCATATGTATTCCCAATCTTAATTTTGTTGGGAGGCGTAATCTCATCATCTATTGAAACTCCTTTAAAAGAAAGCCAACTAAGGTTTAAATTATTCTCTAACATTAATCCTAAGAAGATTGTTTACTTCATTGGTATTCTACTCGTTTTTGCAATATTGGGAGCATTGATAAGTCGTTCGTCTCCATTTAGTTTACCCATTCGTCTGTTCGAAAATTTTTATAGAAATGGTATTTTGATTTTTGGTGGTGGACAGGTGCTTATCCCTTTTATGTTCACAGAATTTGTAGAGATGAAGCACTATCTCAGCTCCCAGGAATTTTTATCGGGATTTGCTTTACAACAAGCTTTACCTGGACCCACTTTTTCGTTCACATCTTTTTTGGGGAGTATGACGATGAAGAATGCTGGCTGGGGTATCTTGGGCCAGATATTAGGTAGTTTAGTCGCTGTTCTGGGAATTAACTTACCTGGCCTGATCCTAATTCTCTTTATTGTCCCTTTTTGGAATGATCTGAAAAAAATTACGCGAATCAAGAACTCTTTATCGGGTATAAACGCAGTCTCAGTAGGTTTTATGGGGGCAGCTTTTCTTTTTCTGCTACAGCCGCTTGATTTCAATATTTTATCTGTTGGAATAGTGATAACTACTTTTTTAGCATTGACACTAACACCCATTAAAACCCCTATTTTGATTTTGATAGGAATTTTAATGGGGTTTATTCTTTAATCTAGTTGCTTTTGAGTTCGTGGTTCTTTTGGCATCACTTATCTAGCGTACTAGTCATACAAAAGAGAGTAAATAAGAAAAATAGCCACAATATATGATGCGTATTTTTGAGAAAACATAAACAAGAAGATATACTAGCTTTCAGTATGCCTTTTATCTGTTTTCATGTTAAAATGGAGGATCTTCATCGATATCATCCATTTTTGAGGGACGGATGATGAAGTTGCTCTTTCTATCAAAATCTTGGGATGGAGATATGCCTGCAAAGGGGTTTGTGTTTTTAGATGATGGACTTGAAAAATCTTCATCTAAATCTGTGAATTTTACAAATTTCCCAACAAACTTCAGCGGTACTGTTCCTGTTTCGCCGTTTCGGTGTTTGGCAATAATCACCTCGCCAATACCTACAGTTGATCGGCCTTCTTCGTCTTCAGTTAATCCATAGTATTCTGGGCGATATAAGAATAATACCATATCGGCATCCTGTTCAATAGATCCTGATTCACGTAAATCGGATAACATGGGTCGCTTGCTAGCTCCAGGGCGATTTTCAACGGCACGGCTTAATTGAGATAGGGCAATAACTGGTACATTAAGTTCTTTCGCAACAGATTTTAAGGCTCTTGAAATACTACCAATCTCTTGCTCTCGATTGGTGTTTTTGCCATCACCTTTTCCGTGCATGAGCTGCAGATAATCGATGATAATCATCTGGATGTCATACTGCGCTTTAAGACGGCGGCATTTTGCTCGGAACTCAAAAATATTGAGCGCAGGAGTATCGTCTATGAATAAAGGAGCTTCTGTTAGTTTGCCAATTTTAGAATGAAGCTGTTGCCATTCCCATTCAGCTAGATGCCCTTTTCGTATTTTTTCTTGCTCTATTTCTGTTTCACCAGATATCAAGCGGTTGACTAGCTGCACGGATGACATCTCAAGAGAAAAAACAACTACCGGCTTATTGAACTGCACAGCAGCATTACGTGCGCAACTCAGGACGAAGGCAGTCTTCCCCATTGCTGGACGTGCAGCAATGATTACTAAATCAGAAGGCTGCCAACCTGATGTTACCCGGTCTAGCGCTGTAAATCCAGAGGCAACCCCTGTCAGCCCATCTACTCGGTCTTTTATTTTTTCCAAATTATCGAGCGATTCCCGGATGATGTCATCCATTTTTCGGGAATCACGACGTAAGTTATTTTGGGCGATGTCAAATAGGTTTTTTTCGGCGTGATCAAGTAGATCAAAAATATCCGTTGTATCCTCATAAGCACTATTACTAATTTCTGTAGAAATGCGAATGAGCTCACGTTGAATGAATTTTTGTGAGATAATACGTGCGTGGTATTCAATATTTGCTGCTGATGCTACCCGATTAGTTAATTCGGTAATGTAATAAGCCCCACCAATCGTTTCTAGATCGCCTTGCTGACGTAGTTGAGCAATAACGGTTAAAATATCAACCGGGGAAGATTTTTGAAACAAAACCTGAATTGCTTGAAATATTTTTTGATGTGCATCCACATAAAAAATATCTGGCTTTAGGATATCAATCACGGCCGAGAGCGCATCTTTTTCAAGCATGAGCGCACCAAGTACAGCCTCCTCTAGATCAATAGCTTGTGGTGGTAATTTCCCTAAGCCACTGGGTACTCTAGTGGTAAATTTGCTACGTTTTTCTATTCTTGGGGTAGTTTTTTTGCTCAAATTGTGGTTATCATCCGTACTCATGCCAGCAAAAATATATAAAAAATGAGCTGCATTTTTTTTAATTCTTCACACTGAAAATATCGAAAAAATAGACTGCTTGATAGTCAGTTCATAACCAATGTGTTTGTCAACAGGCACATGTTAATAAGTTGTTGATTCTGTACGAATAGCTAAGAGTAAGTCGTATAGACAACATGTTTATAACTTATAGTCATGTGGATAATGATGGGCTAGATCTTAAATTGAGCGTGTTTTTAAATAGGTGAGAGCTGGTCTCGGATGGGAATTTTTTGTTTAAAGAGGTGTTCATCTAACTCAAGCAAGCATTAGAGAGATTGGAGCGTGTTTAATCATTTTGGAGTTTGATTGATTTAGGTTTGGCATGTTAGATCAGAATTATAAGTACTTTAGTCTCCTTTTAAAATAATAGATGATTGAATGAGAACAAATTCATTTAGGCACAAAAGTGGAGAGTCTAACCAGATGGTATTTGGAATACGTGCTGTGATAGAAGCGATACAAAGTGGTAAAGAACTAGAGAGCTTATATATCCAACGTGGGCTCAGTGGAGTTATTTTGAAGGGATTACGAAGTGTGCTGGAAGAGCATAAAGTTGGTTTTCAATTAGTTCCGACTGAAAAACTGAACCGGTTAACGCCTAAAAATCATCAGGGTGTTGTTGCCTTTATATCGCCAATTATCTACCAGAAAATAGAAAATATTGTGCCGGCAATTTATGAAAAGGGGGAAACCCCGCTTATTTTGATGCTGGATAGAATTACAGACGTACGTAATCTGGGTGCGATTGCTCGAACTGCCGAATGTGCAGGCGTTCATGCTATTATTATTCCCTCAAAAGGCTCAGCTCAAATTAATCCAGATGCCATTAAAACGTCTGCAGGAGCCTTATTTAAAATACCCATTTGTAGGAATGAGAGTTTATTGAAAACGGCTAAATTTTTGCAGGAGTCTGGTTTGCAACTGATTGCTTGTACAGAAAAAACAACAGATCATCTCTATAAACCTGATTATACTAGCCCATCGGCTATTATTATGGGCTCTGAGGAAGATGGCATATCGCCAGAATTGATTCGTATTGCTGACCATTTGGCCAAAATACCGATACTCGGAGAAATAGAGTCACTCAATGTGTCTGTTTCAGCTGGTATTATTTTATATGAGGCTGTTCGCCAGCGAACATGATGAAATCTAAAAAAGTAGGATTAACTACCTTTTTAGATTTTATAAACTTTGGTGGTTGTGTTTTTAAATGTATGATGGGGTAAGAAACAGTGATGACGAACTTTGTGGGTAGTGTATCTAAATGTATGATAGGTAATATTTGGATAAAATATGATCGAAA
>CALLKE010000211.1 GCA_938008555.1 uncultured Pedobacter sp.
AATTTTGGCCATCGTGCATATACAAAACCGGATAATTCTTCCCTGTTGTTTGGTAATTTTTAGGCAGATAAACCCATATTCTTCTTTTTTTATTCAATTGTGGAAATGCAAAAGCAGTATCCATAATACGTACCTGTGGACTTGCAGTATATTGTTTAGGTTTTTCTGGATAATCATCTTTAAACCCAGCAATCGTATATTCATTACTGATGTCTCCATTTACTTCAACTATTCTGTCTGGAATATCTCTTCCATCTGCTGTAGACTCCAATTTATTTTCTCCTCTTGAAAACTTGAAGGCATAAGTTCCTGCTGCAAGATTAATCAACACAATGCTTTTTCTTCCCCCACTAAATGGTTTCAATTTATACTGGGGATCTTGTGGCTTCCAATTGTTGAAAGTACCTGTTAAATAGATGTCTTCATTACTTCGGGTTGCAATATTCGTCACCACAAACCTTGCGCTAAATTGCGCATACAAGTTTCTTGAGCCAATGAAAAAAATGAATAATAATAAAGTTCTCATACTTTAAAAGTAGGCAAAATAAAAGAGGCCGTCTCAAAACAAATTGAGGCGGTTTTTTTATTTGTGAGATTTGAAGTTACTATTTTTTGGATTTAATTTGTAGGATCCGTTGTGACCGGGTTCATTTTAAAAAAATAGGTTAAAACAGCCTTTTTAGGCTGCTTTCTTTCTTAAGTTATGTGCTAATGCAAGTAATCCTGTTTCGATGGTTACTTTTTCGATACCACGGAGCATGAAGCGTTTAAAATAATGGTTGTGTTTGATGTTTGCAAACACAGGTTCTACATCAAAGCATCTTTGTTTTCGTTTGATGATCCCTTCTTCACTTAGCAATCTTTGTTCTGCTTGATCTTTGAGCCTGCCAAGGTTTATATTAATGTCTATGATTCGATTGCCTTTGGCTTTATAACAACCAGCTCTTAGTGGGCAGCCCTCGCAGTTTTTTGCCTGATATTTTTTAATGGTTTGTTGATAGCCTGTTGTTGTTGTTTTTGTAAACTGTCCTATTGAGTGCATATGTTGTCCCATGGGGCATACGTAATAATCTTCTGTAGGATTATAGTGGAGCTTATCTGGTGCAAAGGGGTACTTGTCGTGGATAGTTTTATTTTGCTGGCGATCAAACTGGTTGTGTTTTACATAAGCTGTTACGTTATTATCTTCTAGCCACTGATAATTTTCTTCACTTCCATATCCTGCATCTGCAATGCTATTGTCTGGTAAAGAATCAAACTGTTTTTTGTGTTGTTCTAAGTGTGAGATAAGCGTGTTGGTATCAGTAGTATTTTGATGAACAGAGTAAGAAGCAATGTATTGTGTATTGGTGGAGATTTGTACATTGTAGGCGGGCTTCAACTGACCATTAAGCATATGGTCTTCCTTCATGCGCATAAAGGTGGCATCGGTATCTGTTTTACTAAAACTATTTCTTGCTTCTCCTAATATTTTTTCGTGTGCTTCATATTTATCTAATGCCTCTGGCCAGTGTTTTTGGGCGTAGTTCAGTTTTTGCTTAACCTGCTTATCGATATCCTTATCCTTTAATGCCTCATTGATTTTTTCTATAGTAGCGGCCACTTTCTCTGCATCAATTTTCTCAAAACTTGTAGGGTCTGTATCATCCATCTCCGCTGCTGCTACACTTTTTGCATACTGCCACAAATCATTTAGCTGTTGTTTGATTTTCTCTTTGCTGGTTTTAATAGCCTTGCCCCATACAAAAGTGTATCGGTTAGCATTAGCTTCTATCTTAGTGCCATCGGTATATAAATCTTTAATGTTCAGTAAGCCTTCTTCACACAATAATGTCACAACCTGTGTAAATATAGGTTGAAGGGTTTTCTCTAATCGCTTACCTCTAAAACGGTTAATGGTATTATGATCTGGCTTGGCCATGCCCGCCAACCACATAAAATAAATATTACTACTTACAGCCTCTTCTATCTTACGACTACTATAAATGTTGTTGATATAAGCATACACCAATGACTTGAGTAACATCCGTGGATGATAACTACTAGTTCCTCCAGGCTTATATCCTGCAATTAATGAACCAATATCTACTTTATCTAAAACAGCACTTACTATCCGAACAGGATGGTCTTTACTAACAAGTTCATCCAAATTAGGTGGTAATAGAAATAGTTGGTTCTGGTCGTTTTGCTTAAAAATAACTTTAAGGTCTTGTCGCTTTGCCATAACATAAAGACACAGAAAACAACCCATTTATTGTATATCCAACCCACTGTTTTTATACACCCACTTTGTGTATAATCCACCCCTAAAAACTTTTTTTCATAAAAAAAGAGACTGCCCCTTTTGAGACAGCCTCTTTTTTTTTGCCCCTATAACAAATCCTTTTTCTCCTATCACGCACTAATTTAATAGGCTGTATTAAACTTTGATTAATCTGAATGGCTTAACTTGCCGATGGTTTTATGACTAAACCGAAATCCAATATATTATTTCAAATTCTCTCATTAGGTAACCAGGACGATACTCCATTTAGAGTAGCGTATAAGAACTATATGTTCAACCTGTTCCTTCTGTTGGCTACTCCTTTTGCCTTTTTGGTAATGTGCATTAACTTTTATATTGGGGAATACATACTTGCTTGTTTTAACGTTGCACATCTTTTAATTTTTATCATTGGTTATTATATAGCTTATTCGCAAAAGTATTTAGATTATAGGCCTTTATTATTGTTTATGGGTGCAGTTATTGCGTCATATACTGCTTATGTTTATAAGAACGGGAATGAGTATCGATTTTTGATCATGATTGTTGCTGCAGTGGTTCTTTGTGAAAAAAATTGGCAGTATATTTTATTTGTTCTTTTTGTATCACTCAGTTTTGTTGTCATTAGACTTGAAGAACTGCCGTTGAACACCATGAGTGTTATTAACATTATTGAGAAAACGGTTAAATTACTATTTCCACTTTCATTCTTTTCAATTTGTCTTTATTATTTCAAAGAAATTTATTTTAAGAATCAATATAAGCTTGAAACAGCATATGCTGAATTAACTAAAAATAAAGAAGAGCGGGATCGAATTTTAAATGTGGTTGCACATGATTTAAGAAGCCCTTTAAGTGGTATTTCTGGAATTAGTAAAATGATGTTAGCTGATGATAAAGTTGTTGAAGATATTTGCGCTTCTATCGATGGTGTTGTGGTTGCAGCAAATTATAA
>CALLKE010000212.1 GCA_938008555.1 uncultured Pedobacter sp.
CAGATCTACAAGTGTAAAAAGTGCATGAAGACGTACCAAGAGAGCTATTTTTATCGGGGTGCCAATCCTGAGATCAAAGGTTTAGCTAGCAAAATGCTCGTTCGAGGTTCCGGCACTCGAGACATATCCCATGTTTTATCTATCAGTAGAAATTGCGTTTCAAAATCAATAGCTTCTTATTCTTCTATTAATCTGATACCAAGATGTGAGTATTCCGGTCAGGTTCAAGCAGATGAACTATACAGCTTTGTTCAAACTAAGCAGAAAAAGGTTTGGATTTTATATGCTTAGTGTGCCCTAACCAAAGAAATATTAACTGTAACGATGTGGAAACGAAGTAAGAAAACTGTTTTAGAGTTATACAATCGGCTAAAGGATATCAAAATCGACTACTGGTGCACCGATCATTGGGAAGCTTTTAAAGCCATTTTCCCCTCTGAAAAACATAAAGTTGGAAAAGAATTTACTAAAGCAATTGAAGGGGCAAATACCTATTTAAGAGGTGCTTGCAAAAGGCTTACTCGAAGAACAACTGCCTTCTCTAAGAAAGTTTTGAATCATTGGGTTGTAATAAAATTTGTTATGCAGCACAGAAATTTAACACTATCCACTATTTAGACACACTACCCATGAAACTATTATAGAATCTTTATAGGAAAAAAAGATGAGGAGTGTAAAAGAGCTTGTACTATTTAAAAAGACTGATGAATGTACGCACTTCTACATTTCAGAAAAATCGCCTGGTAGAAAACAACAATCTATAGTTTTTATCAAACAGAACAACTCTTATTCTACCAAGCATATGTCCTGTTTGATAAAAATAGCTATTATGGTTTGGGATTTGGAGTTGCACCAGATCCTCCTACTGCACCAGGACTATTATTATTGATAGCAATGCAGCAGCAGCAGCTACAGCAGCAGCAGCCAGCCGAAGCCACTAAGTGTTGTTTCATTGTTTTTTTTAATAGAGCTTTAACTTTCATAATAAGGTGATTTTAGGTTAAAAACATGAGCTACATTTTGATGAGGTATCGCTCTCCTCTCATTATAAAATGTGTAACAGTAAATCAAATAATAACTATTAGTTAAATAAATTATTTGCAATTTAAATTATTCACACATATATCCAAATATTTGCCATAAATATCTATAAACAATATTATTATTTGTATTATTCAATTCAGTTGTATAAATCAATAAGTACATTAAATAAATATTTGGATAATATTTGGATAGATATTATTGCAAATGCTGAGATATGATTTATTTCTAAAGCATTTTAAGGCCAGTTTCTCAAAACTGAAATCCATGATTTTTTATCTCCAGAAAAGATCATCATACATTTATAGATATACTATCTCCTTTAAAATCTCATTCAACTTCTAAAAAACAAAAACAATTCAGCATGCGTAGTTAAATTTCCCTCAAAGCATTTTTTTTTAAATATTTGGCTTTTAAAAACTAATTTCGCGTATTATGGCATTAGACATTGACAAAATAGATCTTCAAATTTTAAAAACTTTGCAAGAAAATGGGCGGATAACGAACCTGCAGCTTTCATCAGAAGTAGGCTTATCCCCTGCCCCAACCTTAGAAAGAGTGCGGAAGCTAGAAAACTCTGGCTATATCAAAAGCTATCATGCTCTTGTAGATGAGGAATTATTAGGCCTAGGTATAAAAACATTCATCCAAATACAGTTAGACTTCCATGAAAATAATACTATACAAACTTTTCTAGAAGAAGTTAAACAAATAAGAGAGGTAACAGAGTGTCACTACGTCACTGGACAATGTGATTTTTTACTGAAAGTATATGTCAAAGATATTAAGTCTTATGAACGCTTAATTCTAGATAAAATAAGCAAGATTAGTGTTGTAAAAAATCTTCAAACTATGATCATATTATCTACTAGCAAAAAAGAACCTGCTGTTCCTTTGGCATATTAATCCAACTGCCAGTTAATTGGTTTAAGATTGTGATCCCGCAATATTTGATTTGTTTTTGAGAAATGATGAGAACCAAAAAATCCATTAGCTGCAGAGTATGGGGATGGGTGTGCGGCTTTTAATATATAGTGCTTGCTTTTATCAATCAATGCTGCCTTGTCTTGAGCAAACTTGCCCCATAGTAAAAATACAATTCCTGTTCTACGTTCAGATAACTCAGTAATCGCTTTATCAGTAAACATTTCCCACCCTTTTTTTTGATGAGATCCGGGTTTATGAGCTTCTACTGTTAGTGTTGCATTTAATAATAAAACTCCTTGATCTGCCCATTGAGTTAAATCACCATACAAAGGAATACGAAACCCCGGAACATCATTACTCAATTCTTTAAATATATTTTTCAGTGAGGGGGGAATAGTAACACCTTTTTGAACAGAAAAAGAAAGCCCATGTGCTTGTCCTTGCCCATGATAAGGATCTTGGCCTAAAATAACCACTTTAACTGCATGAAACGGGGTATGATTAAAAGCATTAAAGACAAATCGGTTAGGCGGGAAAATAGTACGCTTCTCCCTCTGTTCATTCTGCAGATAGGCTCGTAAGTTTTTCATGTAATCTTTCTCAAACTCATCGACCAGCACTTCTTTCCAACTCTGCTCTAGCTGAATACTCATTTTTTATATTTTTTTATTGGTTAACTATCTAATTAACCGGATATTTGCGCACAAATTTAACATAACAATAGAGAGATTATGCCTAATTATATAAGATTATTTTTTGCTTCTGTCCTGCTATGTGGGTCCATTGCATTATTTATTTTTGGCCACTGGGGATGGGGAATCCTGATACTTTTTTTAATGCTCCTTGTTGCCGTAACATTTTTCTTTAATGAAAACATGCTTATTGCACAATATTTTCTTCGTAAAGAAAATATGGATAAAGCTAGTTTATGGCTCGATAAAATTCATAATTACGAGAACCAGCTAATTAGTGCACAACATGGATACTATCATCTTCTAATTGGTATGATAGAATCACGAAAAGCCCCTCTCAAGTCAGAAAAATACTTTAAAAAAGCACTTTCACTAGGAATGACAATGGATCATAATATTGCCCTAGCCAAATTAAGCTTAGCGGGTATTGCCATGGCTAAGCGTAATAAAAGAGAAGCAGTTATGTATTTAGATGAAGCTAAAAAGGCGGATAAAAACAAGTTACTAGCTGACCAAATTAAGATGATGAAAAATCAGTTGGGACAGTTAGATCGATCCATTCAACAAACGAGGAGCTATCGATAAAAGACTATGTCATAGAAAGAGAAATTAATTGATTTAGGCTGCGCAAAAACCTATTAATTTCTTTATACGCAAAGTGTGTATAGAAAGGCTCCCTCTACAAAAGAAGAGGGAGCCTTTCTATTTTAATTAAACCAATTCATTACCTGTTCTTTTTGTGGCATGATAATCTCCAATTTCATTTTTTTTCGCATACCACCTAAATCATTAAATACTTTATTTGGGTTGGCTGCTTTCAAATCCTTCACTGTATGAAAGCCCATTTTATTAATCACTGGCACCCACTCTGATGGAATACCAATAGCCATGAAATCCTCTAAAGTAGAAACTTTAACTTTTTTTTCAGGGCGCATCTGTGGAAAGAAAAGCACTTCTTGTATGGTACTCTGATTAGTCATTAACATCACCAAGCGGTCGATTCCAATACCTAAACCAGAAGTTGGTGGCATTCCATATTCCAAAGCACGCAAAAAATCGTCGTCCATAGCCATTGCTTCTTCATCACCACGATTTGCTAGCAAAATTTGTTCTTCAAATCGCTGACGCTGATCAACAGGATCATTTAGCTCTGAGTATGCATTGGCAATTTCTTTACCCATCACAAAAAGCTCAAAACGTTCTACTAAGCCTTCTTTATTTCTATGCTTTTTAGCAAGAGGTGTCATCTCAATAGGATAGTCTGTAATATATGTTGGCTGAATAAGATGAGATTCAACCTTTTCACTAAACAATTCATCAATCAACTTTCCTCTTCCCATAGTTTCATCAACATCAATACCTAGATTTTTGCAAGTCTGACGTAAAGCTTCTTCATTCATATCAGAAACATCAATTCCCGTGTATTTGTTTATCGACTCGTACATGGATAACTTCTCATATGGCCCCGAGAAATCGATCTCATGCCCACTCACATGCACTGTTGATTGACCATGGATAACAATTGCAATTTTTTCTAAACACTCTTCAACCATGCTCATCATCCAGATATAATCTTTGTAAGCTACGTAAATCTCCATGGATGTAAATTCAGGATTATGAGTTCTGTCCATGCCCTCATTGCGAAACATTTTACCAAACTCATAAACTCCATCAAACCCAGCAACAATCAAGCGTTTTAAATATAATTCATTTGCTATCCTCAAAAACAGAGGCATATCCAGCGTATTATGATGTGTTTTAAAAGGACGCGCTGCTGCACCACCATGAATAGGTTGAAGTATGGGTGTTTCTACTTCCATCCATCCTTGGCTATCAAAATAGCCACGCATCGTATTAATCACTTTAGACCGATTGATAAAAATTTGTTTAAAGCCGGGATTAACTGTTAAATCAACATAACGTTGACGGTGTCGCATCTCAGGATCAGTAAATCCATCATAAACATGACCATCATCATCTCGCTTTACAATTGGAAGAGGCTTCAGCGATTTTGAAAGAACAGTCAGTTTACTGACATGAATCGATATCTCACCAGTCTTTGTGGTAAAGACATAACCCTGAACACCAATAATATCACCTATATCTAATAATTTTTTGAAAACGATATTGTAAAGTGTTTTATCCTGACCTGGACATATATCATCCCGATTAATATATATCTGAATACGACCAGTTGAGTCTTGCATTTCAGCAAAAGACGCATTTCCCATAATTCGGCGACTCATAATCCGCCCAGCAAAGCTGATATTTTTATAAGATGTTTTATCTCTTTGATAATTCTCTTTGATATCGCATGCGGTAACATTAACATCAAATGCTTCTGCTGGATAAGGGTTTATACCTAGTTTACGAAGTTCTACCATCGCCTCACGACGTAAAATCTCTTGTTCTGATAATCCGATACTCATGTGTATTAATTTGCGTAAAAATAAGTTTTTAGGTGTAGAGTTTGACAGACAGTGTGCCAAATAGAAAGAAAAATATGTGCATTTGCTTTTGAATGCTTCATCTGAACTCCTCAAAAAAAAGAGTTTCAAGCTTGCATATTTACCATAATCCAATAAAAAAAGCATCCGTTTTAAGGGATGCTTTCGAATAATTTTATTACATAAAATCTAGTCTACTTCTACTCCCTCCAAATACATTTCATTGATAGCTTTAGCATATTTTTTCTCAATTACTTTCCGTTTGGCTTTTAATGTAGGGGTTATTTCACCATCTTCAATACTAAAAGGATTGCGTTTGACGATGAAATTCTTGATACGTTCAAATTTTGCAAGTTCTGATGATAATTTCCGCACATCCATATTCAGCCAGTCAATAATTCTTTTATCATCTATAAAGGTTTCTGGTTGTTGAAAAAATTCTTCATCCAATCCAAATGTTTCCTGTAAATCTTCTTTCGATGGTACAATAATCGCACTAATATATTCGCGCTTATCACCAATTAAAAAAAGTTGCTCTATTTTCTGACTTTTCAAATAGGTATTCTCAACTGGAGTTGGATAAATATTTTTGCCATACGCATTAACCAACATGTTTTTCATACGATCTGTAATCTGAAGATTTCCTTTATAAAATCTTCCGATGTCACCCGTATGAAACCAACCTTCTTCATCAATTACTTGTTGGGTTTCCTCTGGTTTGCCCCAATATCCCTTCATTACACAATGCCCTCGGACTAAAAGTTCACCTTCAGCAGATTGAAAATTTTCAACAAAGCTGTCATGTGTTTGAATAGTAATCATTTCCTTCGTATCCACATCTTGAATGCCAATTTCAATGCCCGGCAAAATACGACCAACCGTGCCATACACCTGTCGATGAAATTCTGTCACGGCAATAACTGGAGATGTCTCTGTTAATCCAAACCCTTCCAAGACTTTGATACCTAAATTACCAAAGAACTCACCCACATTTTTAGGAAGCGCCGCTCCCCCGGAGATCATAAATTTCAATCGTCCACCGGTTTTATCTTTTATTTTACTAAACACCAATTTCTCAGCGACCCAATGCTTTAACCTCAAGATGATGTTCAACGATTGGCCAGATTCGTATATTTCTCTACACTGTTGACCAATTTCAATTGCCCATAAAAATAGTTTAGCTTTTATACCACCTTTAGACGTGCCATTTTTCAAAGCCTTATCGTGAATACGCTCTAATAATCGAGGTACACACATCATGACCGTAGGCTTAATTTCTGCCATATTCTTGGCCAAAAGCTCTAGGCTTTGTGCAAAAGCAATTTTACAGCCCCTCGCACAACAAACATGATAAGTTGCAGTACGCTCAAATACATGAGACAATGGTAAAAATGAAAGAAAAGTTTCATGCTCATCAATAAGGATCTGATCTAAAGCTACTCTTACATTGTTAACCAGATTAGAATGGGTAAGCATCACTCCTTTTGGTACACCTGTTGTACCTGAAGTATAAATCAATGATGATAGATCAGATGGTAGAACTTCTTCCCGTCTCCTATTTAGCTCGGTCCTAAACTCTTTTATCCGGCTATGCCCTTCTTTCATTAAAGCTTTAAAACTCAATACACTTGCATGAAGTTTTAAAGTTGAGCTATATTTCTCAAACTCATCAAAAACAGGAATAATACGTTGTAGCTTTGGGCAATCGTTTGCAATTTTTAAAATCTTACGAAGTAGGAATGGGTTTCCAACCAGAATTGCTCTTGCACCAGAATCCTTCAAAATATATTTAACTTCTTGCTCAGAAAGTGTCGGATATATGGAGACGTTTACTGCGCCAATTTGTTGCAAGCCCTGATCATAATAAACATAATCAACCGAGTTCTCAATGATCAATGCTAAACGATCACCCTTTACGATACCCATTTCAAGAAAATAGCTAGAAACAGCATCAGCTTGAGCTAAAGTTTGTTGATAACTAATTTCTTCCCAGCGATCATCCACTTTATGTAATAGAAAAGTATCTTTCTCGGCATGAACACTTCTCACTACGTTACGTAATAATTGTGGGATCGTGGTTGATTGGTTTATCAAATCCATTTCATTCTCATTTAGTAAATAAATTTTTTTTCAATTTATATTTTTTCTTAAAAAGAAAAAGGGCCTATTTTAAAGCCCTTTATACATTTTAGAAAAATTAAATGGAAAAACTCTCGCCGCAACCGCAAGTACGCGATGCATTAGGATTATGAAAATTGAATCCTTTTCCATTGAGTCCATCAGAAAAATCAAGTTCAGTACCGGCTAAATACAAAAAAGACTTCATGTCTAAGGAAATACGAATGCCTTTATCTTCAAAAAATTGATCTCCAGGCCTCTCCTCATTATCAAAATCAAGTTTATATGATAAACCGGAACATCCCCCGCCTTGCACTGATACACGCAAAAAGTGTGATGAATCTAATTCACTTCCTTGCATCAAACTTTCAATTTTATTTTTTGCCTTATCTGTTATTGTGATCATAAATACCTCCTCTAAAATAGCTCTGTCGCCTTTTTAACTGTGGGGTCAAAATCTTTAGTGATGTGATTCACTTTCCAGAGCCTGCATTCCATTTTTTACTCGATAATCATTAATAGCAGCTTTGATAGCATCTTCAGCTAAAACAGAACAATGAATTTTCACTGGAGGTAAAGCCAATTCTTCAACGATATCCATATTATCTATAGCCATAGCATCATCAATTGTTTTTCCTTTTAACCACTCTGTGGCTAAAGAAGAAGATGCAATGGCTGAACCACAACCAAATGTTTTAAACTTCGCGTCAGTGATGATATGATTCTCATCAACCTGAATTTGTAAACGCATCACATCACCACATTCAGGTGCACCAACCAAACCAGTGCCAACATTATTATTGTCTTTGTTTAACGTGCCCACATTACGCGGATGCGTATAGTGATCAATTACTTTATCTGAGTATGCCATGTTTTATATTATTTAAAAGCTTCATCTCAATCCTCTGCAAAGGAAATAGAATCTAGATTGACTTATTTACTATTTAACTTCTATTATCAGTGTAAGGTATTATAACCTGCTCCCCGCCAATTCTAGAGAAACTGTTTTAGTGCTCCACCCATTTGACTTTATCAAGATCTATCCCATCTTTAAACATTTCCCAAAGTGGAGATAGTTCACGTAAATGATTAACTGCTTCTTTTGTTTGTTTAATAGCAAAATCAACTTCTTCGTCTGTGGTAAAACGTCCTAATCCAAAACGAATAGATGAGTGAGCTAAATCGTCGGATAAACCTAGGCATTTTAAAACATATGATGGTTCTAAAGAAGCAGATGTACAAGCAGATCCAGATGATACTGCTAAATCTCTCATAGCCATCATCAATCCTTCTCCTTCTACATATTTAAAAGAAATATTAGCCGTATGAGGTAATCGATGTTCTTTACTTCCGTTGAGATAGCTTTCTTCCATTTCTAAAAGTGAACTTTCAAGTCTATCTCGCAAAGCAGATAAGCGTTTTGCATCTTGCTCCATTTCCAGTCTGCATAATTCAGCAGCTTTTCCTAAACCAACAATACCAGGCACATTTAATGTGCCTGATCTCATTCCACGCTCATGTCCACCACCATCAATTTGAGCAGTAACTTTTACTCTTGGGTTTTTTCGACGAACATATAAAGCTCCAACTCCTTTGGGGCCATACATTTTATGCCCACTGAACGCCATCAAATCAATTCCATCTGTATTGACATCTACCTGGATTTTACCAACTGCTTGTGTTGCGTCAGTCATGAATAAAGCCCCATATTTATGAGCAATAGCGGCTATTTCCTTGATGGGTTGAACAACTCCTATTTCATTATTTCCATACATAATGGAAACAAGAATTGTTTTATCAGTCATTGCTGCTTCCAACTGTTTCAAATCAATCAATCCATTAGATTGAACAGGTAAATAAGTAACCTTTGCTCCTAATCTTTCTAAATGTTTGCAAGCATCTAAAACGGCTTTATGTTCTGTCACGCAGGTGATGATATGATTGCCTTTATCATGATACATCTCAAACACACCTTTGATCGCTAGATTATCAGATTCTGTTGCTCCAGAAGTAAAAATAATTTCCTTTTCATTAGCTCCAATCAGCTGAGCGATTTGGCCTCTGGCATAGTCTACAGCTTCTTCTGCAACCCAACCAAAAGCATGATTTCTACTTGCTGAGTTACCAAATTTAGTCGTAAAATACGGCATCATCGCATCCAATACTCGTGGATCCATCGGTGTAGTCGCATTATTATCTAAGTATATTGGAAGGCTTATCATTATTTAAACTAAGTTTTAATTCAATCACAAATGTACGAAATAATCTTGCAGCGGCCAATTTTCAAAGAGTATATGACAAATCTGCTTCATTACTTATTGACCCCAATTAGGATAAAAAAAATATCTAACTCACTAATTGCAGACCACTCAAGAAGTGTTCTTTGCTCTGGTCCAAAATTAGACTGGCAAGTTTAAAGTCTTTGGAAACGTCTAATTATTACCCCCAAAAGCGGCCTCTGACTTTTTCTTACTTTTCTCTACCATGCTAGACACGAAGATGCTCAGCTCATATAGAAGAAATAATGGAAAACTTACTGTGAGCATTGTTAATGCATCTGGTGTTGGAGTCACAATAGCAGCTATAATCAAAATAATAACAACGGCATATCGGCGTGATGAACGCATTAATCGAGGTGTCATTATTCCAAGTTTTGAAAGTATAAAAACTAAAATGGGTAGTTCAAATACAATACCTGTACCCAAACTAAGTGTAGAAACTGTTGACAAATAGGAGTCTATTGTAATCTGATTTTGGATCAATTCACTCACTTTAAAGTTTGCCAGAAAATTGATAGACAGGGGGGTAATAATAAAATAACCAAATGAGATACCTGCTAGAAAGAGTATTATGGCATAAAATGCAAATCGACTAGCTAACCGACTTTCTCTTTCATGTAAAGCTGGTTTAACAAAGCGCCATAATTCAAATATTAAGTATGGAAAACCTAATACTACACCAATCAACAAGGACGAATTCATTTGCAAATTAAATTGCCCAGCCATGTCCGTATTGATAATATTGAAAGGAATACTTTTTACACAAAAATCAGGCCCCATATCAAACTTCTCACCAATGAGACACATCATTCTATAAGTCCAGAAATCTGTTTTTTTAGGCCCCATAACGATAGTATTAAAAATAAAATCGTAGAAAAAGAAAGCGAGACCTGTAAAAATAATAATGGCAATAGATGATCGAATTAAATGCATACGCAATATATCGATATGGTCAAAGAAAGACATTTCCGCTTGAAAAGATTTCCCTTTTTCTTTGATAGACCTTACTAGTTCTGTCGGTTCCACTTTAAATCATTCTATATGAAACAAAAATACCACTCTGCCGTGATTCGCGAATGGTATTTTTATTTTATTTTAATTTTTAAATACAGTTACTCTGTCAAATCAAAGTTGTCCATAAACTTCGTTGTAAAATTACCTGCTCTAAAATTAGGGTCTCTCATCAATCTGAGATGGAACGGAATTGTTGTTTTTACGCCCTCTATCACAAACTCGCTTAATGCGCGTTCCATCGTACAAATAGCTTCCTCTCGTGTTTGAGCAACACAAATTACTTTAGCAATCATGGAGTCATAATTTGGAGGAATATGATATCCGGCATACACATGTGTATCTACTCGTACACCATGTCCACCTGGGGAGTGAAAATTGGTGATTTTACCAGGACAGGGTCGGAAATGATTAAATGGATCTTCTGCATTGATGCGACACTCAATAGCATGCATCGCAGGTTCGTAATTTTTACCTGAGATTGGAATTCCAGATGCTACTTTAATTTGTTCTTTGATCAAATCAAAATTGATTACCTCTTCAGTTACTGGATGTTCAACCTGAATACGAGTATTCATTTCCATGAAGTAAAAATTACGATGCTTATCAACCAAAAACTCAATGGTGCCAGCACCTTCGTAATTCACGGCCTGCGCACCTTTTATGGCTGCTTCACCCATTTTTTTACGTAGCTCGGGTGTCATAAATGGAGAAGGAGATTCTTCCACCAATTTCTGATGCCTCCGCTGTATGGAGCAATCACGTTCAGATAGATGAGAAACTTTTCCATATTGATCACCTACAATCTGGATTTCAATATGGCGGGGATCTTCCACATATTTCTCTAGATAGAGACCATTGTTGCCAAATGCTGCTTCAGATTCCTGACGAGCTGAATCCCATGCTGCTTCAAATTCTTCATCTTTCCAAACAATACGCATCCCACGACCACCGCCGCCAGCAGTTGCTTTTAATATAACTGGGTAACCAATCTTTTTAGCAATTTTAATACCCTCTTCTACATCAGTAAGCAAACCTTCAGATCCTGGGATAGTAGGCACACCTGCCTTTTTCATTGTTTCTTTTGCCGATGCTTTATCTCCCATGCTATTAATCTGCTCAGCAGTTGCACCAATAAATTTGATTCCATATTCGGAGCAAATGGCAGAAAATTTCGCATTCTCAGACAAAAAACCATACCCCGGATGAATTGCATCTGCGTTGGTTAATTCTGCTGCGGCTATAATTTGTGGAATATTTAAATAGGAGTCTTTGCTAGCCGGAGGGCCTAAACATACTGCCTCATCGGCGAAACGCACATGTAAGCTATCGCGATCTGCAGTGGAGTATACAGCAACGGTTTTTATACCCATTTCTTTACAGGTACGAATAATCCGCAATGCAATCTCACCGCGATTAGCAATAAGTATTTTTTTGAACATCATAAAATTTCGATTTGTTGATTCGGATTTTGCTAGTTGTACAGATTGTAAACTAGCCATTACATCCATCTGATCTGCCAATGGGTTTATTGACATTATACTGGTTCAACAAGGAATAGGGGTTGATCATATTCAACTGGACTCGCATTTTCTACTAGTACTTTGACTATTCGCCCAGATACGTCTGATTCAATTTCATTGAAAAGCTTCATTGCTTCGATAATGCAAACAACTTGCCCAACTTTCACTTCATCTCCTACGTTAACAAATAAAGGTTTGTCGGGACTAGGTGAACGATAAAATGTACCAATCATTGGAGATTTGATCGTAACAAGATTTGATGTTTCCTCTGCTTTTGTCGAAGCTTCAGGCTTCGCTCCTACTGTATTTGTTACTTCAACAGGTGGTAATTCTGCCGAAGGAATTGCAATACTTTGCGTTGGAATGGCTGTGGGAATATTTGCAGTTACGAAAGTTGGTGCTTGATTAGTTTTGATGGTAATTTTAAACTCTTCCTGTTCGATTGAAACTTCATTTACTCCAGATTTAGAAACAAACTTAATGAGTTCCTGAATTTGTTTAATATCCATTTGGGTTTATTTTGTTTTTATAAGTTTTTTTAACGCACCAAAGTTAGAATTAAAAGTAAATAGTTCGTGCTATGTATTTAGAAAACAGGGATTTTCTAATTTGGCTTCATTTTTTTATGAAAACATAAACGAATAGCACTCAATAACTATAGATAAGAATTCTAGCTGAAAATTATTCTTAATAGGCCCATTTAAGGTATACTGCCCCCCACGTAAATCCGCCTCCGAAAGCAGCTAGCACCACATTGTCTCCCTTCTTGAGTTGGCTCTCCCACTCCCATAAACAAATCGGAATGGTAGCGTTGGTAGTATTGCCATACTTTTCGATATTGATCATCACTTTATCCGAGCTCAAGCCCATACGATTAGCAGTGGCATCAATGATGCGCTTATTTGCTTGATGTGGTACAAGCCATGCGACATCAGCTGCTTTTAAGTGATTACGCTCCATAATTTCTGCAGCAGCATCAGCCATATTAGTCACCGCAAATTTAAATACGGCTTGACCTTCTTGATAGGCAAAATGCTCTTTTGCATTTACGGTTTCGTGTGACGCTGGCCTTAAAGAGCCGCCTGCTTTTTGATGCAAATAATGACGTCCTGATCCATCGCTTTTTAAAACGAAATCCATAAGACCTAAATTTTCATTATTGGGTTCAAGCAGCACAGCTCCACATCCATCACCAAAAATGATACAGGTTGCACGATCTTCGTAATTGGTGATGGATGACATTTTATCCCCTCCAACAACTAATACTTTTTGATGCTTACCTGTTTCGATAAACTGTGAAGCAGTAGAAAGACCATAAATAAAGCCTGAGCACGCAGCCTGAAGATCGAAGCCCCATGCATTCTTTGCCCCTATTTTATCGGCCAATATGTTTGCTGTTGCCGGGAAAGGCATATCTGGAGTAGTGGTACAAAAGATGATAAGATCTATTTCTTCGGCTTTGATGCCTCGTTTTTGAAGCAAACCATTCACGGCATGCACAGCCATGTCTGATGTGGCTAAATTTTCTCCTTTGAGAATATGGCGTTCTTTAATACCTGTTCTGCTGACAATCCACTCGTCATTGGTATCTACCATACCTGCCAGTTCGTGATTTGTTAAAATATAATCAGGAGTGTAGCCATTTACTGCTGTAATTGCAGCATGTATTTTATGCATACCAGCTTTTATTTACGTTTTTTATTTAAATGCTTCTTTGATTTTTTCGACCAGACCAGTTTCAATCATTTTTTTTGATAAAAAAATCATGTTTTTGATCGCTTTTGGATTAGAGATTCCATGTCCTATAATTACAGGGGCATTCACTCCTAAAACAGGACTCCCTCCATATTCTTCATAATTCAGATGATCAAAAAAATCATCTTTAAATCCTTTTTTTAGTGTGATTCTGTAAAATGACTCGGCCAATTTTAACATAATGTTACCGGTAAAGCCGTCGCAAACAATAACATCTGCTTTTTCATTAAAGAGGTCTCGGCCTTCAATATTGCCTACAAAGTGAAAAGACTTGGTATCCTTCATCAGCTCGAATGTTGCCTGTGCAAGTAGATTTCCTTTCTCCTCTTCTTCTCCAATATTAATCAACCCAACTTTAGGTTGCTTTATTTTAGAGATATGCTCAGCATATAAGCTTCCGAGAATACCAAATTGAAATAAAACATCTGGCTTACAATCCGCATTTGCACCTACATCTAGCATCACTCCTGATCCACCTTTCAGTTTAGGAACATCTGTTGGAATAGCTGGACGAGCCACACCAGGTATGGTTTTTACACTAAAAATAGACCCAACTAGCATAGCTCCCGTATTTCCTGCGGATGCAAACGAGTCGATCTTACCATTTTTTAAATACTCAAAACCTACGTTAATGCTGGAATTTGGTTTTTGAGTAATTGCTTTGGTAGCATGTTCACCCATACCTATTACTTCAGTAGTGTGAACAAATTCAAAGATGTCTGGATTGACAGCATGCTCTGATAGAATAGGTAGAGCTTGATTTTTATCACCAAAAAGGACTATTTTTTGATTGGCCGCTAAGTCTTTTTGAGCTTCAATTGCTCCCAAAACTGTCGCTCTTGGGGCAAAGTCCCCCCCCATTATATCCAAACCAATCTTCATATACGTGTAATTTTTATGATTATAGTTATAATCAGTTTAGCGTGATAAACAAAAAAATCATCATGAATAAAAAACCCATTCCATAAATCTGGTGGATAATTAATCATGATGTTTTGTATATATAAATTTTAGATCTTAGGAAGCGATGGAAGTATTTTCAATCACCAACTTGCCATTATAGTAGAGATTACCGTCAACATTGTATGCGCGATGAGGCAAATGCACCGAGCCTGTTGTTTGGCAAGTAGTTAGACTAGGTAATTCGGCTTTATAATGCGTTCTTCTTTTGTCTCTTCTCGACTTTGACATTTTGCGTTTTGGATGTGCCATATCTTTTTTATGTATTAATTTTTATTAGTCTGTATATTTTTTAATGCATCCCAACGAGGGTCTACATCTTTTTTTTGTTCGTTTTGTTTACCTGATAATGCTTTTAGTTTAGCTATCATTTCCTGATCACAAGAAGATGTATCTCCCTCCTCACCGCAACGACTCACATAAGGCGCAGCCAAATTGATATATTCGTAGATCGGCAAAGATACATCAATTTCATGATCATTCTTGGTTAAAATGATTACCTCGTCTGTCTCATTATCCCACTCTTCATCTCCACTGAATTTAGCAATCAACCGCTGTTTTGTATCAATTTTAGATGGATAGTTTGCCAAACATACATCACAACTCAATTGTATTTCTCCAAAAATATGAAACTGAAGAATTAAAAATGTTTCTTGTTTCTCTAATTCTAACTTCACACTGAGTTGCCCACTTTTAACTATCGAATATTCAAACTCATCAAAAAAATGGCTGTCAATCTCGTACTCGAACTGATACTTTCCAGTTTTTAATCCGGTATATGGTATGCGATATTGTTGTAACGGTTTCAAAAGAATTACAAATTGAGTCTGCAAATTTATGAAAATTTATTGCAAGTAGAATCTGAAATTTCTACCCTGATAAAGTCTTTCGTATTTTCGCACATGCTCAATACACGCCAACTATTCTTACTAAACACTGCTCAAACATCCAACTATCCCCGTTTGCTAGAAATTGATTATGCTGAAGGCATTTATTTATACGATCCGAAAGAGAAAAAATACATGGATTTAGTCTCAGGATTTGCAGTAAGTAATATCGGTCATCGACATCCCAAAGTGGTTCAAGCAATTAAAGATCAAGTTGATCGCTATCTCCATGTAACCGTGTATGGCGAATATATCCAAGCACCTCAAGTAAAACTTGCGGAAAAAATTTGCAGTACTTTATCTAGCAAACTCAACTCCATCTACTTTGTAAATTCAGGTGCAGAAGCAGCCGAAGGCGCCCTAAAACTGGCAAAACGTTTCACAGGCAGAACAGAAATCATTTCCTGTAGAAATGCTTATCATGGAAGTACACATGGCGCATTAAGTGTCATGGGAAATGAATATTATAAACAAGCATATCGACCTTTATTGCCCGATATTCGATTTATTGAATTCAATTGCATTACAGAGCTCGATTCAATTACCAGCCATACAGCCGCCATCATTTTAGAAACGATACAAGGTGAAGCAGGTATTCGTGTACCAGATATAGAATACATGCAAGCACTTCGCCAACGATGCAATGAAACTGGTACTTTGCTCATTTTGGATGAAATTCAAACAGGTTTTGGCCGCACGGGGAAGCTATATGCTTTTGAACACTTTGGCATTTTTCCGGATATTTTATTGCTAGCAAAAGGAATGGGTGGAGGAATGCCTATTGGTGCATTTATAGCTGATAAGATGGTGATGGATGTGTTGAAAGACAATCCAATACTTGGTCATATTACTACATTTGGAGGTCATCCGGTAAGCTGCGCAGCAAGTTTAGCAACATTGGAGGTCATTTTGGAAGAGAAATTAATCAAAGAAGTCTCGCAAAAAGAGCAAGTTTTTCGCCAAGAATTAAAACATCCTTTAATTAAGGAAATACGTGGCAAGGGCTTAATGCTGGCTATCCAATTAGACTCATTTGAACAGGTGGAAACCGTGAGCAAGTATTGTGTGCAACGCGGAATTATCATCGATTGGTTTCTACACTGTGATACAGCACTGCGTATTGCTCCGCCACTCACTATTACCGAAACTGAAATCAAAGAAGCTTGTACAGTGATTGTAGAGAGCCTCGACTGTCTGAATTAGAATTTGCAAGATTAAAAGAATAAGTAGTTAAGGTACTTAGATTCTGAGGCTAGACTGAAAGCAGTATTGGATTAATGAATTCAGGATTCATTTTTTAGGCGATATAAATACAATAAGGCTTAAAAATCCTGATACATCCTGATTCAGATGAATAAAAGGTACCTTTGTTCCCATTCATAACCCCTTTTCAAATTTAAAAGGGCATCATAAAAAACAAGCATGTTATTCGAAGATTTAAACATCATAGAGCCTATTACGAAGGCATTAAAGACAGAAGGTTACACTCACCCTACCCCCATTCAAGAACAAGCTATCCCCATTATATTAGAACACAAAGACTTATTAGGTTGTGCACAAACCGGCACTGGTAAAACGGCCGCATTTGCCATTCCAATTCTGCAAATACTAAGCACGGGGAAACAATATGATGGTCCACCAACTATAAAAACATTGATATTGACCCCCACGCGCGAGCTCGCTATACAAATTGGAGATAGCTTTTCGGCTTATGGGAAGCATACAAAATTAAAACACACCGTTATTTTCGGCGGTGTTTCGCAAGGAGCACAAGCGACGGCATTACGTGCGGGGGTAGATATTTTAATTGCTACTCCTGGTCGTTTGTTAGACCTGATGAGTCAAAAGCTAATCAACCTGCATTACATCAAAATTTTCGTTTTGGATGAGGCAGATCGAATGCTGGATATGGGTTTTATTCACGATGTAAAAAAGGTAGTTGCCAAGCTTCCTCCAAAACGCCAAACGTTGTTTTTCTCGGCCACGATGCCTCCAGAGATTCAAAAACTAGCGAATACTATTTTGGTAAATCCCCAAAAAGTGGAAGTCACTCCTGTTTCATCTACTGCTGATACGATTGACCAGGCGATGTATTTTGTTGAAAAGGGAGATAAGAAAAAATTACTCATCCATATTTTACAGGACCGGAAGATTAAATCAGCCCTCATATTTGCACGAACCAAGCATGGTGCGGATCGTATTGCCAAAGATCTGGTGAAAGCAGGTATTAAAACAGAGGCCATCCACGGCAATAAATCACAGAATGCCCGTCAAAAAGCACTCACAAATTTCAAAAATGGACAAATACGAGTGCTGATTGCCACAGACATTGCAGCTCGGGGGATTGATATTGATGAACTTTCACATGTCATCAATTATGAATTACCTAACATACCTGAAACTTATGTACATCGCATTGGACGAACTGGCCGTGCAGGTGCTACGGGGATTGCACTTTCTTTTTGTGATGATGAGGAAATGGCTTATTTAAAAGACATTCAAAAATTGATCGGTAAAACCATTCCAGTGATTGAGGATCAGCCGTACCATATGCGCGCTGCTGCTTATATCCAATCATTACCTCCAAAAAAGAAGAATTCAGGTGCTACTAAGAAACATCATTCAGGCAGTACTAATAAGCGATCTTCTAGTAGTAATAGACGGTTTACGAAAAGGTAATTATAGAAAGGCTCGCATTTCTATTCTGTCCTTAACGTTGCTGACGCCTAACGCTACGGACAGAATATCTAATACCATAAATGGATTTCCCGACAATATCATTTTTTAAGAGATGAAAAAGCTCTCATTCACCTTGGTGTACTCCCTACTCACCATATTCGTTTACGCACAACAATACAGCATTTCAGGAAAAGTAATCGACAAGGAAAACAAGCCTATCGAATTTGCAACTGTTATTTTAAAGAAGGATGGTAAAGTTATAGGCAAATCAGTTACCGATATCTTAGGCAAGTATCAACTATCAAATATTCAGGCGGGCCACTATACTGTTCTAATTTCCTATATCAATTTTGACAAAAGAGAAATCCCGATTCATGTACTAAAGGATACATTTTTGAATATAGAGTTAGTGCCTCTAGCTAACCATTTACAAGAAGTAGTCATAAGCAGTAAGAAGCCCCTCATTGAAAAAAAAGCTGACCGAATCGTATTCAACGTAGAAAACAGTACCACAGCTATTGGTGCAGATGCTTTGGAATTGCTATCAAAAATACCCGGTGTAAAAACAAATCAGAAAAATGGGGTTGAGTTAGTCGGCAAAGGCAAAGTTGACGTAATGATTGATGATAGGTTAACACAATTATCAGGCGATGATTTAGCCAATATGCTGAAATCGATATCGGCAGATGATATTTCAAAAATTGAAGTCATAACTAATCCAGGTGCCCAATATGATGCGCAAGGGAATAATGGATTTATTAATATTCTCAGCAAACGAAGTACAAAACTAGGCTATAACGGATCTGTGCGAATGGGGCATTCTCAGGCAACTTATCCTACATTTTCTAGCGGAGGTAATTTTAATTACAACAAGAATAAAATAAAACTTCATAGCAATATCAACGTGAATGATGGCTCTAATGCTCTTTTTCTAGAAAATATGTATTTCCATCCTACACAAATATTGGAACAAAGAGGCAGTATACGAGAATATGAACGATCTATTAATGGTCAATTCAGTGCAGATTATCAGATAGGTAAAACTACTTCGTTAGGAATTGCGTACGATAAGAATGTCCATAAGCCCGATCAAAATGAGCATAACTCCTCACCCACAAACAACTATACGACCGTCACACACACCAATACCGATAATAGAAGTGATGCGAATACGGTAAATATTTCCTTAAGGCAGTTATTAGATACTGCCGAAAAAAAAATCACGATCGATGGAACCTGGTTCACCTATCAGATAGATAACCAAAGGACTATTGCCAGTAATGATTATTTAATCAACGGGCAACTAACTCCAGGCTCATTTTCTCAATTTATGTCTAGAGGTAATAATCAAGTAAAGACCTATACACTCAAAACAGATGTAGAACTACCTTTCAAAATAGCGTCCTTTACCACGGGTAGTAAACTCTCATTTATCAACAACCAAAATGATGTTTCGAGGTTTCAGCTTTTGAATAACAACTATCAATTGGATCCTGATCAAACTAATTCTTTCAATTATACCGAGAATACGCAAGCTCTTTATGCCAGTATGAGTAAAGTAATTAAGAAATGGAATATTCAAGCGGGTTTACGATGCGAATTCACACAAATAAGTACGAAATCTGTTTCTACTGGTCAAATGAATGTTAGACATTATTTTGAATTATTCCCTAGCGTATCCATTACCTATAACCAGGATGATAAACATGCTTTTTTTATCAACTATGGACGACGGATAAATCGGCCTACTTATGATGAGCTAAACCCTTTCCGCACGTACATAAGTCCCAGTTCCTATTTTACAGGAAATCCATTTTTACAGCCATCTTTTAACAATCATTTTGAGCTTGCACATACTTATCATAAGTTTTTAACCACGTCACTATCTTTTGATTATACAAACAAGGGAATTAGAGAAGTCACATCTCTTGAAAATGGTTCCAATACTCAAGTAATACAGTTTCATAATTTCGACAACAAATCCAACTATGAATTGAGTAATTCTGTCGCTCTTCATCCATTTACGTGGTTGGAAAGCAACACCATGTTTGTACTATGGTATATGACAATTCATTCATCATCGCCACAAATACCAGAAAATATTAAAGGATTTGGTGCTTATTTTAATACCAATAACTCAATCAATTTAAATCAAGCCAAAACAATTTCGGGAGATGTTAATTTTTGGTACATCTTCCCATCACAAGATGGAATTTATAAACTAGACGCCACTTATGGTTTAGATTTGGGTTTGAAAATGGCATTGAATCAAAAAATACAAATAGCACTGAATGCAACTGATATTTTTAGGTCGAACAAATTCACTGTCAATACATTTGTCAATCAGGTTAATGAATATTCCATATACCGACCCGATAATAATAGCTACAAACTATCCATCAGCTATAAATTTGGAAACAGCAAGATCAAACATGATGAAATTCCTATGAGGGAAGAAAATGAGCGAGCTAAGAAAAAGGGTGAAATGGGTTTGTAATCCCCTTGTTGCTTCGATCAAAGTCATGCGGGGAATAAATTCACTATTCTCCGCAAAAATGCGGAGACACTCCTCACACCATTCTATTTCGCTTAATTAAATAAGCTTGCAACACGGGGTAGTATCCCAAATTAATATCAGCATCAACTAAATCAATACCATACTGACCACATTTCAATAGCAATTCTTTGTGATATTCTTGTACGCGCTGTAGGTATTGTTCTTTCACTTGGTTCGGATGTATTTTGAGCTCCTGCCCTGTTTCCATATCGATAAAATGGTAGGGTCGATTATCAAAATCAAACTTTAGCTCTTTATTATGATCCAAGACATTAAAAATAATGACTTCATGTTTGTTATGCTTGAGATGTTGTAAAGCCGAAAAAACACTATTGAGTTGACTTTCTGAATTTTCGCCTTCAAGCATATCACTAAAAATGATCACTAGAGAGCGTTTGTGTAATTGCTCAGCGATTTCGTGCAGCGCCGACGCCAGGCCTGTTCCCTCTCCACGAGCATCCCTAACTAGCAATTTTTCAAGTTCGTTGAATAAGTATTTATGATGAACGGTCGTGGATTTGGCTGGTGAAGCAAACTCAACACGATCTGAAAAGTAGCTCAAACCAAAGGCATCTCGTTGCTTTTTAAACAAGTAAATGAGTGATGCTGCTGAAGAAACTGCAAACCTTAACTTATTAAATTCTTTTTGGGGATAATACATTGATGAGGAAACATCCAGTACCAATTGACAACGTAAATTAGTTTCTTCTTCAAAACGCTTGACAAACAACTTATCTGTACGGCCGTACAATTTCCAGTCGATATTGCGTACTGATTCGCCTGTATTATACAAACGATGTTCAGCGAATTCGACTGAAAAACCATGAAAAGGGCTTTTGTGTAACCCCGTGATAAAACCTTCCACTACTTGGCTAGCAAGTAAATCGAGGTTACCAAAATCTTGAAGATATTGATCGTTGCTGAGTTCCATAGTGTAGTAAACAATAAAGGCAGAAAATTTCTCCTGCCCTTATTAATGATCAATCCAATTGTTTTTTCAACTTATCAGCCAATGTAGATTTAGGCACCGCACCAATTTGTTTGTCTACTACTTCCCCATTTTTGAAAAATAATAGAGCTGGTATATTTCGAATGCCAAATTTCACCGAAATACCTGGATTAGAATCCACATCTACTTTACCTACAATGGCCTTGCCTTCGTACTCTTGAGCCAACTCATCTACTAACGGGCCTACCATTCGGCAAGGGCCACACCACTCAGCCCAAAAATCAACCAGCACTGGTTTATCTGATTTAAGCACTAATTCTTCGAAGTTTGCGTCTGTTATTTCTAAAGCCATAATATATTTTTTAATAGAACTTGTTTAATTTTTTGTTTTTTATTGACTTTGATTTATTATAGAGAAAACACTAGCCAGAAATGTATTTTAATCTACCGATACTGAAGTCACTAATCCTGCTGCTCCTACCACTACTCCTAAGACACACGCTGCTAGCCCTCCTGTTGCCGCGATCAAGAATCCGGATCCAAAGGCTATAGCTGCACCAAACACCCTCGTCCATATAGTCGACCCACCATTCAATTCCTTCATTTCATCTACACTCATCTCTTGGAGACCCATATTATTTAAATACTCTTTCTTCATTTTAATTTAATTTATACCGCACACCACCCAGCTGGGTAATATGTTCTAAAAACTCATTGCTAGGACTAATTTTTACCGATTTGGAAGGTAATTCTAAAATCGCCTCCTCTTCATAATCGATGATCATAAATTTTAGTTGGCAATTTCTGTCAGGGTTATTTTCCTCATTCGTTTGAATAATCTGATCCATTTTGGACATAAAATCATCTGACACTTCGTGCAAAGGTAATTGGATCGTTAAACTTTTGGACATTTTATCACGTAAGTCAGATAATAAAGCCATGCTTGTGATTTTAAATTCCCAATTGTCTTTTTGTTTAAAACGTTCGGAAATGGTTCCCCTAATCTGCAAAAAATATCCATCGGTCAGAAACGATTTAAATTTAAGATAGTCTTCCCCAAATAATGCCATGTCAAAAGTATCGCTATAGTCTTCAAACAAGAAAGAAGCAAAAGGCTTTCCAGTTTTTGTAGTACGATGATTTACGGTTGAAATAAGCCCACCAATTACTAATTCACGATTTTTGATTTTATTGAAGGCTGCCAAATCGTCCGAATCGACCTCTACACTTTTAATTTTCTGGATTGATAACAAGTGTTTTATTTGATGCGAGCAAAAATTTTCGAGCTCAAATTTGTAGTTATCTAAGGGGTGACCTGTCAAATAAATACCAATTGCTTCCTTTTCGTATTTCAGTTTCTCAATCAAATCCCACTCAGGATGATTGGGTAAAGTAGGCTCATTAATTTCTGCATCGGTAGTCCCTCCAAATAAAGAACCCTGCAATGTATTTTGACTGTTCTGATAATCATTTGTGTATTTAATTAAACGCTCGATTCCGTTATACAGGCTATCATCAGGTCTATAAAAAAATTGCTGACGATTGAGTCCAAAACTATCAAATGCTCCACCATAAACCAGGTTCTCGTATACTTTTTTATTGACTGTTCTGGAGTTCGCGCGTCTAGAAAAATCATAAATCGTTTGATAAGGCCCATTCTGGATGCGCTCATCAATAATACTTTCTACTGCTTTATCACCCACTCCTTTGATACCCGACATCCCAAAGCGTATCTCGCCTTTGCTATTAACCGTAAAATTTAATGACGATTCATTAATATCAGGCCCCAGTACGGGAATACCCATCCGCCTACTCTCTTCCATGAAGAAAGCTATTTTGTCAATATTGTTCTGGTTATTCAACACGGCAGCCATGTACTCTGCGGGGTAATTCGCTTTTAAATAAGCTGTTTGATAAGCCACAAAAGCATAGCAAGTAGAGTGTGATTTATTGAATGCATATTGGGCAAAAGCTTCCCAGTCAGTCCATATTTTTTCGCACACTTGCAAATCATATTCTTTGGCTTGGCAGCCCTCTATGAATTGGGCTTTCATTTTATTAAGAACCTCAATTTGTTTTTTACCCATCGCTTTGCGGAGTACATCTGCATCACCCTTGCTAAATCCTGCCAATTTTTGCGACAAAAGCATCACCTGCTCTTGGTAAACGGTAATGCCATATGTTTCTTCCAGATACTCTTGCATATCCTCCAAATCATAGCTCACAGGTTCACGGCCATGTTTACGTGCAATAAATTTGGGAATGTACTCGATCGGTCCAGGGCGATAGAGTGCATTCATGGCAATTAAATCTTCAAACTTGTCGGGCTTGAGCTCACGCAAATACATCTGCATGCCATCGCTCTCAAACTGAAATGTTCCGTTGGTATCACCACGCTGAAATAGCTCAAATGTTTTTTGATCATCAAGCGAAATAGCATCGATATCAATATCAACACCATGATTTTGTTTGATCAGATGAAGGGCATTTTTGATGATTGTGAGTGTTTTCAAACCAAGAAAATCCATTTTGATTACACCAGCATCTTCAATCACACGTCCATCATATTGGGTAATTAAAAGATCAGACTCCTTGGAAACCGAAACGGGAATAATATTGGTTAGATCTTCAGGTGCGATGATAATTCCAGCAGCATGAATACCTACGTTACGTACCGATCCTTCTAAAATCAAAGCTTCTTTCAACACCTTGGCTTGAACAGTGTGACCCTCCTCCAGGATAGAGCGAAGTTTTTTCACATTCTCAAAATCTTCCGGATTCAAACTTTCTTTGATCGACTCGACAGGTGCAGTCATCACATGCACCAAGTTGGTACCGGGTCTATCAGGCACTAATTTGGCAAGCATATTCGCCTCTACCAGAGGTAGATCAAGTACGCGAGCTACATCTTTAATACTAGACTTGGCAGCCATCGAACCATAGGTGATAATCTGGGCTACCTGATTTTTGCCATATTTATCGACTACGTAATCGATCACTTTTTGTCGACCATCATCATCAAAGTCTGTATCAATATCGGGCATTGATTTACGATCCGGGTTCAAGAAACGCTCGAAAAGTAGATTGTATTTGATGGGATCTATATTGGTGATACCAATACAATAAGCCACCACCGAACCCGCAGCAGAACCACGACCCGGGCCAATGAACACACCAATATCTCTACCTGCACGAATAAAATCAGCTACGATCAGAAAGTATCCAGCAAAACCCATCGTACGGACGGTGAAGAGCTCAAAATTGATCCGCTCTTCTACTTCTGGAGAAATGTCTCTGTACCGTTCCTTTGCACCGATAAAAGTCATGTGTTTTAAATACTCCCACTGGTTCATATTCTCAGCCTCGGCACCACGATGAATTCTGAATTCATCAGGTATCGGAAAGTTGGGAAGCATGATGTCACGTTTCAATTGTAGCTGTTCTACTTTATCAACGATTTCGTTGGTATTATCCAGAGACTCGGGTAAGTCGTGGAATAATTGCCCCATTTCGGCCTGCGATTTAAAATAAAATTGATCGTTCGGGAATCCAAAACGAAAACCTTTTCCATTCTCTTCATCACTAGCAATGGGAGTACTTTGCATATCGCCCGTATTCACACAAAGCAAAATATCGTGTGCGTTGGCATCCTGTTGATCCACATAATGTGAATCATTAGAACAAATTACTTTGACATTGTATTTTTTGGCAAACTTGAGTAATACGTCGTTAATGACTTGCTGCTCAGGAATGTCATGGCGTTGTAGTTCGATATAATAATCATCTCCGAACAAATCCAACCACCATTTAAATTCTTTTTCGGCCTCCTCCTCTCCACTTTTTAAAATTACTTGTGGTACTGACGCACCAATGCAACAGGTGGTGGCTATTAATCCTTCGTGGTATTTTAAAATGAGTTCTTTATCGATACGGGGCCATTTGCTGTACAAACCTTCTATATATCCCAAGGAACAAAGCTTAACTAAGTTGCGATAACCCTGCGCATTTTTAGCCAATAGAAGTTGGTGAAAACGCTTGTCTTTTTTCTCTTTAGTAAACTGTTTGATATGCCGATCAGCAACCACATAAAACTCGCATCCAACGATTGGTTTTACACCATGCTTACCAGCTTCGGCCACAAATTTAAACGCGCCAAACATGTTTCCATGATCGGTGATGGCCATGGCCCGCATTCCATCGGCTTTTGCTTTTTTAAATAGTCGAGAAATATCCGCAGCACCATCAAGCAGCGAAAATTGAGTGTGTACGTGTAAATGAGAAAAATCTGGCATAGCAAGAGCTCTTTAAATCAATTGGAATGAGCGATTGCAAATTTACTGATTTCGGGTGGGCCGTTGGAATCAGATTTTTTAAATATTGACAGCTAAGAAACCTCATACTGATCAACAAGGACATGACGCCTTGTTTGGTTATCATCCTAACTATTCAGCAATCAATCGCCTGATAATATTCTTCGATCATTTTTCAGACAGACTATTCTATTGTAGGCTACTTTTTCATTTGAATTGGTGATTGCCCCTGTGATAATCAAAATACATATCAAACTCGGTTTTTTGCAAATCACATATACGCCAATCAACAATATTAATTAATTATAAATATTATTTCTTTAAAAGAAATAATTACATTGTAATTAATTTAAAATCAGAAAGATGATTGATAAATTCAAATTACAATTGACAGCGGGTGTCATATTGATTGGCATAACGATCATGGCTTGTAAAAAGACCGAGCAAATAACCAACAAAAACCAAACAATTTCCCCCGATATACTCACATCTATTGGTCAGCTAGGGTTTAACACAGATAATGTGATCATGAGAAAAGAGGGTTACTTAGTTGAAGGTGACATTCTCCTCACTGATGATAACCTGAAACAAAAAAGCCAAAGTCCCAATTTGAGGATAGCAGAATGTGAACAGTACCGTACCATCAATATGGTAAGAGCACCTAGAGTTATTAATGTTGCGGTATTTAATAATCTACCTGGTATATTTTTTCAAGCAGCAGATAGTGCAATAGCACGATACAATGCACTTCACTTGAGCATCAGGTTTCAACGTGTAGCTACTGAAGGAGACATCAATATTATTGGCTTTGATGAAGCGCCAGACGCTACTGGCTATATCACTTTAGGGTACTCTGGATTCCCAACAAATATGGGAACTCCATATAGTCTAATTCAAGTGAATATCAATGAGCATGCATATGGTCCCAATACCAACATACAATATCTTACCACTGTGCTAACACATGAAATGGGACATTGTATTGGCTTTCGTCATACAGATTATATGAATCGAGCATATAGTTGTAACGGACCTCGAATTAATGAAGGGCAATCTAATATTGGTTCGATAAGAATACCAGGAACACCAAGTAAACCTGATGCAGATTCATGGATGCTTGCTTGCTCAAATGGTGGCAACAGAGCATTTAACAGAAATGATATTGTTGCACTCAAATACTTATATATCAGATAGATCGACTCAAAAACTTTCGACGAACTCATCACAAAACTCCTTAAGATGTAATAAAATATGTTTGAGCCGGATGCAGACGGCTCAAACATAAAGCCAGCAATAGAATTGGAGAAAACTCTTCTATCCTATTTTGTTGACCCAACTAAGTCAATGATGCGCTACTGTAACCTCATTATATCCTGCAAAAATTCCATAGCCATCTAGCTCACCCGATTCACTTTTCATATTGGAGTATATGTTACCAACTTGTGGTCTGATAAAATCAGGAACATGTGCTGACTCAAGATTAACTGGAGCTGATCTTTGAAAGAGATAGTACTCCAAACTACACGAAACGAAAACGCCAACATGACGAAACTCCATTTTATTTGTACCATAATTTAATGTTAGTATTTCATTGAAAATGGATTTATGGTTAGTATGATCATTAGCTAACAAATAATCTTTTCCATATACCACATTCAGATGAGGACTAGTAACAATAAGTTTGGGATAAAATTGATAGTAACCCATCTTGGTAAGCCCATTGCTTCCCACATTAAACTGGTATCTGTATTGATCAGAGTCATGCTCTTTTACACGCTTCTGTATCCCAAGAAGTTTAAATGTGGGATTTTTAACAGCTTCAGGAATACTCGTTTGAGCAGAAATAGACTGTCCATGGGCACTTACTTTTAGCTTATATGTTTGACCAGCCTGAATAGAAAATTCATGCTGGTTAAGCTCGTATTGTTTTGTAGTCTCATTCCAGAGAATTTTTCGAGATACACCACTACTCGTATTAAGGATCCACACATCGGCATCTTCAATTCTTTGAAAACTGCCTATATCTCTACCAAAGGCAGATCTAGATAAACTTACAGACACAGTAATTAAATCATTTGGATTACCAGGATCATTCGGCTTTATATAAGAAAAGACAACTAGCCTGCTGTTTCTTTGTGGTGGATGTGCTATTTCTTTACGACAAGAAGACAAAGAAAGGGCTAATAAAACAGCGAAATAAAGTATATACAGATTGTTCATTAATTCTTAAAATTTTCTAGTGTATGTAATTGATGGAATAATGTTAAATAAAGATCCTTTATTCAGAGTCACATTATCATTGCTTTCCTCTTTGTAATAAACCAATGGGTTTACATTATTGTAAACATTGTATACGCCTAACTCCCAAATACGCTCTCCACGACCTTTCTTTTTAATAAACTGTGCTGCAAAATCTAGGCGATGGTATGAATCGCCTCTAAAAGAACTTTTTTCACCATAATCGATAGCTTTCTGTGATACAGTAGCAAGGGGACCTGGAGGCGCCTGTACTACATATTCAGCACGAGCAACATCCATGGGAGCACCGCTAGAAAGCACCCAAGTAGCCGAAAATCTAATTTTGGGTGAGGGCATGTAAATACCAACCAAGGAAATATCGTGTCGACGATCTTGTTTTGGATAAAATGCTTTCCCAAAACTCAGCTCATCAAATTGGTATTTAGTCCACGACAAGGTGTAACCCAACCAACCCGAGAATTTACCAATTTTGCGCTGAATGAGCAGTTCGACACCATAACTAGCTCCTTGACCAGCAGTTACACCACTTTCCCAAAAAGATCTTATATCCCCTGAACTCAGACTTTTAGCAAATTCAGGGCCTATTATGCTCGAGTGATCACCAAAAGACTTGGATATAAAAGATGCTCCATCCTTATATGAAAGGAGATTATTCATCTTTTTATAATAGCCCTCCAGAGATAATGTCAAATTATGTTCAGATAGATCCTTCACCACCCCTAATACAAATTGATCTGACCGCATCGGACATACCGAATTAGTTGATGGAATCCATACATCTGTCGGCAAACTCATCGCTCCTGTACTGGCAAGTAAATGAATGTACTGGTTCATACGTGCATAAGAAGCTTTTACTGCAAGATCATGACCGAGCATCCATCTTACAGAAAATCGCGGCTCCAAATTCATATAATTTTGAGCTCCTGTAACAAAAGAAGATGCTCTAAGACCCGCATTTATCTGAAATTGATTACTGATTTTATAGTCATCTTCTAGAAATAAATTAGTCTCAAAGGAATCATATTTTTCTTCAGCGGAAGTAGATCCTGTATTGAGTTTAAGGAAGCTTCCACTAGGCTTAAATTGATGCGATACCACACGGATACCTGTACGGATAAAATGATTGGAATTTAATGAATAATCGATGTCAATTTTACCACCGATGTCCTTAATAGAGGAGTAAATTCCACTGCTCATCGAGGATTCACTAGTTTTGTAACTACCTTTCGCTCCGAAATCATAACTACTGTATATAAACGAAGTATTACCAAATGCTCTTTCTCCAAAGACATGATTCCAGCGGGCCGTTAACGTCGCATTTCCCCAACTAAAATTAGCATCTGATTTACTATCATTTTTTTCGTGCGCACCATAAAACTTATCCCGCCCAAAATAACCGCTCAAGTAAAATCGATTGCTCTCGTTGATATGCACATTATATTTTGCATTCAAATCATAAAAATAAGCACCGCCTATCCCCTCTTCAATTGACCTGAAGGGCCGCATCAATGCATCCAGATAGGTGCGCCTACCTGCTAACAAGAAAGAAGATTTACCCTTTTGAATGGGTCCTTCCAATACCACTCTCGATGAGAGTAAACCAATTCCAGCTTCTCCACGTAATGCCTCCTTATTCCCATCTTTCATGTTCAACACCGTTACTGATGACAAACGCTCACCGAATCGTGCAGGAAAACCACCTTTTATCAATTCGATACTTTTCAAAGCATCACTATTAAAAGGCGAAAAAAAGCCAAATAAATGGCTGGCATTATACACCACTGCATCATCTAGTATCACTAAATTTTGGTCAGGTGTGCCCCCTCTTACATAAAAACCACTGCTTACTTCAGTGGCTTTTTGAACACCTGGAAATAACTGTACTACTCTAAATACATCTTTTTCACCTAGTAATGTAGGTACATTTTGCAACTGACCAATAGGAACACTCACGGTGCTCATCTGTGTTGCTTCAGTAATTTTTTGGCTTTCTTTATTACCCACAACCACTGCCTCTTGCAGGACATTAGATGCTTCAAGATCTACATCTAATTTTTGGGATTTATGAAGTGATAATTTTTGTACTGATTTGATGAATCCAACAAATGAAAACTCAAGCTCGTAATCGCCAGCAGGTACGGTGATACTATAAAATCCATAATTATTAGCAATCACACCTTGTCGTAGCGCTGGAATATACACACTCGCACCAGGAAGATTCTCTAAAGAACCCTTTTCTTTGATAAAACCAGAAAGGCTTACCATGGAAGGATATTCTTTACTACGTGATTGCCGTTTTTGCTTCAATACTATTTTATTATCTACGAAATGATACGTTACGCCCAAATCTTCAAATAGTAAATTGAGCACATCAGCAACCTTTTTATCTTTCGCAAACAGTGTTACTTTTTTATCCAACGGAAGTTGGTCGACGGCATATGCAAACTCAAGCCCGTATTTATTTTCCAAATCATGGAGTACATCTACTAATTTGACTTGATTGTAGTTGACTCCGATTTTATCATTTAGGGTATTTTCCTGCGCATGTATGCTCAAAATGGGCAAAAACAATGCCACTAAAACCAAAAGTGATTTTTTACTTAAGATCATGTTATTGTTGAATTTATTTTACTGCTTGAATGGTATAAGAAGCGGTATTGATCTTACTGATTTGCACATCCAGTAAAGGTTCCAGTATACCAATAACACGCTCAATGGAATCTCCTTGAAATGAAGAGGTAATTTTACGGACAGACAACCCATCGTCTTTCACAAAGAATTTTACTTTATAGTATTTCTCCAAATCTTCCAACACTCGAGCTACTGATACGTTGTCAAACTCCAATTTCTTCGTTTTCCAAAACATGAAGTTTGTGTCTGAGTAAGTGGATTTACGTAATGTTCCGTCCTGTTGACAATTGCCCACATCGCCAGGCAAAAGCGTAAGCGCACTCTTTGATCCCTGCTTGCTTTTAAAAGAAACTTTACCTGTAAACAAGGATACTTTGGTAGAGCCATCCATGGCTACACGAACATCAAATGAAGTACCTAGAACCTCTATTTTGCTTTTACCTGCATCCACGATGAAGGGGCGTGTTTTATCTTTGGTCACTTCCAAAAAAGCTTCGCCACGCAATTCAATTTTACGCACCGAACTACTCACCAAATTTGCTTTGTAACACACTTCACTATTTTCGTTCAGCCATACTTGTGAACTATCAGGAAGCACGACCTTTTTATGCTCTCCAGCAAGCGTAACAATCGATATCATTTTCGGCATATTGATCCAGTAAATCGAAAAGCCCAAAACACAAATCAGTGCAATGCTAGCAGCAATTTGCCAAAAACTGAATAGGGGTTTTACTTTTACAGGCTGCAGAGCGGGCATTAAGCGTTGTTTTACACGCTCCCAAGCCAACCTGCTATCCACTTGGATATCCTGTCCATAAATCTGGGTTTTATCCCACCATATTTGATGCAGATCTTCGAGCAATCTGACCCTGTTGGCATCTTGCTCAATCCAATGCATCAATTCTTCCTCTTCTTGGCATGAGATATCATGAGATACCTTCTTGCTCATTAATTCCCAATAATGCTCCTCTATATTCATTAAGCAATAATTCTGCTAACCAATTCTAAAATTTCTTGTTCGTCATCAAGCTGATAATCGCCTAATAAAACCCGCTCGATTGCTAATTCTAAAACATCTTCTATCATTTGTCTTTATTTTAAAATCCGAGAGCCTATCACCCGGCTTTTAACTAAAGACAATACAGAGGTACACGATCCCCCATGAAACCGTAAAACTTTTATTCATAAAGGACAGTGAATACTAAAACTTGCTGTTAATCATTTGGTCACACTCGTAAAATGTTGGCTCCCCTACCAGTGAAAAATAATTGCAGAGAGCAAAATGTTCAAGTATTTACGAAGATGCTTCAATGCTTTACCTATTTGGTTTTCAACCGTTTTTGTGGATATATCCAGATGAGTAGCTATTTCTTTATGGCTCATTTGCTCAAACCGGCTCAAGATAAAAATGGTTTTACAAGCTGTAGGAAGCATATCGACTATTTGTTGAATCCGTGAGCTGGTATCTTTTAAATCTAGCCGACTTTCTATGTTATTTTCTTCAGAGTAGGTGGATGAATAAAAAAATGCTGCTCGTTCATCTGCTCGTTTCATTTTTTTCAAATGATTCAAAGAATGATTCAGAACACTTTTGTGGAGATAAGCTTTCAGCGAGTTATTGATCTCGGTATGGATTTGTTTCTCCCAGAAATTACAAAACACATCTTGTACCAAGTCCTGAGCAGCGTCTACATCACCAACAATACGATAAGATACCTGGACAAGCGATTTGTAATTGCTGTAAAATATCTCCTCAAACTCAGAAAAGTTGAACACCATACCCAAACTACACTTGATCTAAAAACACGAACTGATTATTTAAAATATATTACAAATATATTACAATAATCTTAAAATTCACTTAATCTCAAGTCCGCAAAAGTATATTTTTAGAAAATAAGTTCCTAGAAAAAGAACTGATTATATATCTTCGAACTATTATTTTTCCATTAATCAATCTGTAAAAATTATGAAAATAACTGTCGTAGGAGCAGGCGCCGTAGGAGCTACTTGTGCTGATAATATTGCTAGAAAAAAACTAGCTGAGGAACTCATTTTGCTAGATATCAAGGAAGGCGTCGCTGAAGGGAAAGCCCTGGACATGATGCAAACTGCAACATTATTGGGCTTTGACACAAAAATTAAAGGCAGCACCAATGATTACAGTAAAACAGCTGGATCTGATGTCGTTGTCATTACCTCGGGGCTCCCACGTAAACCCGGCATGACTCGCGAAGAATTGATTGGGATTAACGCAGGCATTGTGCAAGGTGTTACTGAGAATATTTTGAAACATTCTCCCAATGCAATCATCATCGTAATCAGTAATCCAATGGATACGATGACCTATCTAGCCTTGCACTCCACAGGGCTGCCCAAAAATCGCATCATTGGCATGGGAGGCATTTTAGATAGTGCACGTTTTAAATGCTATTTAAGTTTAGTACTCAATTGCTCGCCAAATGACCTTCAAGGATTTGTCATCGGTGGACATGGTGATACGACCATGATTCCATTAACACGTTTGGCAACCTATCAAGGTTTACCTGTTTCTAATTTCCTCGATACAGATACACTAAAAAAAGTTGCTGCTGACACGATGGTTGGTGGTGCTACCTTAACAGGAATGCTAGGTACTTCAGCATGGTATGCTCCAGGTGCTGCCGGTGCTGCATTGGTTGAAAGCATTGTCCGCGATGAGAAAAAATTATTTACCTGCTGTGTGTCCTTGGATGGAGAGTATGGTCAAAAAGATATTTGTATGGGGGTACCCGTTGTTATTGGAAAAAATGGCTGGGAAAAGATTGTGGATTATAAATTAAACAACGAAGAGCAAGCAGCATTCAATAAAAGTGCAGATGCCGTTCGTACGATGAACCAAGTATTGCTTGATATGAAGCTGGTTTAACATAGTCAACCATATGTTACAAAAGGGGGAGCAACAATAGATGAATTGTTGTCCCCCTTTTTCTATACAAATAAGATCAACAGTCGCCTCAAAAATGATTCATCACCATGAACAAAATCATGCTGATAACGTGCTTTTTATTAACTACTAGTACAGCTAAATCACAATTAGCTCCTCATCATTACATCTTCTTCAATCTTGATAGAGAAAGAATTCGTGATACGTCTTTCTTAAACATCAATCAAATAACAAGGAGCCCAGCTCAAATACACTTGGAAAGAATTAGAACCTGAAAAAGATCACTACGATCTGGACCTAGTACAAAATGATCTGGACTTTCTAAAAGCAAATGGCAAAGCACTTTTTATTCAAATTCAGGATGTTTCTTTTGATACGATATGGGTACCTATTCCCTCATATTTAAGAAAAGATCCTATTTATCATGACGGAGCAAATTATCAATACCATTTTCTTAATGATGATGAAACCAAATATGAAAAAGAGGGCTTGGTTGCACGTCGCTGGGATCTACAGGTAGCAGAAAGGTTCCATCTACTTTTAAAAGAGCTCGGAAAAAGATTTGATAGAAAGATTACAGGTATCAACCTGCCGGAAACGGCCGTTGAATTTGGTAACAAAAAAGATCTACATCCACCTGGATTTACATTCGAAGTCTATAAAAATGCAATCAAGGAAAACATGCGCATTGCAAAAGAGGCTTTTCCCAATACCGTGATCATTCAATATGCTAATTTCATGCCAGACGAATGGCTGCCTTCAGAAGATCATTCGTACATGAGAGACCTGTTTCAATATGCAAAACAGATTCATGTTGGCATGGAAGGACCTGATATTCTGGTTTACAAAAAAGGACAAATGAGTAATAGCTACCAATTTGTCAAGCAGTGTGCAGGGATCATTCCAACAGGCTTAGCCGTGCAAGATGGTAATTACGCGCATATCAATCCCCAAACAGGCAAAGAGGTAACCTTTCCAGAGATATACATTTTCGGAAAAGAGTACTTAAAGCTCAATTACATATTTTGGTGCACCGAAGAACCCTACTACTCCACTCGCTTGCTATCATTTTTAAGAGGTCTAAAAGAATAAAGCACTAAGTTGGGATTTATTGTTTGCCAACTTAGTGCTTTAGAATATTGATTTTTTTGCAACTAGCTTACACTTACACGCTCTTCCATATTTTTCAAGCTACTCAGATGAGCAAAATATTTGAAGAAAAGAGGAATAGTCTCAATGCCTTTATAAAAATTGGCAAGATCATATTTCTCATTAGGTGAATGCAAATTATCACTATCCAAACCAAAGCCCATCAAAACAGTTTTGATGCCTAATTCTTTTTCAAAAAGTGCTACAATAGGGATGCTACCGCCACCTCGTGTTGGGATAGGCTCTTTACCAAAAGATTCCAGGATAGCTTGCTGTGCAGCTTTGTAAGCCACACTATCAATCGGGGTTACCACAGGTTCACCACCATGATGCGGTGTTACCTTTACTTTTACATTTTTAGGCGCAATCTCTTGAAAATAAGATTCAAATAGTTTTGTAATCTTATCTGACTGCTGGTTTGGAACCAGGCGCATCGAAATTTTCGCACTTGCTTTCGATGGCAATACCGTTTTAGCACCCTCTCCAATATACCCACCCCAAATTCCATTGATCTCTACTGTTGGACGTGTTCCAGTACGCTCCAATGTCGTATATCCATTTTCACCCCAAAGTTCTTCTACCCCTAAGTCTTTTTTGTACTCATCCTCACTGTAAGGTGCTTTATTTAAGGCAATACGTTCTTGATCTGTAAGTGCCAATACATCATCATAAAAATGAGGTATGGCAATATGATTATTTTCATCGTGCAGCGATGCGATCATTTTAGCTAAAATCAAAGCCGGATTAGCAACTGCACCTCCAAAAACTCCCGAATGTAAATCTCGGTTAGGTCCTATCACTTCAACCTCTACGTAGGATAGTCCGCGTAAACCTGTTTCTAAGGATGGTGTATCTAAACTTAACATGGACGTGTCCGATATCAATACCACATCCGCTTTCAACCGCTTTTTATGATCCTTGACAAAAGTGTTCAAGTTAACTGATCCAACTTCTTCTTCACCTTCGATCATAAATTTGATATTGCAAGCCAGCAAATTGGCTTTCATCATCAATTCAAAAGCTTTCACATGCATGTAAACCTGGCCTTTATCATCACAAGCACCTCTGGCAAATATTTTTTCATCTCGAATAGTTGGTTCAAAAGGTGGTGTTTTCCACAATTCCAAAGGATCGGCTGGCTGTACATCGTAGTGACCGTAAACCAACACGGTCGGTTTCGTTGGATCTATTATCTTTTCACCATAAACTACTGGATATCCAGCAGTTTGACAGATTTCTACATTGTCTGCTCCCGCTGAACGCAATTTTTCTGCTATATAATCAGCTGCTTTTAATACATCATTTTTATGCTTGGGATCTGCACTAACTGAGGGAAAACGTAATAGTTCAAACAGTTCGTCCAAAAAACGTTTTTTGTTATCGTCAATATATTTTTTGATATTTTCCATGGTACTAAAATTTGTGAAACAAATATAGTATTTAACAAATAGTACCACGCACTCAGAGAAAAGGAAAGATGCAGGATAAGATTCCCTGCACCAGGCTAAAGAATAAAAGGGTAACTATTTATAAGATAGTTATCAAGCGTTATATATATTCCCAATTTCTGATTAATCTGATTTCCTGGACGGTATTGACAATTATTGTTGGTAGTGTATCAAAATGTATGATGGATTTTTAGGAAAAACAGAGAGGACGGAACTTTGTGTTTATACAAATAATCCAAAGTATAGATTGCCCTCACTGTTTGAGCGCAAAGATGGCAAAAATGGTCGAAAAAAGAGTGGAATTCAGAACCATCGTTGTCAAACATGTGGGAAACAATTTCAGAGTGAGTATTTGTATTGGGGTGCCAAAAAAAAGAACAAATAGTTGGTAGCTAGAATGTTAACCAGAGGTTCTGGCATCAGAGATATAGCCGACGTTTTGAGAATTAGTACTGGATGCATTCTTGGTATACTACTCTCTTATGCTCATGTCGAACTAAAATCCAGATATCAATTCTACCATCAAGTACAGGTAGATGAGCTCTATAGTTTTGTTCGTAGCAAGAAGAAGAAAGTATGGATAGTATATGCCTACTCTGCAAAAACTAAGGAAATATTGGCTCTAACCATGGGAAAAAGTAGCAAAAAGACAGTAAAAGACTTATTTAAACGGATGAAAAATATTGAGGTAAACTTCTGGTGTACCGATGCTTGGAAGGCCTTTAAAGAAGTATTTCCTACCGATAAACACCTTATTGGAAAGCGATTTACTAAAGCTATTGAAGGAGTTAAACACCTCTTTAAGAAACACTCGTAAAAGATTAATTCGAAGAACTACTGCCTTTTCTAAGAAGCTCGTCAACCACTGGTGTGCCCTCAAATTAGTCATGGCTGGCAGAAATTTTAAACTATCATACATTTAAAAACACAACCATCAGGTGGTGACTATTGGTTTAGATCGCCTTTGCCCTCATTCATCATGATGCCCTTTTGGAAATCCATGAACCCCTAGCACCGGCTGGTCTTTTCATATCAATAATATTTAAAATCTGGAGCCATTAAACATCCAATGGGTACCGCCCAACACAACAATATCTCCATACTCATTAAGCCAGTTTTCAAATTGCTTTGACCTAAGAAATTTTTGAGGTAACAATGGGAAAATGTTTTTAGATACCATGCCCTTGACCAATCCTTTAGAGTCTTCAGATGCAGGAAAATTACTATAATCATAAGTAAGCAAAGTTCCCGTATTGTATTCAAGCCCGAGCATTCGTAATGGGATTAATACTTCATGGAGACTATGCATACCACCTCCAACCAGATAACCAATGATGGCAAATAGCTATTCCTTGAATAGCTCTGATTGTGGGCCAAAACCACCAAAGGTAAAAGCTGCTGAGAGTGCTCCACAGACGCTACCAGAAGGCCCTGCTCCAAATAGTTCGTTGCGTAAATCGAGTTGTTCATAGTATACATTGCCAGATGTCTCTGCTGTGACCTTGACATCGTTTGGACGAGGTTCTATGGGTACGCGTTGATACCACTCGGTCGCCCGTGTTCGAGATTGTATATTGGGGAAGCCTGGTCTAGCTTGTGTAATATTTCCAGGTAATGAGCTAGGGGCAGGGTAAGAGTTAAGTGGGGGAATATCTTTTCCAGACGGATCTTTGGTTGGCTTGTATTCACTCTTCAAATCTCGTCCATACCAGCCTTTGCTACCATTGCCACCTCGGTTGAACATCTGTCCTTTACCATCTACATACATCCTGTTTTTCCAGCTCATGTATGTTTGGTATAAAGGAGATTTGTTGTACTGGGGATTATCTTTATTTGCCACAATAATCTGAAAACCAACTGCATCATGAATAGCCAAGAGAGTTTCTATACGTGCATTGGTGGTTCTAGTGGCCTTTAGAGATTTGATTACTTCCGCCCATATAATCTGGGGATCGTTGACACTTTGATCATATAGCCGGCCAAAAGAATTGTAACCAGCCGTGCCAGATAAGAACCCTTGATAAGATTTGGTGAAGCCCTCTTTCGTAGTAGCATCCTGTTTTTTAAGAAATGCAAGTATCCCAGATGAAACGGCTGCTAACGCATCTTGAGAAAAAGATCGATCCAGTGCAATTACACCTAGCTTAGAGTGACATAAATTACGTCGATGCTTGCTCACTTCCGTGCTATATGGCTTTAGTCCAGTTCCATTGGGTGGAGTTCCTCTGCTTTCAGCAATGGGAGCATACACAACACGACCATCTGTATGTATGGCCCAAGGAACATAGTTTTTTACCCTTAAGTCATATATAGATTCATGAGTTTCCTCGTACCCGCTTCGTGTATAACTCCGCCTTTAACTTTGACTTCGGATGTTCGTGGTACTCCTTCATATAGCACCCTATTAGGTGTTCCTGGGCCCAAAATAACTAATTCATTGTGGCTTTTTGCATTAGTCGCTACTTGTTCTTTTAGTAGTTCGTCTGGACTAAGTATTTTATCGAGTGCATTTAACTCCCCTCCATTTCGTTTGGCATTTGCTTCGATATAGCAAAGAATGTGGCATCCACCACTTTTGTGCTTTTTACTGCAGGTTGCAATATGTCGCTCACTCTCATAACTAAAAATATTCTCTGAATTGGTCGATAGTATATTTTGTGATGGTACATCTAAAATGTATCCTGCATGTATTGTATCACCTAAAAATGTCCAGTCAGCAGTTTTTTCTGTTACTAATGAAGCACTAATTTTTTTCCAGTTACTAGGGAATTTACCGCTAACAAGTAGTGGTTTATCTTTAGTTGTTACTCTTGAGTCCATATGGACTATATATTGCCATGGGCCTGATTCTTTGTCTTTTACCTCAGCATTGCATACGTCGTCCCATTTTGAAAGGTTATCTTTTATGGTGGTGTTTGTAGCGGTGTCTAAATACTTAAAGTATGGTCCTCGGACTTTGTCTATTGCTGCTTCAGATGGAAGACGATAGATACTCTCATAGACCTTTCCTTTTTCGTTTATGCGTACCTGAAAAATAGGCAGATTATGCTTTATGGCCATTTTTTCTGCCCAAGTGACATCATGACGCATCTCATCGCAATGGTTTTGGCCTCTGTAGTTTATATCAGGTAGTGTATCCCTATCATCAATGACTAGATATACCGCTTTTGCTTTAACGTCGCCTATGGGCGCCATATCTTCATATACCTGCATTCTATTTGTCCCATTGCGGCACATGATCAACATTTCATTATGGTGATACTCTTGATATCTACGACGGTTAGGGCAAATGCGAGTGACTGCAAGGAGGGCGTTTGGATTTAATAGATCCGTTAGGGCATATATTGCGTGGGGATGATACCATCCTAATTTTCCAGCAGTATTGTGCCTAACATAGCAGGCTATGTCACACTCACTTCCGTAAGGGTGAAGCATGCAGTTTTCCATATATCTCTCACTATCTACACTGGCAACATCTTCAGGGCTTGTTGATAGTATATTTTGTGATGGTACATCCAAAATATATCCTACGCGCAAACCACCACCATGATTACTACCGTCGTAGTATCTACGGTATAAAAAGGTCCAATTGGGCATCTCGTTTGATATAAGTGAGGCACTTATTTTCTTCCAGTTGTCTGGAAATCTACCATTGACTAACAGACCAGCGCTTTTTGCAGGTGATATTCTATTAGGTCTATCGGGGTCTAATAGTATCCTATGATCCATGTGAACAATATGTTTCCATTCTTTCATTGTTCCCATAATAGGCTGATCACGTAATGCAGACCACATGCTTAGCGTTCCCGCTAAAGTTTCTTTACGGAATTCTTTTTTTGAAAAACAAGGCTTTGAAAGAGCCAAAGATGAATCATCAGCTATAGCCGAAGAAGGCTCCATAGGACTCCCTGCTGGTGAAGTTATTATCTTCGGCAGAAAAGTCGGCGCTCTACCGATACCCCATACACGAGCTCTATCAGAAACTATTTGCTCTATTTTTTGTGGTTTTTGGAGCCCTGTATTGGGGGTTATTGAATGAGATCCAACTCTTTTAATGTGACTATAGGCCCTTTCGTATATATGTAGTGGCTCACCTCCATTCATTTGTAGGTGAGCCAAACTCACATTTAAATTATTCTTTACTTTATCGAGTACTTCATACCATTTAATTTCAGCATAACAGAGTTCATTAAAGACTAATGTTACTATTCTAACAAAGTTAAGATCCGTTAATCCAGTGATCATTTCTAAATCAATTTGCCATGTTCCTTTGTTAAAAGAAGTCTTTCCTGTGGTACTGTTATTGACTTTTGGCGGCGGTAGGTCATGGCAGGCGGTACGGTTTTTATTGCATATATCACTGATGGCTCTGGTTAAGGCGTCCAAATGCCTGCCATTACGCGCTCTGCCAACTAGCCAAGCAATATATATATCGTTTACAAAATCCTCTACGCTCCTTCGTTGTGGTAAAATCTGATTCATGGGAATATTACTTTAGAAGTTGTTTGCTGTTTTTTATTTTCATTTCATTAACTCTGTTGATATATAAGATTATAAAAGCCCATATAATGCATCGCTATCCAACTGCTGATTGTAGTTTCAAAACGAACAATTAGGCCTTTAAAGCTGTCTATCCAAGCATTTACATGCTCAACAACGACTCTTCGTTTATAAAGTTCATCATCAAAGTATAAAGTATAAATCATCAGCCTCAGTTATATCTTTTGTATTTCTTGGATTGACCTTTATGTTGGCCTGGATTGCTTCTTTCGAACAGGTTTTGCGTAGCTCTTGAGCATCAAATCCAGTATTAGGATTCAAAAAAAGCCCTTTTGGATTAATGTCTGCTGCACGAAGTTGAATAACCATATTGCTACTAACTGCCTCATTAACATCAGTATAGGACATTTTTAGCAGATCATTTAATGCATACCAATTACGAACTCCACCAACATTATATGGAATATAATCATACACTATATATGGTTTGTTTCCATTAGCACCAGTAACACTACTGGTGCTAGCGATACTCGTAGTTGTATTGCTAGAAGAAGGATTACCCGTAGATGTTGATTCTTTCTTACAAGACATTAGAAGCATTAATAATGCGCTTGACAACAGAAAAAAAATATTTCATAATATTAATTTTTTACAAAATAAAATTTCATATAAATATAAATTTACATTAAAAATAACTAATAAAAAAATAAATTAATAAATAATTACAAATTTGCCAAAAAAATCTAAAGCCAAAATTTAAAGATTATAGTATAGGTAGCCTACATTTTTAGCTAGAGAAATATCTTGCACCTAGCAACATCTATAAATTTTAAACGCACAATTATCTATTTATCTTTGGAATTTTAAATTCTTTTCAATGCTACTACCCTATTTCCAATCTGATTTGATTGAAGCTGGCTGCGATGAGGCTGGACGAGGCTGTTTAGCAGGGCCTGTATTTGCAGCAGCTGTTATCCTACCGAAAGATTTTAATCACGATGTATTAACCGATTCGAAGCAATTATCAGAAAAAGATCGATACCAGCTTCGTCATTACATCGAACAAGAAGCACTTGCATATGGAGTAGCGCAAGCAGATCAAACAGAAATCGATCGTATTAACATCGCAAATGCGTCCTTTTTGGCTATGCATCGTGCTTTGGATATGCTGCACATGCGCCCAGAGTTTATTTTGGTAGATGGCAATCGATTTAAATCATACCCCAATACTACTCATCAATGTATTATCAGAGGAGATGCGATCTATTTTTCTATCGCCGCAGCATCTATACTAGCTAAAACCTATCGAGATGACTGGATGCATGCATTATCAAAAGATTACCCACAATATGATTGGCAAAATAATAAAGGCTATCCCACACAAAATCACCGAAAAGCAGTATACATACATGGCCTATCGCCTCATCATCGCAAAACATTTCGAATAAGTCATGCACAATTAGATTTATTTGCTAATACTGATCAAAACTAACTCTTAAGCGGCTGCCAAGCACACGAAGCTCCAACCAGAACCTTGCCCATTTTTTCTTACTTTTGTCACGAACATCACAATAATGAAAACCATCGCATTAAATGACACCCATATTGCATTAGGAGCCAAGATGGTGCCTTTTGCAGGATTTAGCATGCCTGTTTCATATGCTGGTATTAACGCAGAGCATGAAACAGTTCGCCAAGCTGTGGGTGTTTTTGATGTGAGTCATATGGGTGAATTTATTCTCAAAGGCGAAAAAGTGCTAGATCTCATCCAAAAAATAACATCCAACGATGCTTCCAAGTTAATAGATGGAAAGGTACAATACTCATGCTTTCCTAATGAGCATGGTGGAATTGTGGATGACCTACTGGTATATCGTATCGACGAAGAAACCTATATGTTGGTCGTGAATGCTTCCAATATTCAAAAAGATTGGAACTGGATCACCAAGTTCAACACGTTTGGAGTCGACATGAAAAACATCTCAGACCAAACGTGTCTACTAGCTGTTCAAGGCCCTAAAGCAGCTGAAGCACTACAAACTCTCACCGAATTGGACCTTGCCTCGATGGAATATTACTCCTTCAAAAAAGCAAGCTTCGCTGGTATTGACAATGTACTGATGTCTGCAACTGGTTATACAGGAGCAGGGGGATTCGAATTATACTTCGACAACAAACATGCAACCCATATTTGGAAGCAAATATTTAAAGCAGGCAATCCTTTTGGAATAAAACCCATTGGTTTGGGTGCTCGTGATACACTACGACTCGAAATGGGATTTTGCCTTTATGGCAATGATATCGATGATACGACATCTCCACTGGAAGCCGGCCTGGGCTGGATCACCAAATTCAGCAAGCATTTTGTAAATGATGATCACTTAGCCTTACAAAAACAAAATGGGGTTACTCGTAAGCTGATAGGTTTTGAAATGGTTGAACGTGGAATCCCTCGACATGACTACGAAATAGTAGACGCAGACGAAAATATTATTGGAAAAGTAACATCAGGCACCCAATCTCCGTCTCTCCAAAAAGCAATTGGCATGGGCTATATAAAAACATTATTTGCCAAGGAAGGCACAAGCATATATATCCGAATTCGGGATAATAAAGTAAAAGCACAAATAGTCAGATTTCCATTCATTAAATCCACCAATGTCTAAACTAAACCTTGAGGTATGCCTCACTCCAGCACTCTTGCATTTGCACGATATCCGCGAAAGCATTGTTGTAGTGATTGATATTTTTAGAGCTACCTCCTCCATCTGCTACGGCATAGAAAGCGGAGCAAAAGCCATCATTCCTGTTGAAACTATTGAATCTTGTAAATCATATCAAGGGTCTAATTTTTTATTAGCAGCCGAACGCAATGGAGAAGTTGTAGATGGCTTTGACTTTGGAAACTCACCCTTTGCCTATAGCCCCGAAAAAGTGAAAGGAAAAACAATTGTATTAACCACCACCAATGGTACACGCGCCATTCACGCTGCCCAGGAAGCCCATACAATCGCTATTGGCTCTTTTCTTAACTTAGATGTTTTATGTAGCTGGCTGAAAACAGAACACAGAAGCATTTGCCTGCTATGCTCAGGCTGGAAAGGTAAAACCAATTTGGAAGATACCCTGTTTGCAGGTGCCATTGTTGATCGACTTCAAAATGCCGATTACAAATTAGATGATGCAAGCATACTAGCTGCGGATCTTTACACCTTAGCTAAAGGTAATCTATGGGAATATCTCAAAAAGAGCTCACACAGCGAACGTCTCAAAAAATTACATATTGAAGAAGATATTGCATTTTGTCTTCATGAAAACAAAACCACCTCTATACCTGTCTTAAAAGGGAATAAACTAGTAAAAATGGACTCTAAGGTAGTGCTAAAGAGTGCTTAAAATGGAGCTATATGCAACTCGTGCGATCTAATTAAAAATTACAAAACACGAATCATGCCAGAAAATATTGTAGTCATCGGATCAAATGGTCAAATCGGGACTGAGCTAGTCACAGAACTACGTACCATTTATGGAAGCAGCCGTGTGATTGCTTGTGATATCCGGCGTCCTGACTATGATATTAAAAATTCGGGACCTTTTGAATTTGTTAACGTACTGGAAAAAGACAAGCTCAAAGTCATTTTTCAAAAATATAAACCCAAGCAAGTTTATCTACTTGCAGCGCTATTATCTGCAACAGGTGAACAAAATCCCAAATTAGCTTGGGATTTGAACATGAATGGTTTGCTAAATGTATTGGATTTTGCCCTGCAATACCGAACAACGAAAGTATATTGGCCAAGCTCAATTGCCGTTTTTGGACCCAACTCACCGCAAAATAACACACCACAGTATTGCATCATGGATCCTAACACAGTCTATGGCATAAGTAAATTAGCGGGTGAACGATGGTGTGAGTATTATTTCCAAAAACGAGGCTTAGACATACGAAGCCTCCGTTACCCTGGATTAATCAGCTGGAAAGCTGCACCTGGTGGAGGAACAACAGACTACGCCATCCATATTTTCCACGATGCACTCAAAAAGAATGCATACCGTTCTTTCTTATCAGCAAATACAGAACTCCCTATGATGTATATGGATGATGCCATCCGCGGTACTATTGAGCTTATGAACGCTCCTGCCGAACACATTCACATACGATCCAGTTATAATTTAGCAGGAATGAGCTTTACCCCAGAAACATTGGCTACCGAAATAAAAAAACATCTTCCAAATTTTACAATTAGCTATACCAATAATGACCCTAGGCAAATCATCGCTAATAGTTGGCCTAAGTCAATTGATGATAGTCAAGCACAAAAAGATTGGAATTGGAAACCCCAATTTGATCTTCCAGAAATGACTCGAGAAATGTTTCATAATTTAAAATCAAAATAAAAATATGGTAGAAGATATTCTGCCTCTACAATTAGGTTGTGTTTTTAAATGTATGATGGGGTAAGGGGGGGAAAACAGTGATGACGAAC
>CALLKE010000213.1 GCA_938008555.1 uncultured Pedobacter sp.
GAAGACACTCTTTCCCTACACGACGCTCTTCCGATCTCTTTTTAGTGCATTATAAAGTCTAATCCTAAATAGACTATTAGCCAAGAAAACTACCTGATTTGCTGTTTCCGAAAAATCAGCAGAAAAATCATTTCTTTGCATCCAGTCATGCAACTTAGCGTTATTCAGCGACATAAGAGAGCCTGTATCTGTAAATTGCCAATCAATAATTAACAATTCTCCAGCACTAACAAATTTTACATATGCAGAATCTTCCTTGATAGCAATATCTTTGATGTTCTTGCATGCTTTTACAACATTGAAAAACTCTTCCTTTGTTCCGATAATATCGGTATCCTCTGATTTTCTATAAAAATAGGGGCATAGTTTACTACCAATGACTTGCATATTTAAGACTCCTGTATTTTATTTAGCAGAGTGATCCTGTCCAAAAGTGTTGAGATTCATAATCCTCAGATTCTCCTCCGGCGACCCATTTTACTTCTTGAATTTTACAACTTGGGTATTTTTTACGAAAATCTTGGAGAACATAATAAGACCATTTTGTAAGAAAGATTACAATATCGGGCGCGATATCTGACCTAACATACTCTATTCTTTCTCGATTATCTTCGTAATCTTGCCATTCATCGTTCTCTGTTTCTTCATCATAAGGATTCACCCCAAAAGCAAGCTCATCTAGATACTCTTGGAACAAATCAGCCGTTTCTTTATTTGTTTTAAGAATTTCCATTTAACAACTCGAACTTTCCCAATCAGAAGGAAGCCAGTCTTCAGTATTTCCTTGAGGGAATACTTCAAATTTAATATTTGCTTGAGCAAGAATAATTGCTACTTCTCTCAAATCATAGTGCTTAATTTTAATAATTGCATCATCGTACATAATTTCCTCCTTATTAGCTACAACTATCAGTTGATGTGTACCAGTCGCCACGTCCTTTATAAGAGTATTCATCTTTTTCTAACAAAAGCTCGCCCTGCCCGTCAATATACAAATATAAATTATTAGTAAGGGCATATTTGACAAGATCGTTTAGAGAGTTCTCGTATTCTGCTACTGCAGCGTCCAATGCAGCTTGAGCTTTATCTCTATTGTCTGTTACTGGTAAATCGAAATTCATAGTTTCTCCTATAATTCAAAAATAAGTGGTTTATAAGCTTCGTATTCCCCTTCATGAGGATAACCCCTTGGGTTACATAATACTCTAGTATTGCTAATCTCATAATCAAAAGAATTGTGTACATGACCATGACACCAAACATCTACAGCATGATCTAGCATTATATCAGACAGATCGCT
>CALLKE010000214.1 GCA_938008555.1 uncultured Pedobacter sp.
AGATTATTATATCCTGAGTTAGATTATTTGTATCTGCAAAATCAAATTTGCAACAAATATCATATATAAGGTGTAAGGGCGATTAGCTCAGCTGGTTAGAGCGCTACGTTGACATCGTAGAGGTCGGTGGTTCGAGTCCACTATCGCCCACCATTTTTTCGGGTTAATGCAAATAGTTGCTTCTAATCTAATTTGTTCCCTCAGTTTATTATATCATTCATACCACAATTGAGAAAGTTAACTACCGCATTGTATCGGGCTGATTGATTTTAATAACACTAATTTTTAGATTGGTAATTAAAATTGGCACCGTAAAAGGATATTAGTATAATGCTAAAATATTTTATTACTCTAGGGCGTGTTGAGATTATATAACAAGAAATAAAATATGTTATGCTGATTTTATGAAAACATTGCATGAAAATCAGTATAACCTGATCAAGCCTTACCTTTCTGTATAACTTGGGAACAGAAAAATATCGAATTTGCCCTTCATTAACGCGGTGTTGTATGTGGCGGGAGAGGAAGCAAATAGCGGGCTTTGCTGCGAGAATTTGGTAATTGGCAGACCATTTATATGCGTCTCAAACAGTTGGGAGCAGGGAGTTTTAGAGAGGTTATTTTTTGGTTCTTCAAAAAGGAAAAATTGATCAAAATTTCAATCATATTTCTTGGATTCCACGGTACCAGGCTCAAAGTAGGAACCCTGAGGCGGTGGCACAGGAGTTTTAAAAAACGGCCCATAATCAATCGACAAATCACGGTTCGGATTCACCACAAAAATCCATATATAGTAAATTAAGTTGAGGTATGCCTCTCAAATATTCTACTAAAATCATATTAATATTTTCAGAAATACCAATAATTTATACAACTTGAGGTTGTTGCGAAACGGAAATCTTGGGGTAATGTGGCTCAAAATATCCGCTCTCAAATCTCAGAATAAACCAGCGATTTTAGGGCGCAGGACATCCTCGGAACCTCTTGCGTTTCGCAACAGCCTTAGCTAAAGATTTTAAAGATTGTTATTCTATAGACAAACTCCAACTTAATTTACTATAGTTGCCGCGAATTATCATCTTGGATTAAGGTTTCGCCTGTCGCCTTGGTAGGCAAAATAGGCAGTAGCTTTTATTTAAAAATTGGGAGCATGATTAATAAATACCTATGGTGATGGATCCGTTTATGAGCGTCTATCCCTCCCGCCAATTCGTTTCAGACTGAGGGTTTCATCCTGTTGTTTCTCCAAAATCTAACCTTAGGCTTTATGATAAAACGACCCATAAACAACGCAATGAAATCGAGAGTCTTTTTAGAAGGCTCAAAGCGTTCCGACGCGTCCTTTCACGGTCGAAAACTTTGTAGCTTTTATTCATATAGCAATCATTATAACTATGATCCTGTTAATACAGTTTAAGCTAAGTTTTGAGATAGTAAACTAATCCATTTAGCCGATCAAATATATGGTATTATAATAGCAGTCTGTGTTTTTAATAGTTGCTGTTTTCAAATCTATATGCTAAGAGCTGATGCTTTGTGGAATATTTTTTAGTATCTGATAATGATCTTATATTATCACGTCGCACCATCTTAGATTGTTTTAAATTTACCTAAGCTACCCTATAACATTTTGTTATAAAAATTTGGCTTCTACTTATTGCGAGATAATAATTATACATATAATTTTGTTCTAATTAATTCTTTGCTTATACCAAATATCAAATTTGGAATTATTTATGAAATTTATCTGTGAGACAACCAGATGTTGCTCTTATAATTTGAATTTTATTACTTTTTACAACTAGGGTTATTTTTTGTTTGTCAAATTGTCTTAAAACATAAATAAGCTTGTAATTATATCACAAGACCCGTAAATTGAAGCGGCTTATTTGGATTAGTTTTAAGATGCTGTGCAGGTTGTAGAGATAAGGCACTAACTTGAAGTAGTGGGAAGGCTTAAGAATATAGTACCACGAATTTTTATCTACAACCCGCGAGTACAATTATAAGTTGTATTTATGATTGATGCAAGTAATTTTTCACATTTTTTTAATAATTTATTTTTCTACATTGTCTTTAGTTAGAATCTGACGTTTGTTTGCCAGAGCGATACTGAGGTTCTTAGCTTTTTCTGGTATCATATCAGCTACAATTGCGGCTAGCTTAGCTTCTTTCATCGATTCAGCAATATCAACCAAAATATCTCCCTGTAGTTCATCAAATATTTTGGCAGCGTCTTTGGATTTCATTGTTTCATAAACTCTGACTAACCGCATGATTTTTGAATTCTCACGCTTTTCATATTCTTGGAGCATGGTTTTGAGTTTAATTTGTAGCTGTTGCAGATTTTCAACCTTCGCTTCAATATCTAGATTTATTGCAGTTAAAGCTGTCTCTTTAACTTTTAACCACTCTTCTCTTTTCTCAATCTCTTCGCGTCTTTTTTGTAAATTCTCTAAAGTTTTAATAGTGCCATTATTAAATTCGCCATTAGTTAATTCTAAGATGCATTTCTCCATTATTTCTGCACGACCTGTGGTATTGAGCGAATTGCTGTTGTTTGGAGTTGTTGCGGTATTGTTGTTAGTGTCTTGACGAGTTTGAGTTATTTGCTGATTATTAGGTTGCATATCGGCAAGATTTGTCTGAGTTTTGATTATTGAAGTTGGATTTTTCTCGTTTGCTGTTTGAAGTGGAATATTATTAGATTGGGTTGTGATAATTTGTTGATTATCCACATTATTTGATGGATTAATTTCTTTGTTTTGTTCGTTAGAAGTATTAGATTCATCAGTGTTTTTATCTGGTTTTAAATCAGTATTCGCAATTGCTTGAAGATCAATTCTATTGGCTGTATCAAAGCCTTTTAAGCAAAAAAACGTTGCTAGTATAACTATGACATAAGGTAGAACTTTGAGCATAACAAACCTATTGAATCTTTTGTTTTGATGGTTGATATTTTATTTTGAACATTTGATTAAGCGAATTTATTGCATTAATTTTTGTTAGCACTTTTGTTGGTTACTATTCCGCTATTAGTTTTGGTTTGTTTGATTTTAGGCATTTTCATATTTTGGTTTGGATTGTCTGATGTTATATCAGATAATCCTTCAATTTCATTTAAAAAATTAATATTTCTAGGTTCTGGTTTTTGAGTCATTACATTATCATGGTTTTTAGTAGATTTTCTTTGTTGGGGATTCGAAATTATTGATTTCGGTTTTTGTTTTGGTTTTTTGACAATATTTATATTAGCACTGTGTTCAAGAGAGTGCTGGAGAAATGATATTGTTTCTTTGGCATTAATTACATTTCGATCCAATTTGGACGCAAGTTTTTCTCCAATATCCACAATAAAATACAGATCATTGACCATTTCTTCAGATTTTTGAATTTGAGTTTTCAAAGTGGTGGCGGCAGTAGTTGTTGTTTCTTTGAGTTCTGCTATATTCCGATGAGTTGTAACTAGAGCGGCGTCAAAAGTTTGGATTAACGACATAATTTCTTTGCGATTACTTTTTAGTTCGATGATCCGATTATGCAGGCGCCAACAGAACCAGATCGTGCATAGCAAGGTGATTAAAATTACTAATTCTAAAAATATTTGCATTTTATATATAAGAATGTTTGGTTGATGGTATACAAATAATATTATGATTTTTAGTTTAATTGCTAAATGTCAGTTTGCATTATGGTTAATCTAAATACACATTATAGTTCTGTACTATTACGTTTGGTTTTCATTATTGGTGGGACTCTAATTTTGGTCAAGAAAGCCTCCGATCTTGATTGCCATATATTGTCCTGATTGGCCCAGTTGGCCATAGCCTAGAGTTTTGCCGCTTACTTTAAGATTTATATCATCATCTGCAGTTTGATTAATAATGATAGTATCGCCAATTCGGAGTTTGCTTGCGTTATGAAGAGTGATGCTGGTGGTGCTGATCTCTGCAACTATTATTGCATCTAGAGTTTTTATTCTATTCAACAATTTCTCTCGTAATAATGTACTGTTATTTTGGTTGTTACTAACGCTTTTATGGATTGCAGCGGAGGCTGCCAAATATGCTAGATCAGGCATTAGATTTTGATCCCAAATCAGTGTAATAGGTTGCATTTGCTCAGCATTGCAAAAGCTGATTTGGTTGGTGATTATCCAAGTTTCGTCGGCAAAAGATGTGATGTGACTAGCATCTAGGTCGATTTTATATATTGTAGACTGTGCTTGCGACATCTGCATAAAAAGTTTGTTGAAAGCGTTGCAGAAAATTTCGCTTAAATCGTGCAGAAAAGAAATTTCCACTGCGCTGAGGGCGCGATTCACGATTTCGAGATCATTAGTCGATCCCCCGCCCAGCATAACTTGAAGGAGATAGTACAATAAGCTTTTATCTAGCAAAATAACACAATTAGCTTCGGTGCCATTTAAATTTAGAGTTATTGCAACTGTCTCCGAGGCGATTTGTTTTTGGAATTCATTCCACTGTATTAAACTGGCATGATCATGTTTCTGTACTACTAAACTGTTGGATACTTTATCGCGTAGGAGATTATTAAGTTTTTCAGCATAATAGTGAGTAATATTATTTACTGCATTGGGGTCTAGTTTAAGTTTTTTTTGCGATAATAGCGGAGAAATAGGTTTGCGGTTATTTTGCAAATTGGGTTTAATATTCTTTAATTGATTATTTTTGAATATTGCCGAATCTATACTCTGTTGGTTGCTGCTTGTTATATTTTCTTGAGTTTTAGTCATGATTATTTTTTATAAATTAATTGGGTTACCTAGCAAAAATCACTGCATTAGTATGTTAGTAAATAACACATCATTTATCTGAGCTGGTTTTATTATATCATTGATGCGTAGCAAAAGCTCTTTTCTCAACTTGTAAAGTCCGAACGACCCTTGAATATCTTCAGCTCTTAAGCTTCTGACATAGGTAATAATGATGTCGCGTATTACTGGCTCTTGAGTTTTGATTGCGTTTACACTATTTTTAGGTATCCGAAAAGTTATATCAAGTTTTAGAAGCATTTTATTGCGCCCGTTACTGTCAATTGTGCTGAGGATTTCACGCATATCAAAAAATGCGTCTATGCCATCGCCTGCGTCTGTTGCTATCTGTTTTTCTTTTTCTATTTGCTTATCTGCTGTTTTATTAGAATAAAACAAATAAGTTATTATCACGATCAATAATAATCCTAGTCCTATCATGGTAAAAAATAAAATTACTTTTTTATTTTTTACCACTTCCTGATAGCTGTTTTCTATAGTATTATATCCATCGTTCTGAGCTTCTTTTGGTTTCTCATTATTTGTTTCATATATATTGTTATTTTGCATAGACATTTGTTTATAGGATAACTTGTTACATAATAGGTACGAAAATAAAATGCTTTTGTAAACTAAACTTTTATACTAAATTGTATTTTTAAGGAAGTAGCTCAATATACAAAAAAAAGAATAACGCATTATAATTAAAATTATGCCTCAGGATAATAGAACCAATACAGCTGTAGAAAAGGTGGAATGTGATGGTCAGGTTAACCTTCCTCATCCTAAAGTATATTTGCATTTCGATGCTAATGGTGTTGTAATTTGTCCATACTGTGGTAAAAAATTTCAGTTAGATTACGCAAAAACAAATTGATTTTAAATTTACTAAAGGTATATATGGAATTGTGGCTTATGCAAAAAAGGGATGGTGCAGCAAATGAACGATAAATTCTATAATTCACAGATGGTGGTGCAAAAGTTTGGAGGAACTTCTGTTGGGAGTGTTGAAAAAATCCATCATGTTGCTAGAATTATCGCTGCTGAATATGCTAAGAATCCGGTAGTGGTAGTGGTTTCGGCGATGGCTGGGGTTACTGATCAACTTGTTTCTTATGTTGATCAAATAGATAAAACCAGGTCTTTTGCTCATCTTCCAGGATATAACGCTGAGTATGATATAATCCTAGCTGCTGGAGAGCAAGTTACTTGTGGGTTATTAGCTGTTGCATTGATGCAACTTGGTTATCAGGCTCGTTCTTATCTCGGATGGCAAGTTCCTATTAATACTGATAGCCATTATTCCCAAGCTAAAATTATTGATATACCATCGAAAAATATTGAAGATTCTTTAAAACGTAAAGAGATTCCAATTATAGCAGGTTTTCAAGGAGTTTGTGGTGATCGAGTGATGACTTTGGGCCGAGGGGGGTCGGACACAACAGCGGCAGCTTTGGCAGCAGCTTTTAATGCCCAAAGATGTGATATTTTTACCGATGTTAATGGTGTATATGATGCTGATCCAAGATTTGTACCGAATGCTAATAAACTTGATTACATTACATATCAAGAGATGTTGGCGATGGCAGCTGCAGGAGCAAAAGTTCTCCACCCAAGGGCTGCAGCGATTGCGATGCAATATAATATAGATCTACGTATTCTATCGACATTTTTTGAAGCAAACTCTGATGATTCAATTAATGGAACTATTATAAAACAAAAAAAGGCAAATATGGAAACTAAAACAATAGCAGCTATTGTGAATAACAATAAGGTTATCACTATTATCTTAAATAGAATTACTAATATTAGCAGAATAATAAATAGTTTAAACGAAGCCAGTATTTCACTTGACGGATTTTGTCTTTGCAACGATATGGCAGTTCTAGCTTTTGCTCAAGAAAGCAGTGGTAGAGCAATAGCGTCTCTCAATAATCTAGTAGAATATTACGACAATAAAATAATACGAGAAGATTTAGCAACTGTATCGATTGTGGGAGTTGGTATAAAAAATAAATTGGATATTTTGGGTAAGGCTTTGCAATTGATTGCAGAAAATAGTTTTAAACTAGAATTATTTAATGCTGCAGATGATCGTATAACATTTTTTGTTTCTATCACAGAATATGCTAGTTTAGCGCAAATTTTCTATGATTATTTTATTGCTGCTAAGACTTGATTTTTAGCAAATGAAATAAAAAATTTCATTTTTTGAAAAATTAGCTTGACACTATGTTATTTTCATTATATAAAGTTCCTCATGTCGCGACAAACAAAGTTTTGTTCGACGTTTGAAAAGTATATAAAAGAAAAATTAAAAATGAAATTTTAAGCTGAAATGTAAAATCAGTTCTATACGCGAACTGGTCAGCAAATTAAATATATTTTAAGAACTAGCAAGAATAACAAGAGCATTAGGTGGATGCCTTGGTGGTAAGAGGCGATGAAGGACGTAGTAGACTGCGATAAGCTGCGGGTAGGTGTCAACAACCGTTAATCCGCGGATCTCCGAATGGGGGAACCCACTAGACTATAGGTCTAGTACTTCCGCAAGGAAGAGCGAACTCAGGGAACTGAAATATCTAAGTACCTGAAGGAAAGGAAATCAACCGAGACTCCGTTAGTAGTGACGAGCGAACGCGGACTAGGCCAGTGCTTAAGCAATAAGAATTAGAACTTCCTGGAAAGGAAGGCCAAAGAGGGTGATAGCCCCGTATAAGTAGAAAGTTGCTTGAGACTCGAGTAGGGCGGGACACGTGAAATCCTGTCTGAATATGGGGAGACCACTCTCCAAGCCTAAGTACTACTTACCGACCGATAGTGCACAAGTACTGTGAAGGAAAGGTGAAAAGAACCCCAAATAGGGGAGTGAAATAGAATCTGAAACCAAATGCTTACAAGCAGTCAGAGCGTTCTCTATGGAAACATAGTGTGGCGTGATGGCGTACCTCTTGTATAATGGGTCAGCGAGTTAGTGTATTTAGCAAGGTTAAGTCGATAGATGTAGCCGTAGCGAAAGCGAGTCTGAATAGGGCGATTAAGTTAGATGCATTAGACCCGAAACTGGGTGATCTAACCATGAGCAGGCTGAAGTTGAGGTAATACTTAATGGAGGGCCGAACCCGTCACTGTTGCAAAAGTGTGGGATGACTTGTGGTTAGGGGTGAAAGGCCAATCAAACTCAGAAATAGCTGGTTCTCCGCGAAATCTATTTAGGTAGAGCGTTATTCGATTGTCGCCAGGGGTAGAGCACTGGATCGGCTAGGGGGGCCCAAAGCCCTACCAAACCTAATCAAACTCCGAATACTGGTGAACACAGAATAGCAGCCAGGCTGCGGGTGCTAAGATCCGTAGCCGAGAGGGAAACAGCCCAGACCGCCGTCTAAGGTCCCCAAGATATAGTTAAGTGTGAAAGGAAGTGGAAACGCCAAAACAACTAGGAGGTTGGCTTAGAAGCAGCCATCCTTTAAAGAAAGCGTAATAGCTCACTAGTCTAATAGCGATTCTGCGCCGAAAATGTAACGGGGCTCAAACTATACACCGAAGACGCGGATGCATATTGATCGAGTATCTTTATGCGTGGTAGCGGAGCGTTGTGTAAGCCGTTGAAGGTGTACCGTAAGGTATGCTGGAGGTATCACAAGTGAGAATGCTGACATAAGTAGCGTAAAGGAATGTGAGAAACATTCCCGCCGAAAGTCCAAGGTTTCCTACGTAAAGTTAATCTGCGTAGGGTTAGCCGGCTCCTAAGACAAGGCCGAAAGGCGTAGTCGATGGGAATCACGTTAATATTCGTGAGCCTACTAGAAGTGACGAAGACAGAAGATTGTAACTAATTAATGGATTTTGGTTGCAATTCAAGGCTTCCAGGAAATAGCTCTAGTACTATAAGACCGTACCCCAAACCGACACAGGTGGACTGGTAGAGTATACCAAGGCGTGGAGAGAATAATGTTGAAGGAACTAGACAAATTGCACTTGTAACTTCGGAAGAAGAGTGACCATGATCAGGCAACTGAATCATGGTGGCACAGAAGAGGGGGTGGCGACTGTTTATCAAAAACACAGGGCTCTGCAAACTCCAAAGAGGATGTATAGGGTCTGACGCCTGCCCGGTGCTGGAAGGTTAACGTGAGATGTGAAAGCTTCGAGCTGAAGCCCCAGTAAACGGCGGCCGTAACCGTGACGGTCCTAAGGTAGCGAAATTCCTTGTCGGGTAAGTTCCGACCTGCATGAATGGCGTAACGATGGCCACACTGTCTCCTCCTGAGACTCAGCGAAGTTGAAGT
>CALLKE010000215.1 GCA_938008555.1 uncultured Pedobacter sp.
GCTTTAGAGGATTACCAGGAAGAACAGGTTATAGTGCATCTAAATTTGCAGTAAATGGCTTTTTAGAAAGCTTGCGTACAGAGCTGTTAGATAGTGGCACAAACGTAATGTGGGTTTGCCCTGGTTTTACAGCTTCTAACATTCGCAGAGCTTCTTTAAACAGAAAAGGACAGTCTCATGGAGAAACCTCAATGGATGAAGGAAAAATGATGAGTGCCGAAGAATGTGCTGAACACATTATTAAAGCAATTGAAAAAAGAAAACGTACGTTAATTTTAACTTTTACTGGCATAAGAGCAGTTTGGTTAAATAAATTATTTCCAAAACTTAATGTAAATTTGAAATTTCTGATAATTTGAAAAAATTTTGAAATTTATAAATTTTAAAGTAATTTTTTTATTTGTTAGTAAAATTTTTAAAATTTTGTAAAACTTATTTTATTGTTTTTAAAAATTTTACTTTAACAAATTTTAGTATTGTGATATTATTTTTATACACACTATTCACTTTCCAGTATTTGTATAAACAAATATTATTAAATGGATTTTTAATTATTTATAAAAACGTTAATAATGACGAAAATTAAATTTAGATATTGTATTAATTGAGTAAATTTAATTATTTTTTAATAACAAAACAAATTAAGGTCAATTTATTTTACAATAACAAACATTATAACAAGAATCTATGTAGAATGAATTATTTAAAACTCTAGAAATCACCAGGCCCCAGGCTTTCTATCTATTTACTTCTCGAAAAGTCGTTTCGTTCGTATCTGATTTTGGTGTTGCAGTGACATACATTAAAAATAAACGAGCTAATTACCCAACCCATCACATATTGTTTTATTTTTCATTTAAATAAATGAATTTTTATAAATTGAAGGCCATAAAATTTTACACTTAAAAAACTGCAATTCATATAAAATTAAAAATTCCTATAGATGAGAAAATCAGCAAAACAATATGGCCTTATAGCTTTATTAACAATCTCTGCTCTTTTGTGCAGAGGACAACAACTATTTCCAGATGTGACCATCAAAACCATCGACAAACAAGACATTCAAACCAAAAATATCTTCCATAAAAATGAGATCACCATCGTATCCCTTTGGGCAACTTGGTGCACCCCATGCCAAAATGAATTAGATGAGCTCAATGATAAAAACTGGAAGGACAAAGGTATTAGAATCATAGGTATCTCAGTAGACGACGCTCGTAGTGTAGATCGAGTGAAGCCTTTGGTAAATGGCAAATCTTGGGACTTTGATGTCTTTCTAGATCCTAATAATGATCTAAAAAGAGCCTTAAACATTGGACCAATCCCATATTTAGCAATTGTAAAAGACAACAAAATCGTTTACCAAAAAACTAGCTATGTCCCAGGAAGTGAAGATGACCTGCTGAAAATAATACAAAATCTGAAATAAGAACTAGTCGAAGCATCATTGAGCTATCGCTCTCACAACTACTAATCAATAATTGGCTCGTGACAACTTCATGACCACTAAAAATCAATATATGAACAAACTAAAAACAATATTGATCATTGTACTCATCACAAAAACTGCTTTAGCCCAGAACCAAAATAATAATGGTACTATCTCTGGAGGTTATGAGTCTTATTCAGAATGGTATCAAAATGACCCAAAAACAGGAATTAGTTTTAGTCCAAGTGATCCTCGTTTTCGATCCAATAATTATTTTAAGATAGATTACTTACTTAACCACTTCAAAGTAGGAGCACAATATGAAGCTTATTTGCCAGCACCTCTTCTAGGATACTCTACAAAATTGCAAGAAATAAGCCCAAGTGGAATTCCAGTTGGTGACAATGGAATCGCAACATATTACGGTAATTTCACAATAGATCAGCTAGATATTACAGCCGGGTATTTTTACGAACAATTTGGTAGTGGCTTAGTTTTTAGAACATGGGAAGATCGACAACTAGGAATAAACAATGCCATAAAAGGCTTGCGAATCAAGGTGAAACCTACAGAAGACTTAGCCATAACAGCCCTATCCGGATACCAACGAGTTGGATTCGAAACGAGCAACGGAGAGATGAATGGCATAAATTCTGAGTTAAATCTGGGTGATCTATTGAACTCTTCAGATCTTGGAATTAGACTCGGAGGCAGTTATGTTAGTCGTTATTTATCTGGTGCTACCACATCTACTATCAATGCTTATAGTGGTAGAGTAAATGTAGACTATGCTCGTTTAAATCTTGGCGCAGAGTATATCATGAAAGACCCCGATTTTAGTTACCAAGATTTAAATGGGAATAGCCATCACAATCCTGGATCTGCCATATTAGCTAATCTTACCTACTCTAAAAAAGGGCTTGCTCTCACAGCCCAATACAGACGACTGCAAAATATGGGATTCTATTCTGACACTGATCCTCTGGTAGTCAAGAATACCTATAATGACCAAGTACTTAATTATCTACCATCTTTAACTAAACAACATGATTATAATGTAACAAATCTGTACAGATATGCAACACAAGCGAGAGTCATTGATCAACAATCACCCGTATTTGGTGAAAATGGTGGTCAAATAGACGTGTTCTTTAATTTGCCCAGATGGAGCTTTTTTGGAGGAAAGTTTGGAACAAAAATAGCCTTAAATTATGCTGTATGGTATAACTTGGCTGGCACAATAGACCCTACTACTCGAGATTACAAAATAAGTGGAGAATTTGGAGATAAATACTTTCAGGATGCAAGTATAGAGATTAAGAAAAAATGGAATGATAAATGGTCCTCTGTTTTTTCGTACATCAATACTTTTTACAATGCCGATGCACTAGGATCTCCCACTGGACAAGGAGCAGGTGTTGGGACGATCAGTGCCAACATATTTGTATTTGAGTCTACACATAAGTGGTTTGGTACAAAGTCAAGCAGAATTATTTTGGAGCATTTAGCTACTCCTGATGACTTAAAAAACTGGGAGGCTATCACATTAGAGCATAATTTCAACTCACACTACTCTATGTATGCTATCGATTTATATAATTATGGAAATCCAGATATTAGTCAGCGAATCCATTATTACAATATTGGAGCAAGCTATTCACGAGGTGCAACACGTTTTGCGGTATCATATGGAAGACAAAGAGGTGGATTATTCTGTTCAGGAGGGGTTTGTCGGTATATCCAGCCTAATACAGGATTGAATTTCTCATTAGTAACCTCTTTTTAAAAAATGTGTTTATTTAATCAAGATACACATACGTAATTCCATCTCCTCCCCGATCTGCATGCTCATCCTCAAAACGAGCTACTTGTGTGTATTTTTTTAAATTTTCACGAATTAGCTTTCGTAAAATCCCATCGCCCTTTCCGTGAATAATTTTGAAGCTTGGCAAGCCCATCATAATCGCTCGATCCAAATACTTCTCAACTTCATACAATGCTTCTTCTCCTCGCCTACCACGTAAATCCAATTCGGGACTAAACTGCATGTTATTATCTATCAAGCTTAATCGAGATGAGCGACGAATTTCTTTTGGAACATCCTTATTCGCTAGTTTTTGAACACGCTTCTGTTTCACTACTGAACGCAAATTACCCATCGCTAGAATAACATTCCCTTTTGCTAACTCCATAACCTGACCAATGGTTTCGGAATCAACCAATTTTACCCAGTCACCAACTTTAAGCTCAACAGTCTCAGGTATAAGTTCTTTTTTCTTATCTCTAACTTCATTCTTGAAGAGTTCTTGCTGCAATGTTTGACGCAATGCTTGTGTGACAACCTTATCTGCTTTACTTGCCTTAATTTCAGAAACAGTTTTTTCGATCAACTTGTTTGCATTCTTAATAATACCCTGAGCTTCTAGCTTTGCATTTTTTAAGATCAGCTTTTTATTCTCATCGAAATACGATTTTAGTTTCTCATTCTCATCCATCAATGTTTTCACATATTGCTCCCTACGCTCAACAGCTACACGCATATCTATCAGCTGTTTTTTATCCCGCTCCAGATCCACCAACAACGTATCCACATTTTGTTGATGTTCTCCTATTTTATTCTTGGCTAATTCCAATATCTCCTGTGGTAAACCTATTTTTTGAGCAATTTCAAACGCGTATGAACTTCCTGGCTTACCCACCTCTAAACTGTACAGTGGCCGCATCTCCAAATTATCAAACAACATCGATGCATTCATGAGGCCAGGCGTTACATTTGCGAATACCTTTAGATTAGAATAATGAGTGGTTATCACACCGTATACTTTTTTCTGATTCAAGCACTCTAATACAGCTTCTGCAATAGGACCACCAAATTGAGGATCTGTTCCCGTCCCGAACTCATCAATAAGAACTAACGTTTTGGATTGTGCATGCTCCGCAAAATATTTCATTTTCGAAAGATGAGCACTATAAGTACTCAAATCACTCTCTATAGATTGATCATCCCCTATATCAGCAAATATGTGTGTAAATATGCCAACCTTGGAATGCTCATCTGCAGGGATCAATAATCCAGACTGAACCATTAATTGTAGCAAACCAACAGTCTTCATACAAACTGATTTCCCACCTGCATTCGGTCCAGAAACCACGATAATGCGTTGCTCATGATCGATGAGAATATTCAGTGGGACTACTGTTTGGTTTACATCTGTCTTATTTACTCTTTGATCAGCCATCAAGCTACTATGATCTGCTTTATTCCTCCAAGCTTGTCGCTGGCGATCCGTAGCGGTATCTCTTCTAAAATTGATTAATAGCAAGGGATGGCGCGCATGAATTAAGTTTAGCGCTGGCTCTCGAATGAGTTCTGGCATATTAGCCTCAATATCGATCGCGAATAAGGCCTTAGCACGTACAAAATCAAGTTTGGTTAAAAAACCATGATAAGACAGCAAAAGCGGAAAATAGGATCTCAGATCATCCGTGAGCGTGGTGAGTATTTTAATAATCTCTCTTCGCTTATCAAACTCCAAATCACGAATACTATTATTGAGATAAAAAACATCTTCGGGTTCCAAATAAACCGTCTGCCCTGTGGCAGATTCATCATGTACAAAGCCTTTAATCTTTCTTTTATTTTCTGCCAACAATGGGATACATAGTCTCCCATCACGAATCGTTAAATTACCTTCAGCAGCCCAGTTGTTATTTTGAGCATTTTTGAATATCTGATCAATCTTTCGATGAACTTCTCGCTCTGCTTGGGCAATGCTTCCAATAATATGCTGCAATGTAGAAGACGCATTGGGTCTCATTTTTCCATTGGCATCAATCACTCGTTCTATTTGTTGGATGATTGGCTTTTCTATGGGCAAATGCTCAAATAAAGCTTCCAAATTGGGATACTGCCCTTCACGCTGTGTAAAGTAGTGGATTACTAAAAAAGTAGTTATGAGCGATGAATGGATTTGAAAAATTTCATCTTCAATCAAATACATGCCCTCTACCCGAACTTTTTCAACCAGTCTTTTGATATCAAAGAAGTCATGTATGGGCAGCGCAGCATCGTTGATGAGAATATTTTTAAACTCCGCTGTTTGATGTAAGAATTTATTAATCTGATCAAAATTGGTCATCAGCTGCATCTTGTCGACCATCTGCTGCCCCATCGAACTTATACAATGGTTCTTTATCAGCTGCTTTATTTCAATAAATCCAAGTTTCTCGGAAGCATTACTGGGGTATATCATCCTCTGCATGTATTTTATTTTCCGTGACCATCAAGCTGTTATAGAAAACGTATTCAGCTATGGTTTTTGAATGGTTGCCTGTGATGATTTTATTTTTTGATTGAAGATGGCCATCTCTAGCTTTCGCTTCTTCTCTAAATCCACATTTACTTGGCCATATATGCTATCCAAAAGTTTAGGGTTCTGGCAATAATAACGTAAACTCTCATCAAACTGAGCTTTGTTTGTATGATGCTTTTCGTACACAACACGATAAAGAATATCAGCCTGCTGCTTTAAGCTCTGTTTTTTTGAACTATCCACCTGTTGTTCCAAACGATCACTTAGCCGCCTTAGACTATCATTTTGGTATTTAAAGTGTGCTCCCTCTGGTTTTAAAAACTTCCTGTATTGCTTTACGTTTTCGCTTTGTTGAACAAGGTGTATACTATCCTGTGCAAATGAAAAAAGACATCCTTCTACTAAATGAATATCAACCAATACAGAAACCATACTGTCACGTTGAAGAATACCATCTGGCACACTATTCTGGCTGCAGGATACTGCAAAAATCAATATCAAAAAAAATAGTACTAAACGCGTCATTCCTTAACTTAGTCGTAAATTTAGAAAACCAAAAATACATATTTAATGAGCATCGCAACTAATATCTCAGCCATCAAAGCCGAGATAGGACAATCGCACGTAAAACTTGTGGCTGTATCAAAAAACAAATCCATTGAAGATTTGATGGAAGCCTACCGTGCTGGCCAGCGCGTTTTTGGCGAAAATATAGTACAAGAACTAATCGAGAAGCAAGAACAACTCCCCAAAGATATCGAGTGGCATTTAGTTGGTCACCTACAAAGTAACAAGGTCAAATACATTGCCCCCTTTATCAGTCTTATTCACTCAGTCGATAGCCTTGACCTACTTCAAGAGATTAACAAACAAGCTTCTAAAAACAACCGAGTAATTGACTGTCTACTACAACTATCGATTGCCGATGAGGATAATAAATTTGGCCTCGAACTTGATGAGGCCATCACACTTCTCCGCTCGCCAGTGTATCCAGAATTAAAAAATATTCGATTAGTTGGTGTCATGGGAATTGCAAGCAACACGGATAATCCTAAACAGATCAAAGAGGAATTTTACGAGTTAAACACCTTTTTTAAAGGATTAAAACAAAGCTTTTTTAGAAATACCGATTCGTTCAAAGAAATTTCGATGGGTATGTCCAACGATTATAAAATTGCGATCGAACAAGGTAGCACCATGGTTCGCATTGGGAGTACTATTTTTGGACAAAGGATCATCAAACATTTCAAGATTGAAAATAAATCCTCACTAAACTAATATCAACGTAGATATGATCATTAGACTAGCCGAAAAGAAAGATTGCCCGCGCTTATTCGAGCTCATCAAGGAGCTTGCTAAGTACGAAAAATCAGCACATGAAGTAAGAATCACACTACAAGAGTTCGAAGAAGCAGGATTTGGCCCCAACCCCGCCTGGAGAGCTTTTGTAGCAGAAGCCGATGGTCTAGTTCATGGCTTAGCTTTGTTTTACCCACGTTATTCTACATGGACTGGTCGCCATGTGTATTTAGAAGATCTGCTAGTCACTAATAAAATGAGAGGCAAAGGAATAGGAAAGCTATTATTTGATCGATTAATTGTAGAAGCCACCGAAAAAGATTACAAGGGAATAACCTGGCAAGTAATCACTTGGAATGAACCCGCATTAAATTTTTATAAAAAATACGGTGCAAAATTTGAAGACAAATGGATAGATGGATCTTTATCTATCAACAAGTAAAATCAAATTTTCCGTCTCATCAATAATCACATACTACCCTCTTGACGATTCGTATTTTTTCTACGAATTAGGAAATAAATGCCGAGTCTTTTGGCTCTCGTCAATACATTCTAGGGCGAGACACAGATTAAGAATATATTTGCGACTTTAATTACACTTTTTTATAAAACCGGTGATATACGTATTCAAATTTGGGGGAGCATCTGTTAAAGATGCCAGTGGCGTTCAGAACCTTTCAAAAATTGTAGCGCTCAACAAGGATAAACGACTACTAATTGTGGTCTCAGCAATGGGAAAAACCACCAATGCACTTGAAAAATTAGCCACAGCTCATTTCAATCGCAGCGAAGAGACATATCCACTTTTTGCAAATATCAAAGAATACCATCATCAACTACTAACAGATTTATTTGAAGACAGCAATCATCCCATATTCGACCAAATCGCTAACACATTTGTCGAAATAGATTGGATACTTGAGGATGAACCACATCCTGATTATAATTTCAATTACGACCAAATTGTACCCATTGGTGAACTCGTATCTACCCGTATCGTGAGTGCTTACCTCACTCATATCGGACTAAAAAACCAATGGATCGATGCACGTGATTATATCCAAACAGATAATACCTACCGCGAAGGAATAGTCGATTGGGAGAAAACAAGCCATCATATCCAAACCAACTTAATCCCCCTTTTAAAAAATCAGATTGCCATTACGCAAGGATTTATAGGCGGAACATCCGAAAATTTCACGACAACACTCGGCCGTGAAGGCTCTGATTATACCGCATCTATCTTCGCATCTTGCCTCAAAGCCGAATCAGTCACCATCTGGAAAGATGTCCCCGGCGTATTAAATGCGGATCCAAAACTTTTTGGGAATACCCAAAAGTATGATGAGCTCTCCTACTCAGAAGCACTCGAAATGACTTACTATGGTGCCAGCGTCATTCACCCCAAAACCATCAAACCATTACAAAACGCGAGCATTCCATTATTGGTGAAGCCTTTTTTAAACCCACAAGAAACAGGAACAGTCATTAAAAACATTCCACATACCCATGACATCGAGCCCGCTATCATCGTCAAAAAGGATCAAGTACTGATTTCTTTATCAACAAAAGATTTCTCTTTTATAACAGAAGACCATCTGAGTGCCATTTTCGGCTTTTTTGCCGATGCACGTATCAAAATTAATATGATGCAAATATCTGCACTTAGCTTTTCGGTATGTTTTGATTGGGATGATTTTCGTTTTAACAAGTTAAACTCACTTTTACAAGATCACTTCAAAATCAAATACAATACAGCTTTGGAGCTTATCACCGTTCGACACTTTAAAAACGACCTCATCAACCAGCTAAGCTCAGGAAAAAAAATATTGATGGAGCAACTTAGTCGTAATACTGCTCAAATGGTCCTTAAAGATGCATAATCATCTATGTTGGACGTGCCCCTTCGGGTCGGGCTATTCGCTGCAAGTCCTCGTTCCGCTACGCTTCACTGTGGGCTTTTCACTTCTATCCCTCACGTAAAAAACAATGAACCCACTCATTTTAGATTCCGATGTACAAACTTTCATCAACAATCACTTAAGCAGCGATACAGTTCGTATTCTTTTGGGCAAAAGCCCATTCAAAAATGTAAGTACTCGCGAACTAGTCGAACAAATTGAGAGTAAAAAGCGTTGTCAAAAAAAACTACCTCTATGGTACGCCACTCCGAGGATCTATTATCCACCCAAATTATCCATAGAGCAGGCATCCTCACAGATCACCGCAAAGTATAAAGCCCAACTAATTAAAGGCGAGCGTGTTTTAGATGTGACTGGCGGTTTTGGTATCGACAGTTATTATTTTAGCCTGCGCGTACAACGAATAGTACACTGTGAAATAAATGAAGTGCTTTCGAACATCGTTCAGCACAATGCACAAATACTACACTCCAAAAATCTGTTTTTTCATCTAGGAGATGGAATGACTTATCTTCAAAATTCGGATGAGCAATTTGATACGATTTACATAGATCCATCCAGACGGGTAAATACACATAAAGTTTTTAGGATAACTGATTGCGAGCCAGATTTAAAAACCAATTTCGACCTACTCACAAAAAAACATGCTCGGATCATTATCAAAACTTCACCCTTGTTGGATATCAAATCGGGCTTAACGGATCTAAAAAACGTACGAGAGATCCACATAATAAGCGTAAAAAATGATTGCAAAGAATTACTGTGGATCATTGACCCTGACTTTCCATGCAATGATCCTCTTATTTGCTGTGCCGCAATCCATGATCAAGAGCATACCGATAGTTACCACTTTAAACTATCAGAAGAGAAAAAAGCTCCAAGCCCTATCCCATCTAAACCCTTAAATTTTATTTATGAACCAGATGTTTCCTTACTAAAAGCAGGATGTTTTAAATTAATTACCCAAAAATTCAATCTCTTCAAGCTACATCAACATACACATCTGTATACTTCCGAAACGCTAAACACAGACTTTATCGGAAGAATATTTAAGCTCAAAAATTACTGGGATTACAAGACTTTCATCAGTAAAAAACCCATTAAGTACGCCAATATTATTTCGCGTAATTTTCCGTTATCCGTGAAAGAATTAAAGAAAAAGCATCAGCTTGAAGATGGTGAAGATTCATATCTCTTCTTTACAACCATCTGCCAAAATCAACTTATTGTGCTTAACTGTGAACGTATAAAAAAAGAAAGGTTGTCCTTTTGAGACAACCTCTTTTACCTTATGATAGAGATATTTATACTTTCCTCACATTAATAGCTTGAGGGCCTTTTCGGCCTTCAGAAACTTCAAATTCAACTTCATCATTATCATTTAGGCTCTTACCTGTACCACCATCAACATCTTTGAAGTGCACAAAAATGTCTTTTCCATCATCATTTTGTACAATAAACCCATAGCCTTTTTGGCTATTAAACCATTTTACTCTTCCTTTTTTTTTTGTAGCTGTTTCCATAACAATATTCATATTAGATTTACCTATACCAAAATTCTTGAGCACCACCCACCTGATAATCAATAAAAAACCGATATAGGCGGCCTTCAAAGATAAATAAATATCATATCAAACAAAATATATATCAATATTTTTTTTCTTATAAGTTAATAAAAATCAATTTAATATATTAATCAAAAAACTAAACCCAAGCTGCTACAGTCGCATTTCATTACTATAAAAAATCGAAAATGACACACTAATAACATTTTCAAGGATATGATATTTAGGTGTTTTTCAGATAATTAAACTGTATTTACATAGGTATTTACAAATAAATTTATTAACTTTAGTATAGCTTATACTTTAAGTATGCTATCAAAAAAAGCTAAATACGCTATTAAAGCTGCAATTGTTCTTGGAAAAAACTACGGCAAACCGCCGATGAAAATTTCCACAATCGCAGAGCGAGATCATATTCCTAGGAAATTTTTGGAGCAAATCTTACTACTGATGCGCAATTCTGGCCTACTTTACAGTAAAAAGGGAGCAGGAGGTGGTTATGGATTAAATAAAGATCCAAAAGAAATATTTATATCTCAGATTATGCGTATTACGGATGGACCTATTGCCATGGTTCCTTGTATCAGTCTGAATTTTTATAGCCGCTGTGCAGAATGTAAGGATGAAAAAACATGTGGAATACGAGACGTCTTCACTGATGTCAGAGATGCGACATTAAAAATCCTTGCAGAAACAAGTATTTTCGATGTCATACAGCGCGAAAACAATCTACGAGGCGGAAAGATTGAGTTTTGGGATTGATTTAGCCAATTATTAACCATTTAATAGCTTAATCGTCATTCGATTCTCATAGTGTGCTTTCAACAAACGTCCATCTCCATGTAATGTCCAAATATGTTTTGGATTGACTTGCTCGACTGTCTTCAAGATATCGTTCCAATCTGCATGATCAGAAATTAATAAACTTATATCATTCTGAAGCTGGAGCCTTTCCCAACCCGATGCAAAAGCCCTCAACACATTTTTTGCTCTAAAATAGCTATCAAACGTCATCGGAGGAACGATGTAAACATATCCATGTGTATGTGCCTTCATTATTTTACGTTGATAAGGTTCATATTTTCCTAGATGATACCCAAAAGACTCATACACTTGATTGAGTGGCAAAATAGAATGATGTACTAAAATCTGACGATCAGGGCAATAACTATTGATGAGATAAATCAAGCGTTGGGCCTTACCTAATGCATAAGCACCTAATAGAATATTGTGATTGCTATCATTTAGTTTTTTGATTTCCTGCACAAAATCTGGATGTTGAGTAGCGGGATTAGCAAACGTTGTTTCAGTAATCAAAACATCTGCCTGTACAAACTCCATTGGTTCGCAAGTGGCGTCTGTCTGTAATTTAAAATCGCCAGTATATAAGTAGCGAACGCCTTCATATATCATTAATACCTGTGCAGAACCTAGGATATGCCCAGCCGGAATGAAACTGATTTGAACACCGTTCAGATTAACTATCTCTCTGTAAGGATATGTGTTGAAGTTTTCAGCTGCATGCTTTTTATACCGGCATTCCATAATCGCAGCCGTACCTGCTGTACAGTAAACATTTTCGTTTCCACGAATTGCATGATCTCCATGTGCATGAGAAGTTACAGCATGTTTAACGGGTTGCTTTGGATCCAAATAAAAATTACCATGACGGCAATATAAACCACGCTCGTCAAAAACTAGAAAATCTTCAATAATCATACTAGCTTTTTATCCAGCTTTGAAAAATGCTCATGCAGGCCAATAATCTCAGGTATAAGCAATTTTTGTTCATCATTGATCAATATATAATTAGCCATCTTCTCTTTCTGTTCATCGGTAAATTGCCGATTCATGCGTAAACTAACCTCTTCCAAACTAATATGATCACGTTGAATAATACGATGTATTCTTAAATCTAAAGGGGCCTTAACTAACACAGAGTAATCGCACATTGTATGTGAGCCACTCTCAAATAATAAGGCTGCCTCTTTGACAACATAGGGTACATGATGTTGCTTTAAAGTCCAATGATCAAATGCACTAAATACTGCTGGATGAACGATTGCATTTAGCTTGTTTAATTTCTGCTTATCATTAAAAACAATATTTGCCAAATATTTTCTGTCCAGATCTCCATCAGAAGTATAGGATCGTTCACCAAAAAATGTTTGAATCTCCTGTTTTAATTTTTTATCGGTGTACATGATCTCTTTAGCCGCAGTATCTGCGTAAAACACAGGTACACCTAATACTTCAAAAACCTGACAGACCATTGTTTTTCCACTTCCGATTCCTCCAGCTACTCCAATTTTTAACATTATTTATTTATGAATTATGAAGTCCACATTTTGAGGTTCCAATTGCACAAGTTTACAGTAATCCGGAAAACGAGTCAGCGTTACCGGTAATTGTTTGTATTTATATTGACGCCACTTATCTAGATCAACGCTTGCTTCAAAAAAATCTGGATCTATTTGTCCATACTGACTTAAAGCTATTAAAAAGGTAATTTTTACTTTTTTAGGAAAAAGTTTTATATCGTCAAAAACCGACTTGTTCAAGATCTTCAAAGGTACCTCTACCACTTTCTCGGTAAACTCGTCTACTGGAATTTGCACCTCTACACACAAAGGCTGAATTCCTACATTTGTTTTCAAAAGATGTTTAAGCGGCACTTTAGTTGTAATTGAATGGTTTACGTTGTGCACTTCCAGTACTTCTGTTTGACATCGATGAATAGATTCTAAATCTTCCAAAGATCCCGTTAAGGTAACAAATGCTGGCTTTACTTCTATTTTACCCGCAATGCCATACTGATGGTCAAAGTCTAGCTTCTGAATTAACTGGACTGGCACCTTCTTCACAAAACCTTTAGAGAAATCAAAAAATAAAGAATCTGGATATGTATGAACCACTTTCTGACTTGTTCCTAACTGTCTATTAATTTGCTCTATTTGGTCGGCTAGAGCAATGTAGCCTTGCTCATTCAAATCCTTCATATCAATGTCAATGTATGATTGATTCATTAATTGGATTTTTGAAAATAACACTTGCCAGCCTGTTCCTTCTATTTGCAAATCAATTATGTCGCCTTGTAAAGGACGAAACGCCTGTTTTTGAGGAGTGTGGATATACCGAATAGGCACTTTTATCCGATAGAGATACAGACTAGATAATGCAAAAAAAGACCAAGCTCCTATCGAAACTATCAAACAAGTAAAGAAAATAGTTAGTCTTCTGCGTTCTAATTTACTCAGCTTAATAAGAGGCATAGTATTATTTTACGCACACCATAATTAAACTAAGTAATTCCAATTAAATTGATCGGGCATTAAACCATAACGAATATCATTTAATGCCTGTAGTGCTTTATTAGAAAATACACGCGTTTGGGGATCTGGCAAAGAGTATAATTCATTTTTATAACCAATCACAGAAATATGTGCAATTGTTGCCGCTGTACCTGCAGCAAAGGCTTCTTGTAATGTACCCTTTTTGATTGCTTGAATAATCTCCTCAACACTTATTCGACGTTCTTCAACTCGCATGCCCCATGCAGAAGCGAGCTCCAATATTGTATTTCTTGTCACACCATCCAGAATGGTATCTCTGGTTGATGGAGTGATCAAAACATCATCCATAACGAACATGACGTTTGCCGTACCCGCTTCCTCAACGTATGCATGTTCTTTAGCATCAGTCCAAATTATCTGATCAAAGCCTTCTTGTTCTGCTAGTTTAGTTGGATAAAGTGATCGGGCATAATTTCCAGCTGTTTTAGCATAACCTACGCCTCCTTCATCAGCACGGGAATATTGTAACTCAATTTTCACCTTTAGATTTTTTGAGTAATAAGCTCCAACAGGCCCTGTTAGGATCACGAATTTATATTTTTTTGATGCATGCACACCCAAAACAGTATCTGTGGCAAACATCACCGGGCGGATATATAAGGATTGTCCTTTTGCTGATGGTGCCCACTGACGATCTAAGTTGATCAGCTGGGTCAAACCTTGCATAAATACCTCTTGAGGAATCGTTGGCATACACATCCGCTCTGCCGAAGTATTAAGGCGTTCAAGATTTTTTATTGGGCGAAAAACAGCTATTCGACCATCTTGTTGCTTATACGCTTTAATTCCTTCAAATATTGCCTGACCATAATGAAAAGCAGCCATAGCTGGACTAAACATTAAGTCTCCATAAGGCACAATTTGAAAGTCTCTCCATTCACCGTCTATATAATCCGTCATAAACATATGATCGGAAAAAACACGTCCAAAAGACAGATTATCAAAATCAACTGAGCTCAGCCTCGAAACGGGGACCTTGTTTATTTTAATGTTTATAGTTTCTATCATGTCACGTGATGTTATTAATATTTACAATGATACGCAAAAGAACTTTTTCTTTGAGTGAGGATAGATATGTCTTTTTTCGGACCTTTGTTCCAATATGCCATTTGAGCCCATCCCACTAAACTTACCTAGCTATCCGTTCCGCTTTAAACAAGCCCTAGGAAAGAATCTCATTTTTGATGAGATCAGAAAAAAATTCTTAGTCCTAACAGCAGAAGAATGGGTTCGACAACATTTAGTTCAATATTTAATTCATGTAAAAAAATATCCACGCTCACTGATTAAAATGGAGGGTGGATTAAAACTGAATGCACTTCAAAAAAGATCAGATATCCTTCTTTATAATAACATAGGGCAAAAAATTATGCTTGTGGAGTGTAAATCTCCATCAGTAAAAATAGACCAGGATACATTTGATCAGATTGCACGCTATAATGTTGTTCACCGTGTACAGTGGTTATTCGTTAGTAATGGTTTAGAACATTATTGCTGCGAAATAGATTTAGCCAACAGCAATTATCGTTTTGTTGAAGAAGCACCAGTATATCAAGGAAAATAGTACATGTCCAATCATTCGTAACTAAACATTTAATAGCTCGATCAAACCTTTTCTAAACAAATTTCTTTGATTTTTTCTATAGCGAAATCTATTTCTTCCTTCGTATTGTATTTGCTAAACGAGAATCGAACGGATGGTCTCTTCGGATTTGCTCGTATCCCCTTTAAAACATGTGAACCGATATCAGTTCCTGAGCTACATGCACTTCCACCGGAGGCAGATATACCAGCAATGTCTAAATTAAAAAGTAACATATCTCCCATTTCGCTTTCAGGAAAAGAAACATTTAATACGGTATACAAACTTTTTTCAGGATCTGTTTCTCCATTAAATGCTACTCCGGGTATACTATCTTCTAGTCGCTTTATCATATAGGATTTTAATCCCTGAATGTAATGTTGGTGTTCATCCATATCACGGTAAGCAATTTCTAAGGCTTTGGCTAAACCTAAGATACCAGATACATTTTCAGTTCCTCCACGCATGTTACGCTCTTGCGAGCCACCAAACAAGATAGGTTTAATCTTAATAGCGTGATTGATATAAAGAAAACCAACACCCTTTGGACCGTATAGTTTGTGTGCAGCACAAACCAAGAAATGAACCTTTAGTTTACTAAGATCATGACGATAATGTCCTACTGTTTGGACAGTATCGCAATGAAAAATGGCTTGATATTGTTCACATATATCTCCAACTCGGACAATATCAGTAATTGTTCCTATTTCATTGTTCGCATGCATCAAAGAAACTAAACTTCGTTCATTCGATTTTAGAAGTTCTTCCAGATGTTGCAAATCAACGTTTCCTTTGCTATCTGTATCAACAAAACTCAACTTAATCGCATTGCTTTTTTGTAATGCTTCCAATGTGTGTAATACAGCATGATGTTCGATGGGGGAAGTAATAACGTGTTTGATCCCATAGTCAACTACACCACCTCGGATAGCCATATTATCTGCTTCTGTGCCTCCAGAGGTAAAAAAGAATTCTGATGGCGAGGCATGAAATAGATTTGCAGTGGTTTTGCGTGCTTTTTCAAGAAGCGTACGTACTTCACGACCATGAGCATGTATGGAAGATGGATTTCCAAATTGGTTCTCCATCACCTGAACAATCTCTTCTATGACTTCTTTATCTACAGGTGTTGTAGCAGCATTATCAAAGTAAATACGCATCATATTAAATCAAGGAAATTTTAATTCAAAGGTAACAATATACATATCTCTAATCATATATACAATTTCATGATTTGCTTACTTGAGTCTAAAGTCAGATGCACAAAAGGCATCAGAAGACTACTTTTATCTCTGTTAGAGGATTAAATAAATAGGTCATTCCTGTTCTTAACTCAACACATTTGTACCGCTTCCGAATTAAATTTCCCTTGCGAAATGCTCGCCCATTTTTCACTGTAAACAAGCTATTAGTAGTAAGCTCTTCTACACTGACAAGGCCCGATGACTTATCATCATAGTGTTTCAGCACTCGGTATAAATTTAAATCTGCACAGCTAGAAGCCGCTGGATTTTCAAGATGTGTATCAATTGCTTTTCTGACATCATCTGGAAAAACAGACGATACTAGAAACGGCGTCATTATCCGTTTAAAATTACACTTCCACTCTTTGCCATGTGGTTTCACTTTACGTTTATATTCATTCCATGTGAGCAAGTGGGCAAATTCGTGTATAGTTGTCACTAAAAAAGCATATGAATTAAGATTATAATTCACCGAGATACGGTGACCTAATCCCTGATATGGCGGCCGATAATCACCGAGTTTAGTGACACGATTACGTGATATTGTAAACTCACATTGATAAAAATCAATCCAATGAGCTATTACTGGCGCAGCTCCAGGAGGAAGATATTGATCGAGTATTGTGATTTTATCCAATTCTATTTGAGCAATTGATAAACAAGTAGACTAGCAAAGTAAGCCATGCCTGTCATATACCCAAATTGAATGGCTGGCCATTTCCAGCTCTTTGTTTCACGATAAACTACCGCCATTGTACTCATACATTGCATTGCAAAAGCATAAAATACCATCAATGAAAATGCTACAGCAGTGGTAAATACAGGCAGCCCCGTATCTGGATTTTTTGCTGAACGCATTTTTTGCAAAACGGACTCTGTATTCGAGTCATCCGCATCTACGCTGTAAATAACAGCCATGGTTCCAACAAAAACTTCTCTTGCTGCAAAAGATGTAATCAAGGCAATACCTATTTTCCAATCAAAACCTAAAGGCTTGATAACTGGCTCGATCACCCTACCTAGAATACCTGCATATGAATACTCTAATCTAGCAGAGGCTTTTAAGCGCTCTATCTCTTGAGGTGCATACTTTTGAGTATAGGCCGGGGATTGATATACTCGCTCAGCTTGTTCTTGGCTATTTGCAGGGCCATAGGAAGCCAAAACCCATAAAATAATAGATACTGCAATAATGACCTTACCTGCTTCAAACACAAAGGTTCTTACCTTTTGATACATTGTTAAAAGTACATTGTCCCATCGTGGCATACGATACACAGGTAGCTCCATAATAAAGTAGCCCCTTTCACGTGAACGTACTATCTGTTTCATTAACCAAGCTACCATAAGGGCACTCACAATACTTAATACATACATTGCCATCAATACTAAACCCTGCATATTGATAAATCCAAATATCGTTTGATTGGGTACAGCTAGAGAGATGAGTAACGTGTAAACAGGCAACCGAGCTGAGCAACTCACTAGAGGTGTTACCATGATAGTAATCATCCGGTCTTTCCAATTTTCTATGTTTCGAGTGCTCATAATGGATGGCACAGCGCACGCAAAACCACCAATTAAAGGAATCACTGATTTGCCGTTCAGTCCTACTTTACGCATGATTTTATCCATCATAAAAGTAACCCGAGACATGTATCCTGTATCCTCAAGGATTGAAATAAAAGCAAATAGAAGCGCTATTTGTGGAATAAAAACCAATACCCCACTCAGACCTGCTAATACTCCATCCATTAACAAATCAGTAAGTACTCCGGCTGGAAGCAATTGATGCCCTGTATCTCCTAGCCAAATGAACAATTCCTTGATCAAATCCATTGGATAGGCTGACCATGAAAATATTGATTGAAAAATCAGAAATAAAACAGCAAAAAAGATCACAAAACCAAATACCTTATGCGTAAGAACTGCATCTATACGATTGCTGATTGTTTCACGCTTAGCACCCTCTTTTAGTTTTAACGTATCAAAAAGAACATCATTGATAAAGTTGTAGCGTGCAATTATTTCTGCGGCCTGAACTTTTTGCGAATGAAAAGAAAGTGTCTCCTCTATTGCTCGTATTCGATCCCGATCTTCCGAACTCACGAAATTCAATTGGTCATATTGATGAGCAAGCTGCAGTGCACTATAAGGCTCATGAATATTCATTTCTTCGGCTATCTTCTCTACTAAACCAGGAGCAAGTTCTTTTACCTGTATCGTATCACTTTGAACAGGTATTTCACTCGTGTATTGAATTGCCTGTTTGAGATGATCTATCCCTTGGCCATGAGATGCCGATATCGGTATTACTTGCACGCCTAGCTTGTGCGACAACATATCGACTGCTATCTCTATCCCAGACTTATTAGCTAAATCCATCATATTCAAAGCAATGATGATAGGGATTTTCAGATCTGCCACTTGTGTATAGAGGAGTAAACTCCTCCTTAAATTAGTTGCATCTGCCACAAAGATGATCACATCTGGATGTGTAGCGTTTTGTTTATCGAGGAGTGCTTCCATCACAATCCGCTCATCTTTGCTCTTAGGATAAAGACTATACGTTCCTGGAAGATCTATGACCTGAATTCTACTTTCGTCTAGAAGCCTGCAATGTCCAAGCTTCTTATCTACAGTCACACCTGGAAAATTTCCAACTTTTTGATTGAGTCCAGTTAAAATATTAAATAGAGTAGACTTCCCTGAGTTTGGATTTCCAACTAGGGCAATTTTTCGATCACACTTCACGTAAATTATCTCAATATGATGGTTGAAGCTTCAAGCTTTCGCAGGCTTAATTGATAACCCGAAACAGTAATGGCCATGGGGTCTCCAAAAGGCGCTATTCGTTCCACACGAATTGGCTCACCGGGTAAACAGCCCATCTCCATCAGTTTAATTGACATTTCCACATCTGTAAATTCTTTGATAATACCCGACTGGCCTGGTTCTAGCTGTGAAAGTTTCATGGTTGTTCGTTAACGATTCAAAAATATGGCTTATTTAAATTAAATACAAATAAGGATCGGTAAACTTCTACCTTGATACATGAACCTGGTTCGATTTAAAATGGGGGCAATTGCATTTTTTCTTAAATATTCCACAAGAACTTAATGAGATTACTAAGATAAAGAGGAGATAAACCCCGGCCCTAAAAGAGGGACAAAAGCTTACAGAAAAAAATGAACGCTTTTTATTCAACATAGCCTAGCCGTTAATTAGTGAGTGTTTTTCTCCAAGAGGGGGCTAGAATGAAAAAGATATAACTAAAAATACCCATTCCAGCACCTATCATATCTGAGAAAAAATCCCACCACTCACCGGAACGATATGTAAAAACTTTCCACTGCAATAATTCGATACCACCACCTAAAGTTGCTAACAACAACAACAATTTTATAAATGTCAATAAACTACAGTTATAGCCAAGATTTTGTTGGGTTTCTCCGTAAAATAGCAGAACCATCAGTACAAAAAACAAACCCGTATGTACAAGCTTATCAAATCCCTCGAAAAGAGGTAAGCCCTTACTCTCATTCTGCATAGGCATCAGACATATGACCAGTATAAACATAGCCCACAAAATGGCTAAATATTGATACTTTAATGTCTTTAACATTATTGTCCTATCTGAGTTTTATAATCATCAGCTGATAGTAAGCTATCAATTTGAGCGGAGTCAGCCATATCAACTTTCACCATCCAACCTTCACCATAGGGATCGTTATTCACCAGCTCAGGGTTTGTATCTAGCTTTTTATTGAATTCCACTATTTTTCCTGTAACTGGCATAAACAAATCAGATACAGTTTTCACTGCTTCAACTGTTCCAAATACATCCTCTTGAGAAACTTCTTTGCCAACGGTGTTAATGTCGACATATACAATATCTCCTAGCTCTTGCTGTGCAAATTCTGTGATGCCAATGTAAGCATGTTGTCCCTCAACACGAATCCATTCGTGGTCTTTGGTGTATTTTAATTCTAGTGGAAAATTCATTTTTACGCCTCATTTAATGGAGCCAAATATACTTGATCCACGACAAATACAAAATCAGTTCGACTCACTTATTGCAAATTAAATCTAACGGCGAATCCAAAGGTGCTAAAGGCAGTATTAAATGTTTGAGAAGTATAAGGTTTAGTAATGTTATTTGTATAAAATACTCGAACATTGAATTGTTTATTCAAGACATAGTCAATTGATGGGCTGATCGTAATATTTTTTGCCCCTGCAGATATTTCAGCATCATCAATATCGGTTCTATAAATGATTGTTTTTCGATCATTTATCACGAAATCAAATTTAAAATTCATGTCATTATTTAGTTTTAGCTGCTTGAACAAACCAAAAGGAAAACGGAATTTATTTGTTCTAAGCCCAATCCCAAATACAAGTGCACCATCTTTTTGTAACGTAAGCTGATTATTAGCCAAACTAAGACTAAGTCCACGATTCTTTCGGTATTCAAAACTGACTGTCATATTATTTTTCAAATGTGCATTGATACCAACAAGAGGTGCGAAACGCTCATTAACAGATATTGCTGAAAATTGATAAAAAGGCACAAGATCATTATTCACATCTCTTGCACTCATTGCTCCATTTGTTTCTTGATAATTGGGTAAAGAATTAAAATTGCTAATACTATATATTGAATTGTAAGCATGATTAATATCAATAGATGAGAATAAGTGCCTCAAAAATGCAATTTTTGATAAACCATTATATGTAATTCGCCAATTAGGAATTGGGATTGACGGGAAACTACTTAGGCTAACTCTACTAGCATCTCTACCTGTATACGCTGCGATAAAGGCAGGTACAATCACATTTTGTGAATTTTTACTGTAACCATCTGCATAACCATCAGCCCCTATTCCATTAGAATTCGGATTTGTTTGAGCTAATCTTCTTGATATAATAGCTCTATTATATTCGAACAAATTAAATGTGTTAGATGCATTTGTAACTGGGTCTTCTGATTCAAGAGATGTCCACAGTGTAAAAAATGAAACACTATAGTTTCCAGTAGTCACTGGGCTATAACTCTGAAGACTATTTTGATTAATTGAAGAGGCATATTTAAAGTTAGTGGCGTAGCTAAAACTACGGCTTTTTGTAGCTATAAGTTCAATCCGAAGATCAGGTATGGGTTCAACAATACCGCGTAAACTTAGATCTTCTTTATATGTAGTGTTATATTGTGTATTTAACTGTGGGTTTATTGTAATCCACCCATGCATCCGAGCATCATCACGAATATCTCTTTGGCTTCCGAAAGCAAAATCTAAACCAGGTGAAGCTAATACAAGATTCTGCCCGAGCAAATTGGTATTGGGCAAATATCCAGGTAAAAAAATTGCCTCTGTACGAATATAAGCACCACTGACGGTTTTCAAGCTAGTCAATACACGAGCAATCGTGCTGAATCCATTACCTTGATCTTTTATATTTCGAATGAATTTAAACTTATTGTAAAAATTACCCAGGTTTAAAGATGGGTTAATATTGATAGCTCTTGTATTTTGAATCGTATTACCAAAATTCATACCATTAGGATTATTTGCTGTAACTAAAGGCTCACCTGTCCAAGTAAAACTAGCACTATACCGAGTACTTAATGTTACCCAATCTAACCCTGGCAATTTATTAATGGGCAAATTGTAAGTTATGTTTGCATTATGGGTGTAATTTGTGGTACGTCCTAACTTGAGCAAATTTTGCCAAATACTATCTCTAGCCCCACTCGTTATACTACCGGGTGGCTCATCAATTGCCGAAATATTGGTTGCATGAAAATCAATTTGTACAGAACGAGCCAGGTTCCAAACAAGTCCATACATGCGTGTCATTTGAAAATTTTTATCGTAAAAGGTAGGGATTGGAAATGTGTTATATGGATCGATATTACGCAATTTATTTTCGGCGTAATCACGAGCCACCGTAGCACTAAAGTTAAGAGAGGAAGGCAACAGACTAAAGTTGAAATCACGAATAAATCCAAGTGGTTTTGCCTTCACTAGTTTCATCTTTGTAAAAGGTGTAATTGCTTTTTGCTGATTTGAATATGTGTATGCCAAACCTGCACGATAGGTCCTCTTCAGATTATCTTCGACCTTTATATCACGATGAAAATATTCTGTGTAAGCATAAGAAGCACTTAAATTCTCAATATCCCAAAGACGGTTTTTACTATTGGGTTTGGTTTTAACCTTACGAACATTTGTAAAATTTATGCTCCTATTTGTCGTGTAATCTTGCACAATTGCTAATATGGAATCTTGCGCTGATTGAGATGAATTTGCAAGAACTGTGTTTAACTCCAAATCAGGGCTTAAAGGATTATATTGAGGAGTATTTACTTTTTTAGAATATCCAACAAACATGGGTATTTTAACCCCACTACGTGGTGGAAGAAATTTACCCAATTCTATATTAGAGGATACATCAATGCCCGTCACATTATTACGGCTCCGTTCACCTATCCGATTATTCACAGAACCAAAACCAGATGTACTTTTATTTCCAGAAATAATAACATTACCCAAATCGGCTAGTTGAGCATTAATCCTCCCTGTCGCGGCCCATCCACCTCTTAGGTCAGGATCAGTTAGTCGTAATTCATCAAACCATACAACTGCACTTTTAGCCGGTGAGTTTAAAGGATTAGTATTTCTAACTCCAAGGGTATACATTAACACATTGCTCATATCTGGCTGACCTTTGACACTAATGTTGCCTACCTTATAAACGTCACTAATAGCCCAAGGGCGCCCCGTTGCCGGATTTATTGCATTGCTACTAATGGCATTATTCCGTGCTATTTTTGCCATCTGAAAGGCCTCTAATTGTACATTCAAGCAATTAGCAACTGGCCAAATAGCATTAGGATCTGTTGTTCCTGCACTAGTAACCTGTAATGGAATTTCATATTCATAGTAGTTGCTTATGTTGTCCGCACCAAAACGGATAAATGCACTTACGTCATTATTATTAATTGCAGCCGCACCAGAAAGGTCCAAGGGATTTTGTTCTGCATGGATAAACATTTGCATCGTACGATAGGCCCTAAAATCAGCAACTGATGTTTTATATGCAGCTCTAGCATAACCAGGCTCTAAATTCCTCACACTAATGGCTAAGGATTGCTCATTTAACTGTGTGTTAAATTGAACATTATTATAGTCAAGCTCTCTGACAACACCTGGCGGTAGCACATAAGGTATCTGACCACTTTGCCCATTTTCCTCTAGACTAACTGTAGTGACATCAAAGACTGATTTATCATCTGCCACTGAAGTATTATCATTTAGATAAAGAACAGAATTATACTCTCTCCATTCGCTTCGTACCAATTGCAGCTTAGCCAAACGCATAACAACCGTATCTGCAAAGTTGGTCATGAACATTCGCATAAAACGTATAGACTTAAAATCTTGAATTCCTCCAACTTGGCTTGGTCCAATAGCAGGTCCAAGAACATTTAAATTTGAATTGATGGTGCCCCGTACTGGAATTTTAAATTGAATCCAATTGACCGTTGCATTTTGACCATTCGCCAACTGTACACTTGCTGGTACAATATTCGCGACATAGTTATTTCCAATAGTGGTGATATCAGATGGTCTTATAGAAATTTTATACTCCCAGTATTGGTCTGCTTGAGTCATGTTATTATCACGATTAACATCTTCAGCATCTGGAAGTGCGGTTGAGGCTGTATTGTCTATCCCCGTTTGAACGATTGATTGCTGAGAGGTCTTTGAGTTTCCTTCCGTTCCATTATAAAGCTCATAACGTTTTAGAATGCCAGCATTTATTCCATCTAAATCACTCCCTCTAAAGTAGTGAAAGTCATCTGATGAAGGATCTGCTTGTAATTGTTGAACTGCAGCAGCAGTAAGAATTCCGTTCGTTTGGGCTAAAAAACTTGCAAACTTTGTTTGCTCATCTGAGTCACTTAAGCCATCTAAACCAACATCTTGATATTGTCTAGCGCTCGGATCATTGCTAAATGCTTGCACTACTGGTTGCAATTTTGGCACATTTCCCCAAACAGTTTGGTCTACTTGAGATGGATCTCCGTTGATGGGCAACCCATTTTCTAAACTTTGTCTGCCATCTTTCAAAATATCTTCAGAGATATTACCAATGTCGAGATATAGATCCCCCCCCAAACTAGTTGGTTTATAAATAAAGGGATCTAACATCCATAGCTCAATAAACTCTACATTCAATGCATCAAAGTCATTAGAATCTATTCTTCTCAAAATGCCACCCCAACGATTTTGAGGATCAACAAATGTTCCATCACTATTCAAATTCGTGGTGGTATAATTATACGGGCCACGAATTTTTGGATAAAATGCTAAATCTAGCGTAGAAAGAGGGAATGGAGCTCCCGTTGGTGATTGTTGAAATGGAAATACTTCCTGTGTCATTACTTCACGAACATAGTGATTAGACAACTCCGTATTATTATTTAAAATATTGGGTGGAGTAAGAGAAGAGCTTACGTAGAAAATCGGATCAATTGAATAGAATGCTAATCGAGCGCGGTTATAACCATAACTAAGATCACCCAAGCCAGAAGGACCGATGTTACCTGATTCTGTAAATTTTTGTGGAGTACCAGATATTTGCCATGGTAAAAATCCTTTAAGCTCAACCACTGACCTAGTTGCTTCAAAATCATCTAAGTAACCAATTCCAGTTCTAGGAGTACCGGGTATCAAATTGGCAAATTCACCACTAAACGTAATATTTGAGGGTGCTTTTGTACTGATAAAAGGGATTGCATCAATCATTTTGGTGAGCCAACGCGATTTGGAGGCATAATTTACATCCACCCCCCAAATTGTATTAGCTAATGGCTCTTGTCCTGCCCCTATCTTTTGAACAACTGGCCGCTCCGTTAGATTCATCACAGTCCCCCCTAAACGAAGCTTTCTATTGACGATATAATCAAATCGGGATCCAATTAGTGTACGCTGCTGTATACCAAATAGCTCACTATTCTCCAAAGTAATTTTGATTGGCTGTCCTGAACTTAAAATAGCTTGGTTCAAGATTCGCACTCGCCCTGTACTGTAGTCTACTGTAAAATCTGCACCTTCAACCAAGGGTATAGTTCCTGCAAAAACCTGCACAGAGCCCTGTGGAACATTGATTGCGTTTAATAAATAATCAGTCCCTGTTTGCGATTGATATGTTCCCTGGATTGTATATCTATCATGATTGGGGTAAAGATTTTGAGCATCAGACTGTGTCATCGTATACAACTCACTGAACACATATTTAGTGATGAGGCTTGACTCACTCGCATTAAATTTTGCTTGCAAGTCAGAGCCGAAAGGCTCAAGCACAGGGAACTTGATTCTTCCAAGTTGAGAATCTATCGTGACACCTTCTATAAAGTCAAACGCACCATCGGGTATAGGTGCACTTTGTTGGTTAAGATTATCAAGACCCGCCAGCTGTAACCATAACTTACCTGTTGTATTTGCGCCTTCCGCCATTTGAGGTTTAGGGATTCCTGTATTCTCATCCAATCGAAGGATATCTAGAACAAAATTGGCGCTATTAACTTGAAATGCATTCAAAGAATAAATATTCTTCATCATCAAATTCCAAGTTGGCAAAGTAGTTTTTAGCGTTTCATTCTTCAATAATTTCACGAACAATTGTGTACGTGCCGCATCACCAGTTACTGGGATATCCGTTGAAAATTCCCCAACCTGATAAGTTACTCCATTATATGTATACTGAAAAGCAACAGCCAATACCTCGTCGGAATTTAAACTGCTATTCAAGGAAATATATCCCAATTGTGGATTAAGGGTGTATTCTGTACTCTTCAACTTACGCGCATAACTTAATTTAGCATAGTTGTCAGTACTACCATTATTCTGAAAAATAGTAGCAATTGTGTTATCATTTGTATTCCGTACTACAGCAGGTAGGATTGTTAATAAATTATTAGACTGCTGGGTAGCTAGGGTAGATGTTGTAGGACCGGTAAATCCAGACGGTAACGCAGAGTAGGGCGCTCCACCAGTTACCTGTACTGTATTATAGATATGATTATTAGCAGGACTGTTTTCACCCAAATCTATCAGAGCCAGTACATCTCTAGAGTCGGCAGTGGACCCTACTTTATTGGTCATCCACACCTCCACCCTCGTAATATTGATCTGAGACGTAATTGTTGGTCTCTGACTTAAAGATTGATTGTAATTATCTCTAAAATATTGTGCTAAGAAGAAGTGCTTATTAACATCGTAAGAATCGGCCGAAATCTTAAAAGTATTTTGTTGAGATCCATTGGCAATCGTAATATTTTGCTGCTGTGATTTTTGTTGTGAAAACACAGTAGTCACCATTAGTTTTCCAAACTGCAGCTGGGTTTTTAGTCCAAACAATGCTTGACTACCCGTAATTAAAGAGGTGTTCAATGGAAAGCTAGTATTACCTGCCTCTATTTTTTTGATAATATCATCGTCTTTGCCTTCAAAACCAGGCTTAGCAGGAATACCCGTAAATTGAACCTTAACCTGATTTTCAAAATCAAATTGGGCATCCGTATTGTAGTTCATCAGTATACGCATTCTACTACCAACCTGTCCAACCACGTTTGCCTGCATGTGCTGAGTAAGATCAAAACTAAATTGAGAACGTTGGCTTTCTTGCAATAAAGGATTTTGATTGACATTAATCCGTCCAGCTAAAATTGCTTCTGCAGATACCTGTGGCCTAATATCGATTGTTGTACCTCCAAATATGGTTTCAAAGACTCTATTATTAACGACTATCGGTGGTATAAATCCTGGTTCTCTGGCTTGAGCTAAAGGAAGATTTGAAAGCTCTTTCCAATTTTTCTTTTTGAGAAGCTGGGTTTCATATTTCTGGTATTCTTCAATAGTGAGATATTGAGTGGGGCGATACAGTTGATTTCCCATTTTCTCACTGATGATATACATTCTGTTGATGGGATCAAACTCTACTTTTCTCTGAATGTTAGATGGATTTGAAAGATTAACACCGTCTTGTTGTTTTAGATTAATATCAGGGGAATCACGGAGGGGGTATACCAACTTTGACGAATCTAAGTCACTCGCTGTTTTTTGCGCAAAGGCACTCCCCACTCCCAAAAACAAAACAATACTACTTACTATAAAACAAAAACTTCTCAACTTTATACGATAAAACGATTCTAACAAAACAACATGTATTAAATTCTCGTACTAGAATATTCTTCTATTCAGATATTCTTTCACTCATTTTATATCTACTAACAGCTAACAAGACATGTAAATAACGATCTATATTTTTGTGAAGTATTCAAACGTAGATCTATCATATGCCAATAGCGGGCAGCAATATCGTTTTTATTTCAATTACAGCAGTGTCTGTTATTTCATTTTTTATCCTATATGTTATTTATTTTTTGTTAACAACAACACTCCATTACTTCGAATAAAAAGAAACAACTATAGAATGTTCAAAGCAGTTTTTATCAGCTTTTCTACTGTTAAACTTTCTTTTGTTCCCCTTATTACTTGATCTAAAACTTTTTCTGCTGCATTTTTTGCAAAACCTAGCATAACCAAAGCAGAAAGAGCCTCATCTTTGGTTGTATGATGATGAGGAATAGCAATTAATGACCCGGATTCTTCTTTTTTTAACTTATCCTGTAGCTCTAAGATCATACGCTGTGCAGATTTAGGGCCTATTCCTTTAATTTTCTGAATAAGTGGTATATCTCCTCTAATAATTGCATCCTGAATTTCAATAGGTGTAATAGATGATAATATCATACGACCTGTATTCGGCCCTATACCTGAAACAGATATCAAATGCAGAAATAGCTTACGTTCACCCTCTTCAGAAAAACCGTATAGCGTATGCGCATCTTCCTTCACGTGTAGCCAAGTAAAAAGCTTACAAGTTGTCTTATCTGCTAAGGCAGCATATGTATTCAAAGAGATGTTAATATGATACCCTACACCACCTGCATCCAGAACTACATAGGTGGGGCATTTAAAAGTTAATTGGCCACTGATATAAGCGTACACTTTGACAAAATTTAAGATTTACGAATACGCTTAAAAATGTTCTTCTGAGGACTTTTTTCACCTAGTTCTTCCTCTTTTGCTTGAACATCTACAACAGCAATAGTAACCATGTTCACAATTTCGCGAATAGAGCTTCCTAATTGTAAAACATGCACTGGTTTTTTTAATCCAAGTAAAATTGGGCCCACTGCCTCTGCATCGCCGAGCTCCTGTAATAATTTATATGCAACATTTCCGGACTCGAGTGTTGGAAAGATCAATACATTAGCTGGTGCACCACTTAATCTACTGAAAGGATAGTTATCTTTTAATAAGTTGGGATTCATTGCAAAATTCGCTTGCATCTCTCCATCTACTACAATATCTGGATACTTCTCATGTAATAATTTTACAGCTTGGCGTGTTTTTTCGGGGATTATTCCATCATTTGATCCAAAGTTTGAGTAGGATAGCAATGCGATACGGGGCTTAATGTTGAATTTTTTCACTGAGCGATCTAATAAAACAGTGATATCCACTAACTCCTCAACACTTGGATTTATGTTGACTGTAGCATCTCCAAAAAAGATAGGACCTTTCTTAGTGATCATCATGTACATTCCTGCTACTTTATTAACTCCACTTTCAATACCAATAATTTGCAAAGCAGGCTTAATAGTTGCTGCATAATTTTTCGTCAAACCTGAAATCAACGCATCTGCTTCACCAAATTGAACCATTGAAGCACCGTAGTAGTTCCTATCACGCATTATTTTCCTTGCTTCCGATAGCGTAACTCCTCTTCGCTGGCGCTTTTCAAAAAGATAATCTGCATACTGATTCAGTTTTATTGTTTCCTCTAATGGATCTATGATCTCTACACCATCCAGTTCTAGTTCATTTTCAAGTAAAATCTGTTTGATCAGCTCTTTGTTTCCTAATAAAATGGGGATGGCAATATGTTCATCTCGAACAATCTGTGCAACCTTCAATATTTTATAATTATCGGCCTCTGCAAAAACAACACGTTTGGGATTAGATTTGGCCTTGTTAGTCACGGCACGTAATAACGCATCATCCGTACCTAATCTCAACTTCAGCTCTTCTTTGTATGCATCCCAATCTGTAATTATTTTGCGGGCAACACCAGAGTCAATCGCAGCTTTAGCTACCGCAGGAGATACTGCTGTAATTAAACGAAAATCAATAGGCTTGGGGATAATATAGTCTTTGCCAAATTTTAAATTCTTGGTATTGTAAGCCATGTTGACTGCCTCTGGGACAGACTTTTTTGCTAATTCAGCAATAGCTTTCACAGCCGCTATCTTCATTTCTTCATTAATAGAAGTTGATCGCACGTCTAGTGCTCCTCTAAAAATGTATGGGAACCCGAGCACATTATTTACCTGATTAGGATAATCAGATCGGCCTGTGGCCATAATAATATCTTTACGTGTTTGAACAGCAAGATCATAAGCAATCTCAGGATCAGGATTGGCCATTGCGAAAACAATTGGATTTTTAGCCATTGTTTTTAACATGGCCGCAGTCAGCACATCGGGGGATGACAAACCAATAAAAACATCGGCGTCTTTCATAGCCTCGGCCAGCGTATTGATTTTACGAGCGGTAGCAAATTCTGCCTTCGTACCTTCCAGTTTAGCTCGATCGTTACGAATCACTCCGCTCCGATCAAGCATTACAATGTTTTCACTTTTTGCTCCCATCCGCACGTATAAGCGCGTACATGATATAGCAGCAGCTCCTGCCCCATTGACAACAATTTTTACTTTATCTAGTTTCTTTTTTTGGATTTCGCACGCATTTATTAAAGCTGCTGCTGATATAATAGCGGTTCCGTGCTGATCGTCATGCATCACCGGAATCTTCATTTCTTCCTTTAAGCGACGTTCTATTTCAAAGCATTCAGGAGCTTTGATATCTTCTAAATTAATCCCTCCAAAAGTGGGTTCAAGTGCTTTTACGATGTTAACAAATTCATCAATATTTTTTGCATTCAACTCTAAGTCGAATACATCAATATCAGCAAACAGCTTAAAAAGGATACCTTTTCCTTCCATGACAGGCTTACCTGCCTCTGGACCAATATCTCCTAAGCCAAGCACTGCAGTACCATTGCTAATAACAGCTACTAGATTCCCTTTTGCTGTGTATTTATATACTTCTTCTTTATTACTGGCAATCCGTAGGCAGGGCTCAGCTACACCAGGTGAATAAGCTAAAGCTAAATCGCGCTGAGAATTTGTGGGTTTGGTGGAAACAACTTGGATTTTGCCGGGACGTCCTTGCGAATGATAGTCCAGTGCATCTTGTTTATGGTTAGTCTTACTCATTGATCATGTTATTGAAACATTCGCCAAAAGTACGATTCTTATTACAAAGCCAATAAGATGCCGAGTGCTGTATTTATAAAAAAGACCGAGCTCTTCATTCGGTCTTTTAGTGATTATTTTAACCTAATGTTTAACTGTGGCAGCCGTCATTGGATATTTCACGCCAGTAGCACTGATCAACTCTATCACAACAGAACCTATCACAATCTCTACTTCAGCCTTTACAGGAATTCGATTCCCATCATCTGTTACCCAGAGATACAATTTGCTGTTTTTTCTAAAAATTCGGCCTGGTTGAATAGATGGATTAAATTTTAAGCAATTGAGATCTCCCAAACTGGTTTTTATTCGCTCTTTCCCCACATAGGTTATATCTATTTTAGATATCGCATTAGTTAAATAATAATTAATACTGAACATATCGCCCTCTTTAATTTTTGTCAGGTCCAAGCTTCTTGCAAAAAAATATGCTGAAACCAGATCAAAGGTTTGACTATCGCATTTTAAAGTATTTTCATTTGTAAGGACCTGTCTCTTATCTTGGTAAAACCTCGCTTTATCACTGCGACGATAGTCACCTTCTCTAATATCTTCAGTATACAAATAAGGAGTTAATTCTTCCTTATCTATATATGAGTCGTAACGATCACGCACTTTATTAAACAGTGCAAAAACCCCAGCTGTGTGCCCCTCTCCTATTAAATGAAAAACTGCATTATTATCAAAGCTCAATTCACTATCCTCCACTCGAACAGTCGCCTCTCCAGCTGTTAGAATACCATACTTCACTTTGTACTTCAATTCTTCTCCAGCCTGAAACACCTTTTCTTTTCTCTTATGAGGCTCCTGAGCCATTGTTTGATATCCAACAGCGATAAAAAATAGCACGAAGATTAGTCTTAGCATTGAGATAAATGTTTTATAGAAATTGTTAAATCTTACGTTTATAAATAGGTACTGTCGAACAAGGTTCTCCATACATAATACTTCTGGCTACTGTGCTTAACCTTGATGTCAGCTCTACAAACGACGAAATAGGAACTGAAATCTCCCCACAACCTTTCACAACGACACGTTGATCTCGATATCGTTCTAGATCTATTTTAGCCAGCATACGATCAAAGAGAATGGTTTCCAAAACTTCCAAATTACCAAACACAACCACTTTCACATAAGGGGTGAGCTTATTGGCTAATAACATATATGCCCAAGTTGGAACGATTGCGTCAGATGAACAAATAATAGCAACATATTTATCCTGGTATGTGGACCAGTCTTCATTTTTGATCATCTCACGAAAGTCCTTTTCCTTCAATACCAATCCTTGGAAGAGGTGTTGCTTGATATCATATAGAACTCGCTCTCCTTTGGAGTATAGGTCTGCCAAATCAAAACTGACTAAATTACTCCCAGCAACTTTGTTAATTATTTCCTTCTGTATATCCATAACGTTATAAACAAAAAATCCGGAAAAGAAATAAATCTCCCCCGGATACAAAGTTAACAATGTTAAGCCTTAAAAGAATCGAGCACGGTTGTCTTTAATATTGGCCTCATCACTAAGCACCTTGTACGTTTCATTGCTGGCTCTTTGCAAAAGCCCTTGTAAAATCTGTTGTTTCTGTCTAAATGCATTACTCAAAGGGCTGGGAATACTAAATCCATTAACAACAAATACATACACTCCATTATCGCCATCGATAGCTTTAGAAAGTTTATTCGGCTGCGAGCCAAAAACGGCCCCAACTAGTTTGTTTTCTTGAGCAACACCAGGAAGTATCGGGTTAGCAAATACCATATTTTCAACAGGAATAACTGGTTTATCGAGTTTTTTAGCTAGCTGATCAATCGATGAAGAACCTGTAAGTGCATTATTCATTTTATCTAACAGCATCTTAGATTTTACACGATTCAATACGAAAGGTTTTATTTGCTTTTTCACTTGTTCTAAAGACATGGTTCCTTTCTCATAAATCGACAAAAGTTTAGCTACTACGAATTTATTATTAGTTTCAAAAATCTGCTTTGCCACCTCTCCTTCTGACGCTTTATATGCCCATCGAACTAACTCTCGCGGGTTTTCTAAGCCTTGTATTGAAGCCGATGTCGGCAACACATGCTCAGCCAGTAGCTTAGTACATCTCATTTTTTTAGATTCTTCATCAAATGAATCTGCATCATTTACATTGCCCAAGAATGTAGATGCCTTCGCATAATAGTCTTGCTGCGTTTTAGAACTACTTATTAATGCTTTATCTACCAAAGCAATTTTTGCAACTTTTGAAGCTCCTTTTTGACTATCAATTCTAACTACATGCACACCAAATTGCGTTGTGATTATTTTTAGATCACCCGGCTTGCCATTAAATACAGCATCTTCAAATTCAGGTATCATTGCACCTCGACCAAAAACGCCCAAACTACCACCCTTGTCTTTCGAAGCATCCGTTCCATATTTTGCAGCCAGGCTAGCAAAACTTTCAGCCCCAATTTGAATGATATTTTTGATAGAATCTGCTTTTGCTAATGCTTTTTCAATACCGCCTTCTGCCGTTGGGTTAATCAATATATGGCTTGCCCTAACCGAATCTGGTGACATTTTAACATCCAAAACTTTGACCATTGTGTAAACTCCATTACTAAATATTGGGCCAACAAACGCTCCCTTTTGAGCACTAAATACAGCAGTATCTACTTTTGGATCTAATTGCCCTTTTTGGATATATGAAATAGGCATCTTTGTATCTGAATTAATTCCCACAAACAATGAATCATTGGTTGTAGCCTTAAACTCAGTAACTAACCTTTCCACTTTTGCTTTGGTCTCAAGAGAATCTGTTTTTGATGGAATGGCATCAAAAACAACATATTCGATTGTTCTATTTTCCTGAGGATTTTTAAAGCGGTATTTATTTTCTCGGTAGTAATCTTTATAATCTTGATCTGAAATTTTGACAGATTTATCTGGAATAGAAGCATAATCTAATGTGACATAATGGAAATTAGCCAACTTATTTCTTTGATTGTAATCTTCACGGGCTTCCAGAGATGTAACATATAAACCATTTCTAATTAGTTCGTTGTATTTTTGAGCCAACCGGCTCTCGCGGATACCTAAAAGAAAAGAAGTCCACTGCATACTCATCTCACTTTGTGGACTCTGAGTTTTTATTTTTTCTATAAATGCTCCTAATTGTGCCCGATCGACCTCACCTGTTTGAGGATTACCAAATGTTTGCACCACTTTAGGGTCAGGATTTTTTCCAGTTATTAAATCATTCAATTCATTCTTACTAACCTGGATCCCCAAACGATTCGTTTCCTTATCAATTAAAATCCGAGAAACAGTTTGATTCCATGTATTTTCCACTACATAAGCCATCATTTGTGGATTCAAATTTTGATGACCCATTTGCCGTTTAAAGCGATTGACATTCACGTCCACTTTATTATTAAAATCTTGCACCGGTATAACCTCATCGGCTACTATTCCTACTTCATTTTCGTGTGCTCTCCAGAATGGACTACCCAATCGAATCACATCTCCAATCAAAAATGCAACTATTGCAAACCCTATCACCCCAACCAGGATAATACCCGCTCGGTTACGCAGAAAACTCATTATTCCCATAAGTAAAATTGATTTAAATGCTCTTTAAAAGAGCACGCGCAAGATACAAATTCGAATCCTGAATTTCCAAATTCAGGAAACATGGACTGAAGCCCCACACTTCAATTCACGACCTACAAGCGATAAATGATGGCATAACCATTTATATTTGAAAAATATAGATCAGCGCTCATAAAAGCTTAGACTACTTTTCCTTCTAATTCACTCCATCCAGGAAATTGTTGCTCCCATAGTTTAGCATAATGTAATTTTCTACCAATCAGATCGTTGTGTGTACCTTCTTCCACCACCAATCCTTTATCCAAAACGACTATTTTATCTGCATTATAAATCGTACTTAAACGATGAGCAATCACGAGAATTGTTTTATTGCTGGCTTTTAAAAGATTGATCATTTGTTGTACATACTGCTCTGATGCCGAATCTAATGATGAAGTGGCTTCATCTAAGATTAGAATTTCTGGATCACGATATAGTGCTCTTGCAATTGCGATCCGTTGACGCTGTCCGCCAGACAATGTAGTGCCATTTTCACCCAAATAAGTTTGAAAACCTTTGGGTAAGGTTTCTATAAACTCAATAATTCCTAATTGGGTAGCAATATCAATCACTTTTTGCATATCAGGTTCATAATCGCCAACAGCGATATTATCGACAACATTGCCTGCAAATAAATCGATTTGCTGAGGTACCACAGAAACTATTTTTCGGAGAGATGTATTGTTAATGTACTTCAGGTTGTATTTACCAATAGATATTGTACCATTTTGGATGGGATATATATTTTGAAGCAAGGACATCAAAGTTGATTTTCCAGAACCACTCTCCCCAACAATCGCAGTAAATTTTCCTTTGGGGATAGTTAAATTCAATTCGTCAAACACTGTTACACGTGTACCATAACGAAATGATACATTTTCAAACGAAATATCTCCCAATTTATCTGGTGTTAGATCGATCTGTGTGTCTTCCTGTTCACGCTCCAAATCCATGATTTCAAATAATCGATCGGCAGCTATAGCCGCATTTTGCACTGTCTTATTCATTCCTATGAGCGAAGAGACTGGGCCTGTGAAATAACCTATCAAACTATAAAAAGACAATAGTTCACCTGGAGTTATGTGGCCATCTAAAACATATCCTGCACCAACCCACAATAAAATGATGGTAAATATGTGAGATACAAATCCCGATGAAGTACCAGAAAAAATGGAATTCATACTCGATTTATAAATGGTACCAAGCAGTGTAATAAAACGCGTCTCTGTTTTTTCATTGGCATATGACTCTAAACCGAAACGTTTAATAGTTCCTACAGAGTTAATGCTCTCAAACAATTGAGACTCTAGTTCTGCGGCATTTTCCATCAATGTACGCTCCATTTTTTTGTTCAGTTTATTCGTAACCACATAAATCAAGGCATACAAAGGAACTACTGTCAGCATGAGGAGTGCCAGCTTCCCATTATAGGTGAACATCACGATAAATGAGAAAATTAGGATGAAAATGTTCAACAGAAAATCGATGCTTGCATCGTTCAAAAAAGCTCTAATTTTCGAAGCATCATTAATACGTGATACGATCTCACCGACACGCATTGTATCAAAAAACTGTTGAGGTAATTTTAGGAGATGTTTATAATATCCCAGAATAAGTTGGGAATCCAGCATTTGCCCTGTTTTGATAGTAAAGATGGTTTTTACTGTTCCTATAAATATTTGAATCAGCAGGATAGCAATCATGCCCACACCCATCATATTCAATAAGCCACGATTTCCATCTGGCAATACAAAATCAAGGATCTTTCCTACAAAAATGGATGACGATAAACCCAAAATAGTGTAGATGATTGCGCCAAAAAGCACTTGCAACAAAATACTTTTATACGGCTTAATTAAATTCCAAAAACGTTTATTGATGGAGACTTTTTCATTTCCAGCTTTAAACTCCTCGGTAGGAAGTAACAATACCAGCACGCTTGTCCATTCTTTTTTAAATTCTTCATGGGTTTTGCGATGCATCTGCCCATCGGCCGGATCCATTACTTCGATGTATTTACTAGTGGTTTTATAAATCACCACGAAATGATGTAGCACTTCCTTAACAACCACATGCGCAATAGCCGGCTTAGGTATTTTAAACAGACTATCAAAAGACCCTTTGACACCTTTCGCCTCAAAACCTAATTTCTCTGCCGCCTCAACCATACCGAGCACATTCGTTCCTTTTTTATCGGTACTCGCCATTTGGCGTATGCGAGCCACCGGCAATTTTAGATCATAATTTGCGGCAACCGATGCCAAACACGCAGCACCACAGTCGGTAATATCGCGCTGTTTTACCTTAATACTCATATTCTATACGTTATTTTATCTAGAAAAAAGATGGCCGCGGTACTATTCCTGAGGTACATTTAGCGCTTTTTGTGATGAACTCGAAGTCTGTTTAGGATTAATCCAATCATCTACTTTGTCATATAGTAATTGATATAAACTTCGTTCTGCTACTGTAAATCGAGCACTAAGACTCATTCCTTTCTTCAGATACCCTTTATACCCATTTTTTAACTGCAAATAATTTTTATCCAAGCTGCATTTTATTTTAAAAAATGGTTGATTGTTGAAGACCAATATATCGTCTGAGATATCGATAATCTTACCTGTTAACAGCCCCCACTGATTATAATTGAAAGCATCAATTTGAAAACGGGCATCTTGTCCGCTGTGTATTAAACCGATCTCAGAAGGTTTGATATAACAATAGGCCAAAAGGCTACCTTCTGGGGAGATTTCAGCAACTTTTTGGCTACCAATTAAATAAGCACCGGCATGTAAGCTACCCATATTCTGAATAGAACCACTTACAGGAGCTCGTAAAACAAGTTGTTTTTCTTGCTCACTATAGTTTTTCTCCATTTTCTGAAACTCACGCAAATCATTCTGATACTTATTAGCATCTGCCTGGCATCTCGATTTATAATTTTTCTCTACCAGTACCCAATTCGATTGGGCCTGTTCCATCTCAAGCTTGTATTTCTCAAACTCTGCAGCAGTAAGCACCTTGTTGTGATACAATATTTCGTAACGTTTATATGTGCGTTCCGCTTGTTCTTTTGCGAGATGGTTATTTTTTAATTCTTGTACATATTGCTGCCACGATGCTTGATATTGTCCTGTTTGGAGATCGGATATTTTTATATTCGCATTTTGATTGAGAGCTTGTATAATGCGATTAACATCTTGCAAATTTTGATTCAATTGGGATAGCTGCGTTTGTAAAATATTGTTTTGCATTTTTGGAGCAGAGGCATCCATGAGCAACAACGTATCTCCCTGTTTTATTTTCTGATTATCCTTGATCATCAACTGGGTAATACGGCCTGTAATTGGCGCATAAAGTTGCTGTTTCTCTACAGCTGGCTGTAAATAACCAGCCGTACTCCTTACACTAATTTGGACTTTTATGAATGGCAGAGCTGCCAATATCCCAGCAACAACCATCAATACGGTTATATAAATGATTTTGCTTTGGCTACTAATTTTATATTTATAGAAAATCGCGGTATTAACAATGGTTTGAGCAGTATGGGTAGATAAAGACATGGTTTTCTTATTATTTTAATTTCATTCATCGTTTAGCAAATCAGACTTATTAATTATCCGCAAATACTACCTCTAGAATTATGTTAATTTGGCATTAATTAAGACCTAAAAACGCCTATTTCTTAGGTCTGTCTGCTTTGAGATAACATGAACAAGCTTGATTTCTTCTTCATATTAATCATCTAAAACACTGATGTGAAACGCTTTCACCCAAAGCACTGCACAATAATTTACAATTATAGGAATATTTCGCAACGATAGTTCATAGCCAAAAAGCTGATTATATACGCGAAAATGGCTACTTTAGCGTCAATTATGTCTGACATCATACAACTTTTACCTGACTCAGTTGCCAATCAGATTGCGGCTGGGGAAGTAGTACAACGACCCGCCTCGGCAGTAAAGGAACTTATTGAAAATGCCATTGACTCTGGCTCAGATAAGATTCAGCTAAATATAAAGGATGCGGGAAAATCACTTATCCAGGTAATCGATAATGGTTGTGGTATGAGCATAACAGATGCACGCATGTGCTTTGAACGTCATGCAACTTCAAAAATCCGAAAGGCTGAGGATTTATTTGCCATTCGAACAATGGGTTTTCGTGGCGAAGCAATGGCTTCAATAGCAGCAATTGCTCAAATTGAATTAAAAACCCGACGACACGAAGATGAACTGGGAACTTTTGTTCAGATTGAAGGATCAGAAGTAATTCTTCAGGAGCCTACTTCTTCTACCCCTGGAACCAATATTTGTGTAAAAAACCTATTCTACAATACTCCAGCCCGCCGGAATTTTCTGAAAGGAAATTCCGTTGAGATGCGCCATGTCATTGATGAATTCCAGCGCACAGCTTTGGCCAATCCAGAGATATTTTTCACGCTACATCATGATGGAAATGAACTTTTTCATCTACCCAAAAGCAATTTAAAACAACGTATAGTTCATTTATTTGGCAATTCATATAATCAACGACTGGTTCCAGTAGAGGAAGAAACGAGTATCATCACCTTGAAAGGTTATGTTGGCAAGCCTGAGTTTGCAAAAAAAACGAGAGGTGAACAATTCTTCTTCGTAAATAGTCGTTTCGTAAAAGATCCCTATTTAAATCATGCTGTACTCTCTGCATTTGAAGAAATGTTGCCAACTGATAGTTATCCGCTGTATGTTTTGTTTATCGATATCGATCCAGCCAAGATTGATATCAATGTACATCCAACTAAAACAGAAATTAAATATCAAGACGAGAAATCCATTTACGCAATTATCCGCTCTGCTGTGAAACGTTCATTGGGTAAGTATAATATCAGCCCAACGTTAGACTTTAACCAAGAAACAGGTTTTAGTCAAATGATTACCCAAAAAGCACCAGAAGATATTGTTCCTCCTCAAATCAGTTTCAACCCCGACTTTAATCCTTTTGGCGCAGGTCAAAGATCACAACAAAGAGAGCCTTCCTTTGCACAGCATCTGGGCGCAGAAAAAAAGGGGATCCCTCAAAACTGGTCATCTTTATACGAAATTGCAGAAGCACCTATTTCAGTCCAAAGCCAGTTGCCTATTGAGGAACATCCTACACAAGTAGATATTGCTGGCCAAACATTAGAAAAACTAAGCAGACAGCAAATTTTCCAATTACACAATCGCTTCATTATTTCGCAAATAAAGTCTGGCTTCATCCTGATTGATCAACAAGCAGCGCATGAGCGTATTTTATATGAACGATTTTTAAAACAATTAGATCATCATCCAGGCGGAAGCCAACAAAGTCTTTTTCCACAAACAGTTGACCTTAGTTCAAGTGATTTTGAATTAGTAAAAGAATTATTGCCAGACATCCAATCGCTGGGCTTTTTAATACGTGAATTTGGGAAGAATACCATTGTTGTAGAGGGCATTCCAGCTAATATAGGATCCAATATCAGTGAGAAGGAATTATTAGAACAACTTATCGAGGGCTTTAAAAACAATCAATCTCAATTGAGGTTACATAAGCGGGAGAATCTGGCTCATACAATGGCAAAAAATACAGCGATCAAGCAAGGTACTACGCTGTCTATAGAAGAGATGAACCGTATCGTTGATGAGCTTTTCGCTTGCGAGCTTCCCAATACATCTTTACACGCGAAACCGATAATTATTACTTTTACCCTGGATGAGCTCATGCAAAGATTTGAATCCAGATAAGTCTTATTGAAAGTATACGATGAACAGATATAGCACCTCTCCTTTTTCAAACATACCTCCGGTAGTTAAGAATCTGCTGATTATTAACATTATTTTTTTTATTGCCACACTTATATTTGAAAGTAAGGGAATGTCTCTAGTTGAGCTATTGGGTGTTTACTATTTTGATTCGCCGAAATTTCATAGTTGGCAGATCATTACTTATATGTTTATGCATGGGGGCTTTGCACATATTGCATTTAATATGTTTGCTTTATTTACGTTCGGATCTACTTTGGAATACACCATGGGCTCTAAGCGATTCTTAAATTTTTACCTCATCACAGGCTTAGGTGCTCTTGCACTTCAAATGCTTGTACAGGCATTCGAGGTACATCAAATTGCAGGAAGTTTTACCATTGATACAACAACCTTTACTTCATCTAATCATGACCACATTCGCACATTAAGTGAAATCTATTCGGCTCCTATGGTAGGTGCTTCAGGCGCAATTTTTGGATTATTAATTGCATTTGGTATCCTTTATCCGGATGTCGAATTACTGATTTTATTCATTCCTGTCCCTGTAAAAGCTAAATACATCATACCAGGCTATATTTTACTGGAGCTCTTTTTAGGTATAGCTCAGTTCTCGGGTGATTCAATTGCACACTTCGCACATTTGGGCGGAGCATTATTTGGTTTTATCTTAATAAAATTCTGGCACCTACGACGAATACGTAATTTCTATGAATAAAAATGTTATTCGCGAATTATACGATCATGTGTTTCAATCAGGTGATCGGCTGAGTTTACTCATTGGCATTAATGTATTGGTCTTTCTCCTGATCAACTTAATTGCTTTATTTGAGTTCCTATTTACAAGCATCACACCTGTGGCAGACTGGTTAACTATGCAACTATCTGTCCCCGCACATTTGTCGGTATTACCTTATAAGTTTTGGACCATCCTTACATACATGTTTACACATAGAGCTTTGTTCCATCTCTTATTTAATATGCTTTGGTTGTATTGGATGGGTCGGATATTTTTAGATTTTCTAAACAAGCGACAGTTTATATTTACTTATCTAGCAGGTGGACTCTCAGGGGCTCTTATTTTTATTTTGGCATACAATACCCTACCTGTGTTGGCAGCCTCAAATACTCCAACGAGTATGTTAGGTGCTTCGGCTAGCATAATGGCTATTGTTGTCGCTACTGCTACATTAGTCCCTAACTATGCTATTCGTTTATTATTGTTTGGTGATATTCGACTGAAATATCTTGCATTGGCGTATTTGATAATGGATATTATTGGAATTTCTGGAGGAAACCCAGGTGGCAATATTGCTCATATTGGAGGTGCTATACTCGGTTTTATTTATACCAAACAACTACAAAATGGAAACGACTGGAGCAAAATATTCAAGAAACGCAGTAAACTAAGGGTGGTAAAAAAACAAAATGAAGCAAAATCAGATAGTACAGCAATAAACCAAGCAGTTATTGACTCTATCTTAGATAAGATATCAAAGTCAGGTTACGAAAGTCTAACTCCGTCAGAGAAAAAACAACTTTTTAAAGCCAGCAACACAGAATGAGTCGAAAGAAAAAATCAGTGCATCGGCTACATTTTTTCAATAAGATCATTCTATTTTTCAATAGTTTATCTGCACTAGTTTTATTACTAAGTTACTTAGCTGCAATTATAGATCCTCGCCTATTTTGGCCGATTTCTTTCTTAGGATTAGCCTATCCCATACTGTTATTAGTCAATATTCTTTTTAGCGGATATTGGCTATGTAGTCGCTGCCCAAAATTTGCACTCCTATCTTTTTTTACAATTATCATTGGCTGGAAATTTTTGGTGAGCTATATCGGCTTCCGCGAACCAACAGCTATTGGAGTACCCAAATCATCTCAACGTTTTATTCGGGTGATGACATATAATGTGCATGAGTTTAAACAATTTGGTGATAAGAATGATATCCGAACCAAAGCTCTATTTCTAGATATCATCCAAAAAGAACAACCCGATATAGTCTGTTTTCAGGAATTTTTTACACGTCGTACGAATGAATACAATTTTAAAAAAGCAATCAGCGAAGTATTAAATACATCACACTACTATTACAGTCCCACCAAAGGCAATAGCTACGAAACAATTGGGCTAGCCATCTTTTCAAAGTTTCCAATCATTCATAGAGGAGTCATCCAGTTTGAGAAGCATAATAACAATGAATCCATCTTTACTGATATTAAGGCCAACAATAGCATATTTAGAGTTTATAATGTACACCTTCAGTCTATCCGTTTTAAGCCAGAAGACTATAAATACATCGACGAGTTCAAAAATCAAATGGGTGCTGATGTAGAATCATCTCGTCGGATTGGAGGCCGCTTAAAACGAGCATTTATCAAACGAAGTGGTCAAGTGGAGATACTAAAAAATCACACTAAAACATGTCAAACACCCTACTTAGTGGCAGGAGACTTCAACGATACTCCTATATCATACACTGTCAATAGCATGCTTTCGGGAGGCTTAATTAATAGTTTTCGGGAGAAGGGAAGTGGTTTGGGTATCACATACAATGGTGATTTTCCAAATTTTCAAATTGACTACATTTTAGTAAGCCCTAGTTTTTCTGTTAAAAATTACCGTATCGTACAAAAAAAAGCATCTGATCATTATGCTGTGAGAAGCGATCTAGAGCTCAAAACAAAAGAGTAAAAGCCTCACGCAGGCTACTCTCTTCACATACCTGAAACAAAAACTGTCATGTATTTATAAAGTTTACGACATGAATAAGAACCTAATTATATACAATACACTCACTCGAAAAAAAGAATCTTTTAAGCCTCAGAATCCCCCTCTGGTAGGACTGTATGTTTGTGGACCTACCGTTTACAGCGATGTGCATCTGGGTAATTGTCGCACTTTTATTTCTTTTGACCTCATTTATCGGTATTTACTACATCTAGGCTATCAAGTGCGTTATGTGCGTAACATTACTGATGCGGGTCATTTGGAGGGCGATCGTGATGAAGGCGATGATAAATTTGCAAAAAAGGCTAAGCTAGAAAAGCTGGAACCTATGGAAATCGTACAAAAGTATACGATAGGATTTCATGATATAATGCGTTTATTTAACACCCTCCCTCCTAGTATTGAACCTACTGCCACTGGACATATCTCTGAACAAATCGAAATGATTAAGCAAATCATGAATCATGGTTTTGCTTATGAAATCAATGGATCAGTTTATTTTGATGTTGAAAAGTATAGTAAGACATCTCATTACACCATTCTTACCAATCGACAATTAGATGATTTACTAGTAAACACCCGCGAGCTTAGTGGACAGGACGAAAAAAAAGGCCGTTTAGATTTTGCCTTATGGATCAAAGCCAAACCTGAGCATATCATGCGATGGCCCTCACCATGGAGTATTGGATTCCCTGGCTGGCACATCGAATGTTCGGCAATGAGTCATAAATATTTGGGTGATCATTTTGACATCCATGGTGGTGGAATGGATTTAGCAGCCACTCATCATACCAATGAGATTGCACAATCTGAAGCATGTAATCACAAACAACCAGCAAAATATTGGATGCATACCAATATGCTCACAGTGAATGGAGCCCGAATGTCTAAATCTGCAGGAAATGGTTTTTTGCCCATGGAGCTCTTTAATGGAAATCATCCATTGCTAAAAAGGGGATATTCGCCCATGACTGTACGGTTTTTTATGCTTCAAGCACATTATCGCAGTACATTGGATTTTTCAAATGATGCTTTAGATGCGTCTGATAAAGGATATAAACGCTTGATGAATGCTGTAGCATTACTCAACAAATTGAAATCATCTAACCAATCTGATTTTGATATTCAATCCATCCAAGAGCGTTGCTATGCAGCAATGAATGATGATTTTAACAGTCCAATATTAATTTCAGAGCTATTTGAAATCGTACGCATCATCAACAGTATTTATGATGGTAAAGTACAGGCTACTGAAGAAGATCTCAAAATCATCAGAAAGCTCATTCAACATTTCGTCTTTGATGTTTTGGGATTAAAAGAAGAAGAACACCAAGCAGATGATATGGGTAAAATAGTGGATTGGATCGTTCAACTACGTACAGAAGCAAAAGCAAATCGAGATTTTGTCACGTCAGATAAAATCCGAATTGGGTTACAGGCTTTGGGTATTCAACTTAAGGATAACAAAGAAGAAACCACTTGGAGCAAAATAAATTAGATGTTTTTCAAATACCAGCCATCATCCATAATTTTGAACACATCATGTATTACTCCCGCTGAGCGATATGCATCCATTCGAAAATAGCATTAAATCAATGTCAAGTGATTTCAGATCGCTCGCTCGCATATTAACACGAGTAGAAAATGATCTATCCGGATCTGCTCAAATTTTAAAAAGCCTCGTACCTCTTCCTATACCCGTTATTGGAATTACTGGCCCACCTGGAGCAGGTAAAAGTACTTTGGTGAATCAGCTAATTAATAAGCTCAGTGCTGACGGTAAACGAATTGCCATTTTAGCTATTGATCCAAGTTCTCCATTCAATATGGGTTCTTTGTTAGGGGACCGAATTCGGATGATAGAACAGTTCAATAAACCAAATGTGTACATCCGTTCTTTGGCCACTCGAGGATCTTTGGGAGGTCTGTCTGCAAAAACCATTGAAATGACTGATGTATTAAAATCCGGAGGATTTGATTATATCATCATCGAAACAGTAGGTGTTGGACAGTCGGAAGTAGAAATAGCAGGTATTGCTGACATCACCATAGTTGTTCTGGTACCTGAATCTGGTGATGAGATTCAAAGCATTAAATCGGGTTTGATGGAGATTGCAAATATCTTTGTGATCAACAAAGCAGATCGTGAGGGAGCAGATACTTTTGCCAATAATATCCAAAAATTAGTCCATCAAAAATCCACTCACATCCCTGTCATCAAAACAATCGCCGAAAAGGCAGATGGAATTTCTGAACTTTTTGAAGCCATCAAAAACCAGCCCTACTCAGAGAATAAACGAAAACTATTTCTTTTAACCGAAAAAGCCTGGAAACTAATCCAGCATAAAAAAATGAGCGGCATCAATAAACAAAAGCTTCAGCAACGTATTGCTGAAGCTTCTAAGCAAGTTGATTTCAACTTATATCGGTTTATTGAGGCGTTTTAATTCTTTAATTCTTCTGAAACTGACCATGCATTCATAATACTTTCTATTTCTTCTGCTTCCACAGGAATGTCTGCCATTAAGTCAATGTTCCCTTCCGACGTAATCAAAATATTATTTTCGAGGCGAATACCTAGCCCCTCCTCTTGAATATAAATACCGGGTTCGCAAGTCAAAATATTGCCTACTTCAAAAGGTTTATATCTGCTTGCAAAATCATGCACATCCAGGCCGAGATGATGAGAAGTACCATGCATAAAATATTTTTTATATAGCGGCATTTTAGGATCTTGTTTGGCCACATCATGCTTATCGAGTAAACCTAATTTAATCAGCTCACTTTGCATGATCTTCCCGATCTCATCGTGATATTCGTTCCAAATAGTTCCAGCAATTAGCATTTTCCGGGCCTCTCTCATCACATACAAAACAGCATTATACACATCCTTCTGACGTTTTGTGAATTTACCGTTCACAGGTATAGAACGACTCATATCAGCATTATAATTGGCGTATTCTGCGCCAAAATCAAACAGAATAACATCCCCATCTTTACACACTTGATTATTGTCATTATAGTGCAACACATTGGCATTTGCTCCAGAAGCAATAATCGGCGTATATGCATGCCCAGTTGCTCGCTGACGTATAAATTCATGAATAATCTCTGCCTCAATTTCATATTCTGCAACACCAGGCTTCACAAATTTCAAAACTCGAATAAAAGCGTCTCGTGTGATCGCGCAGGCTTTGCTTGTTAATGCGGCTTCAATCGCTGATTTCACTACTCTGAGGTCACGTAAGATAGGTGCTGATCGTTCGTAATGATGTAGTGGATATCTTTCTTTTAAATCTTGAACAAAACGAAGATCCCGATAAGGGACTGTATGCACATATCGATCGTTCTCATTTGTATTGAGATAAATCGTTTCTGCATAATGGATAATCATTGATACCATATTCCAGAAACTATCTACCCAAACAACCTGTTCAATTCCAGAAGCCTTTCTTGCTTCCTCTTTTGTGTATTTATGCCCTTCCCAAATAGCGATTTGTTCACTTGTTCGTCTCAAAAAAAGGACTTCTCTATACAAAGGATCAGGACAGTCTGGGAATAAAATCAAAATAGTCTGCTCCTGATCAATCCCAGTCAGGTAAAAAAGATCTGGATTTTGTTTAAATACATACGACTGGTCTCCACTTCTCGGAAATTCGTCATTTGCCTGAAAAATGGCAATCGAGTTATTTCTTAATCTTTCGGTAAATCGCTTACGATTGTTCTTAAACAATTGTGGGTCTATTGATGGGTATTTCATAGCAGGGGGCATAAAAAATGATGCATAAATAGGTAATGTGTCAGAATGGTAGATGTTGATTTCTAAAAAAGGCAATAAGAGATTGGTTTTATTTGGTGAAGAACATAAACCAACGCTATTGTCCTGATTGCCAAACCACAAAAGTGGTAAAAAATGGGCTAAGAAGAAACAAAAAAGTGGGTATTACATATGATGCCTAGGCCTACTAGCGGGAGTGTAAAATAAACTGTGTCAAAGGATAAAATGTTGTTGTTATTAAGCTGTT
>CALLKE010000216.1 GCA_938008555.1 uncultured Pedobacter sp.
GTACCTAACTCAATTTAGGCAAAGTAAAAGCGGCTAGGCATATGTCCCCGGGCGCCGACCCTAGGTGCGCCAAAATAAGCTCATTTAGCTGCTATTTTGAATTATAAATGTGACCTTCCCCGAGTCTATCCTGCCCGACAACGCCAATTGTAACGAGTTGAACCACTCATGCTACACAACATCGACTACAGTAGAAAGACTCGAAGATGCAGGTTCGCTATTGATCCTTTTATTACATGAATCAAGAAATGCTTCAATATAACACAATGAATCAACAGAGATGTTTCACAATAATAGTCTGAATCAACTGACCCCCTAACAGTCCTCACTAGGCTTCATATAACTGAATCCACATGTCTATTGTCCTTCTTAACACAATATAACCAACTTGATATGTCACACAGACTGACTGATCTAAAGCGAGCGATGAAGAGGGAAGAGAACGAGTTCTGCCGTCCCCTCCTATTTATGCCTTGAAATCGTAGTCGTACTTGTCTCCATTTCCGTAATCGATACTTGTAATCGATGTATCCGAATACTAATGTCGCAGTTTCTGACGTACCGTCCGATTCACTAAAACATCTGCGTCCCATCCATCAAAGTTGACAGCTCGTCTGAAACTTCTCGTACCGTTTCCCAAAATAGCACGCGTTGGCTTTGAGATTGTTATCAGTCCGATCCAATAAGCCACCTGCTATGTTGCGTCAGACTGTAATACTGCGTCTCGGCTTATCGTTCGTTATCAGATTTGTAACTAGTAGCTAGGCCTACCCTAGTTACATCCACCCCTGCCTTTTTTTGTGTGTTTTGCACCACAAACAACGCCTGGCAGGTGCACTCCTCCAAAGTCAATCGCACAATCGTAAAAAAAACATTTTATTGTTCCACTCACTGTCCACGTCGTCCCATTCGTATACGATTGACAGTTATACCTATTTCACATATCAACTGTGTCTACATCATCTTCCTGAGACACAAAACAGTTCTAGAATTCACATCCACCCTTTTCGTTTGGTGCCTTCACCAGTTCACTTTTATAACTTTTTGAACAGTCTGTTCTCATACCAGCGCGACCATGAAAGAATTGATGGTTGCTGACAAAAAATTTCGTATTCTTTCTGTTTCTCAAACTTCTCCGCGGACCACTTATCTGATGGTCTACTGTCTCTCTGCTTCTGGAAGGAACGGGATCCTCTTTGTTGCCGTTATCCTCCACTTGTGTATCGCGGTTGTTCTGTTGATGGTGATATGGTTCCGGGATGGGTATGTGAATTTCCGTTATAACTTCCGGTTCCCTAATTGTCTTGGGTTTCTCTGTGTGTAACTGCTCTTCTTGCCTATTCCAATATTTCTTTAATTGAGCAATATTCGCCCACCGATCCGGTTTGGTGTGATTGGTGGGTCTTATTTTAAAGGGGCCACCTGCTACTTTAGGCATCTCCACGACTTGCCATATCTCCTGTCCCCAGAGGTCGTGGATTTTGTTTCTGCCTAACGGGTGGCTACGCAGTAATACCCTGTCATTCAGTTTGAGTGGCGGGTCCTTTGTCTGTACCGGCGGTTCCCTTCGCCGTGCTTCATGTTCTAGTCTTTCCTGTACTACCCTGTACATTTCTCTAATTCGTCTCATATGTTCATTCACATATTCCAGTGCAGTGTATGAGCCAGTCATACTCTCCTTTTTTCCTAGGAACAAGTCAAGGGGGAGTCGAGCCTCCCGTCCGAACAGCAACATGTATGGCGAAAAGCCGGTTGTGGCATGGGGTGTGCAGTTGTATAGATATACCAACTCTGGGAGAAAATCCGGCCAACGTTTTTTCTGTTCAGGTTCTAGAGTACGCAGCAAATCATGCATGCTGCGGTTGAACCGTTCACACTGTCCGTTTCCTTTCGGATTAAATGTGGTTGTTCTAGATTTGTTGATCCCGTAGTGGCTGCACAGTTGGTTAATTACTTCTGACTCGAAGGCCCTTCCTTGGTCAGAGTGTAATTGTCTTGGTATGCCATATTTGATGAACCAATGTTCTATTAAGACCTTTGCCACTGTTTTGGCAGTCTGATCTCGTGTGGGCACCGCCACAGTCCATTTGGTGAATACATCAGTCATTACCAACACATGTTCCGTCCCATCCGATGATTGCTCCAACGACGTAAAGTCCATAGCCACAATCTCTAGTGGTTTTGTCGCTAGTAGGTGTCCTGATGGCTGTCTCATTTTGACAACTGGCATTTTCGCATGCTGACACCTCACACAAGCCTCACAATGGCGTTTGACCTCCATTTCCATATTGGGCCAGTAACACCTCCGTCGTAATATTTTGTGCGTCCTGTCCTGACCCTGGTGTCCTGCCCTGTCATGTGCCAACCTTAGCACTTCTTCTCGTAACTGTCCAGGCACCACCACCTGGTGTATTGTCCCATCAATTTGGTCATGAATTCTCCGCATGAGAACACCATCCTTTATACTGAGACGGTCCCACTGACTCAGTATTTTCTTTGTTTCTCGACCAAATTGTTCTCTTTCCCTTCTTCCTGGGAATTTTTGTTCCTGGACGTATTTCAATAGCGGTTGTAAGCCACTATCCGTTCTCTGGGCATCTCTTATCTTTTTGTGATTAAGGCAATTAAAATCACTACTGTCCATATGTTCGGGTTCCGTGGATATGTGCTCCACCCCGGTCTGCCCGTTCTGCATCACTTGTACCCCATGAGGGATATCTGTTGACGCTCTGACCTCACATATTCCTGTCAGCGTTTCTTCCTCATCGCCCGGTCTCTCGTAAGGATTCCTTGATAAAGCGTCCGCATTGCCATTGGACCGCCCCGGGCGATATTTTATCTCTAGGTCAAAGAGTGCCAATTCTGCTGCCCATCGCTGTTCGATGGATCCCAACTTTGCTGTCTTTAGGTGACTCAAGGGGTTATTGTCAGTGTATACCACACATTTAGCACCTAATAGATAGTCCCTGAATTTTTCAGTCACAGCCCATTTTAATGTCAAAAGTTCTAGTTTCATGGCGCTGTAATTTGTCATGTTCTTCTCTGATTCCTTCAGAGCTCGACTGGCATACGCAATAACCCTGAAACCTTGCTTTTGTTGTTGTGATAGCACAGCTCCCAGACCTTTAGAGCTGGCGTCAATTTCTAGCCGAAATGGTTTGTCAAAGTCTGCGTATCCCAATATCGGCGCCTCTGTCAAAGCCTTTTTCAATAGCTTAAACGAGTTCAGGCATTCATCAGTCCATAATTCACCTATCAGTTGTGTTTTACCTTTCTTTTTCTCCTTACTGTGTTTCTTTGTCATTTTGTTTACCAAGTCATGCAATGGTGCGGCAATTTTTGCAAAACCCGGCACAAATTTTCTATAATAGGAAGCAAAACCCAAGAATGATCTGACCTCTACCGTAGTTGTTGGTTGTTTCCATTCTTTAACAGCTGCAATTTTATCTGGGTCAGTGGCGATGCCATCCGACGAAATCACATAACCCAAAAAATGTACCGATTTCAGACCAAAGCAGCATTTGTCTGGGTTCAGCTTTACTCCTATCTCCCTAAGACGGAGAAACACTTGTTCTAATCTTTTTAGATGGTCCTCCCAAGTTTTTGAGTAAACTAGAATATCATCCAAATACACCAACATTATTTGAAATAGAAAGTCACTCATAGCACTCTGCATTACTCGCTGGAATGTAGCAGGTGCATTAGTTAGACCAAACGGCATACGGGTCCACTCGTACAGTCCCAGTGGAGAAATAAATGCAGTTTTATGTTGATCGTTGGGGTGCATGGCCACTTGGTGGTAGCCACTAGCCAAATCCAAGGTAGAAAAAAATCTTGCTCCCCCCAACGCATCAAGACATTCATCAATACGAGGCAAGGGGAATGCATCCCTTCTTGTGATATTGTTCAATTTCCGGTAATCACAACACAGTCTTATCTCCCCTGACTTCTTTTTTACCACTACTATCGGTGCCGCATACGGGCTCGTACTGGTTGTAATAATTCCCTTTTTTAGTAGGTCATTCAGGTGTGCTTTCACCGCCGAGTAGTGACTCGGTGGTAATCTTCGATAAGGTTGCGCCACCGGCTTGTCTTGTAGTAAGGGTATCTGGTGTTTTATTACTTCCGTGTAACCCAAATCACCCTCGTACGAGGCAAATATATCCCTGTACTTATTCAGCAATTCATTTAGTTTTGGGTCCTCAGTTTCCGGGAATGTATATGATCGGCCATCCTCTTTCTTCACCTCGGCCGTCACATTGACCGACCTAATTGTTACTTCATTACTGCTGGTATTGCTCAGTTCGATGCACTGTGCCGACCTTAGTACCTCGACGTTCTGTGGTACTCCTACCAGAGTATTAGGCGGTATAAAAATTTCCTCATCCAAAACATTTGCCACTAATCCTTGAACTAGTCCATTTTCCGCTGATGTGTATGTCCGCAGTAACACGACGCCTGCCCTCAGTGCGGCGCCACATGGTTCTATCATCACATCACCATTCACGCTTCTATCACCAATTTGTAATGTGATTGCCTTGACCGTGTTTGCCGGGACTGATATCCTTCCTCTGGTCTTGGCAAACCTGGCCAACTTGGATCCCCGACCTGGTGTGGTCGATCCGACAATATTTGTAAGAAATTCTGGCAACTGGCCAAGAATATTCATGCCCAACAGGCAAGGTATATTTGACACATTTGTCTCTAGGTTGTGTTTCGTAACGAACACCCCAACCTGCTTCAACCTATGTCCTGCCACCACGACATCCGCCAGAAAATAACCACAGTATGGAATGGTTAGTCCATTAGCTGCCGTTAGGCGCATGCATGTGTCAGACCTCAACCTATGGTCTTTTCCTTTCATCCATTTGGTGTAAAAATTTTCCGTGATTGTCGTCACCTGGGAGCCTGTATCCACAATTGCCTTCACCGCGATGTCCCCAATCGTAATCACCATTTCGGGACAGACTCCCATCATTTTGCTTCTTGGGCCATACCCTCGCCCCTCTGTAGCCTGGCCCTGCCTTACAGAGGACGACCGTTTCCCTGGCAGTACCGTGCCATATGTCCGGGTTGTGAACAAGACAAACAAATTGGTCTACCGTCTGCCGTCCATTGGAGTGATGGCTTGGCAGGACGCGGCCGTCCAACCCGTCCCCGTTTTGTACCGTTCTTTTCCTGATTCTCAGCTGTTGACCTGCTTTCCAACCACTTCAAGCGTTGGTCAACCTTCTCTAGGTGGGCCAACAGTTGAGCCATCATGGTCTCCATCGTGTCGGCCCCTGTGGGTGGGGATTGTCTCTGTTCAGGCACAGAGACTTTGTCCACCGAACAGTTCGATTGGTCCTCATCCTCGGACCTGCGGATCGCTGAGTTCCTGACCTGAAGGAAGGTCAACTGCGGGTCTTTGTGGACCTCCTCTTTCAACTCTCTCCTTAAGATCGGGGTTGCTAGCCCCTCGATGAAATGGTCCCTCAGTAGGCGTACATCAATGTCAGGTGTTTTGCCCTTTACCGAATCAAAGGCCCTGTTCATTCGGTGTGAATACTCCATCACACTCTCCGCCATTCTCTGCTTTAAGCCTACGAACCCCGATAGCAGTTGCGATCCCGACCGTCTCTCCCCAAAGGTCTCCATAATTAGATCCAGCACCTTATCTGGATCTGATTGGATGGTTTTATCGTGGCATTTGACCTCTGCCCTAACCGTCTCTCCTATACTGCCCATCAGCAGTCTTAATCTTTCCTCTGGTGACATATGTCTCGAGGCCCAGGCCGCTTTGACCTCTTCACTGAACCTGTTGGTTAAAGTTGGATCTCCGTCCCCGTAAAATTTGTTAATATGGGACTCTCTGGGTAGGACCACTATATGGGTCTGCTTCTCGTCCAGAGTAGACATTTTCTTCCTTAAGTACTAAAAAAAAGAGTTCTTTCTTACCGTGTGTGTATGAAAAAATTTTTCCTCGTTCCTCAATTTTCACAGTTCCTGAATGTCCGAATTCACACACACACTAAACACAGTTATGCACAAGGTTGACTATAGGTGCCTTAAACGGCAAGTCTAGTTGAATTCATCCTGTCCGACGACGCCAAATGTGACCTAGGCTACTCGCAGAGCCAAATGTGACCCTGCTCGCAGCGCCAATTGTGACGAGCGAACATTTATCCTGCCGACAACGCCAATTGTAACGAGCCAACAGTTACCATGCTCGCAACGCCACATGTAATGAGACCTAATTGCCTGTAGTGCCACGTGTTAACGAGTTTAACCACTCATTCTAGACAACATTGACCACAGTATAGATACTCAAGATGCAGGTTCGCTATTGATCCTTTATTACATGAATCAAGAAATGTTTCATAATAACACAATAAATCAACAGGAATGCTTCTCAATAATAGTCTGAATCAACTGACCCCTAACAGTCCTTCACTAGGCTTTATATAACTGAATCCACATGTCTATAATCCTCCTTAACACAATACGGCTAACCCGTTCTATAACCGACTTGACATAGTCACACAGACTGACTGATCTAAGCGAGCGATGAAAGAGGCAAGAGCCTCGAAACGGGAAGAGAGAGAACGAGTCCTGCCGTGCCCTCCTATTTATGCCTTGTATCCGTACTCGTCTCCGTACTTGTATTCCTCCGTAATCGATACTTGTACTCGATCTCCGACCACCAGTTGCGTAGTTCAAACGTACAGACCGTAAAATAACATCTGCGTCCTATCCATCAAAGTTGACAGGCCGTCTGAATACCGTTTCCCAAAATAGCACGCCTTGGCTTTGAGGTTGTTATCAGCCCGACCCAATAAGCCACCTGTCATCGGTTGCATCAGACCAACACCGTGTCTCGGCTTCTCGTTCGTTATCATTTGTAACTGGTAGTTAGGCCTACCCCAGTTACATATATATATATGTATATATATATACAGGTCAATATATATATAT
>CALLKE010000217.1 GCA_938008555.1 uncultured Pedobacter sp.
CATTAACTCAAACCAATACACACAAACAAACCAAAAAACTTCTGTCAAGTTTTCTATTGGCCTATTTAAGCCTACAAAGCGATGACACAATCCAAGCGTTGAACATCGATACAAAACGCAGGAGACAGGCAACCAGACCCCATTGCGATTCATTTAAATTAGTTTAACGTCAAGATATGTACGCGTTACTCTCTGTAGCAATCTGCTTTGCCATCCCGATCGCATTAATCGCATTCATTTACTTTTTTGTTGACTAACCTTAACCGCGCCTTAACGCTCTCCGTATGGTGAAACCTGAAAACGTAAAGGTCGGGGATAAGGTTGTTTGGCTGGGATCAGCCAAAACATTATCGTATGGAAACCGTCAAGTAATCGCTACCGTCATGGAAGTAAAAGAAGACGGGAGAATCAAAATTAAAATCAAAACAGAAAAGTCAGAGATCATCAAATTCGTTTCAGGGAACTCACTCGACCATGAAACCTAAAAAACAAAAACCAATCCCTGAGAAGATCATAGAAACTCAGATCAAGCTCTACCTCCGATCTCAAGGCTGGATCGTCTGCAAAGTGCGATCTACTGGCCGCTTCAATGCCGGAAAACTTCACGCACTACCAAAAGACGAACTCGGCGTATCAGACCTTTTATGCTGCGATCCGTTAGGACAATTCCACGCGATCGAAGTTAAAAATAAAATCGGCAAACAATCAACACACCAAAAGGAATTTCAGCGCGAAGTTGAATCAAAAGCAGGACGCTACGCCGTACTTAGATCACTAGAAGATGCCATAGAATACGATTCAGCCTTGAACATCATCAAGAAATAATTATCCTTAAACAATAACAAAGCCACAGGAGGACGATTAGTCATGGCAAAAAAACAAGCTCAACCCATCCAAGCATCTACAAACATCATTCAATCAAACGAAACTACCCGCAGATTTAATCAAGGATTCAGAATTGAATCAGATACTTTTCAACTAACGACAGCAAAGCTCGTTAAAGACATTAATAACAAAATTAATGACCCTTTCTTCGTTAAACACGACCATCAACACATTTGGCGCACTTTCGACTCCGACGGTAAAAAACAAATCTACTCTTCACCAGTGGGCGGTCACTTTCACGAAATCACATTCCAAGAAAGCAAGAACGGCGAACCCGCTAAAGTCCTTTCAATCTCTGAACCTCTCACGTTCGGTATCGAAATGGTTCGAGGTAAACCTAAAAAAGTAGCAAAACCCCTTGCCGAATACCTTGAAGATAAACACACCCATGAGGTTCTTTATCTAAAATCAGACGTCGTAGAGTCACGCGTTCAAAACCCTAAAGCAATTAACATGATCGCCGAAGAAGCACAAAAAACCGCTCCAGTCCCTGGCGTTTTAGGTTAAACAATGCACTACTTAAATCTTGTGCGAAAAACCTATCAAGAGGCAATCGCGCTAAAACAAATGCCGTCAGACCTAAGATCAGCTCTTAAGTCTCAAGAGCGAATGCCTAAGTTCTTAGAAAACTTAGCCAAAGAACTTGAGACCGTTCAGGCTGGACGTATTAAAAAAGGCAAAACACCTTACCAAGAAAAAACAATCAAAGACACCATCTACGATTTCGTCGATATGTTTATTATAACCGTCGAAACCGAAGCCAATAACCGCATGAAGACCGACCTTCAAAAAATGATCGATAAACAAAAAGAAGATGAACGTAAAGACTTAGAGAAAACCGCGAGCGGTCAAGTCTCTGGCGACTACGAAGAAATCTTTAAAGAAGGTGGAATCACTACTACTGAAGACAGGTCGGTTCTATGATTCAAGCTAAAGAAATTAAAATGGTGCCACTTTCTGAAATTAAGCTCGACCCTAAAAACAGAAACAAACATCCAAAAGAACAAATCGAACGACTTGCTGCAATCATTGAATATCAAGGATTTCGCAATCCAGTCGTCATTTCAAACCGTACCGGTTTTTTAAAAGCAGGTGAGGGCCGATTCCTTGCTGCTAAAAAATTAAAGCTAAAAGAAATCCCAGCAACTTTTCAAGATTTCGATTCAGAAGAACAAGAAACAGCTTACGGTATCTCTGATAATGCTATCGCAAATTGGGCAGAACTAGACCTATCAGGAATTAATGCAGACATTCCAGATCTAGGAGAAAACTTTAATATCGATTTACTTGGTATAAAAAACTTTACGCTAGATCCAGAAGTCATTGAAATTGAAAACAATTCAGAAGAACTAATGCAAGAAGATTTTGATAACTTCCAACATGAGTGCCCAAAATGTGGGTTTGAATGGAACGACAATGGCACAACTTAGAACGGGCCCGTGGAACTTAACTGACTTAAAAGACGTTCAAAGCAATGGTAAGAAAGTATTTTCAATTTTCCATTGTGGGGGTGGTTCTACAATGGGGTATAAGCTAGCCGGCTACGAAGTGCTGGGCGGTGTTGAAATTGATCCTGAGATGATGGCTATATATCGCGCAAATCATAACCCAAAACATTCTTTTTTGATGGGGGTAGAACAGTTCAATAAAATTCCGCGGGATAAAATACCAAAAGAACTTTTTGAGTTAGATATTTTAGATGGTTCTCCTCCATGCTCTAGCTTTTCAATGGCAGGGAGTAGAGAAAAAGAATGGGGCGAAAAAAAGAAATTCAGAGAAGGTCAGGCCGACCAAGTTCTTGATGACCTATTCTTTCATTTCATTGAAACAGCGAGAATTTTACAGCCAAAAATAGTAGTAGCTGAAAATGTTAAGGGATTGGTAATGGGTAAAGCCAAAGGTTACGTTAAACAAATATTTAATATGTTTAATATTGCTGGATATGAAACCCAACTTTTTGTTTTGAATGCTGCTTTTATGGGTGTTCCACAAAGAAGAGAACGAACCTTTTTCATAGCAAAACGGAAAGATTTAAAGCTTCCAAAGATTAAACTACAGTTTAATGAAAAGCCGATAAACTTTTCTGAAATAGATGAAGGCGAAGTAAAACTAACAAATGCCCTAAATCTAACACCTACAGCCTCTAAATGGTGGCCAAAAACAAAACCGGGCGATTCGTTTTCTAGCGTTCACCCAAAGGGAAGTCTTTTTAATTGGAAAAAAGTTTCATTGAATAAGCCGCTACCAACACTCGCGGCCGGCGATGGAAATAAAAACTTCCATCCAGTATATCCAAGAAGACTAACTGATAGAGAGTGGATACTTGGACAAACGTTTCCAGATGACTATGCTGATATTGGAGTAGGAATTAGATACGTTTGCGGAATGTCAGTTCCCCCATTCATGATGCAAAGAATCGCTGATCAAATAGAAAGGCAATTACTAAATGGGCAGACATAAGAAGCCACTACCTCACGAAAAGCGCGGCCCTAAAGTTATTGACTTAAATTGGGAAGAGTTTGACAAGCTTTGTGGCATTCAATGCACACTTAAAGAAATCTCATCTTGGTTTGATTGCTCTGAAGACACAATCGAAAGACGAGTAAAAGAATATAGTGGACTAAAATTTGCGGATTATTACGCACAAAAGCGCGGAAAGGGTTTAATTTCGCTCAGAAGAAAGCAATACGAAGTTGCTATGAGCGGAGATAAAACTCTACTTATCTGGCTTGGAAAACAATACTTAGGACAATCTGACAAAATAGAATCTCAGGAAACTTACGAACTAGTGACGGAGTTTACAAAAGATGAAACATCAAGCTCTGATAAATAAATGGAAACGTAAATTATTTTTAGACGAATGGAAAATTGAAACTAGAGAATCAAATCACAACTCCGTAGACGAGGATGGAGCGCAAACTCTAGCAGACATTAACATCGATGTAATTTATCTAAATGCATTAATAACAATCTACCCTTGCTTCTACAAACATAATAAAGAAACTCAAGAACACACAATCGTACACGAGCTTTGTCACATCTTTACACAAGAGTCTTATGATAATATGCACGCTCTACTAAACGGAAAGCTCATCACTCCGTCATCTCAAGAAATCACAATCGAAAAGATGACACAAAGAATTGCTAACGCTATTCTAAATTGCTCAAAATGAAACAGGTACGACTAAGAAGTAAACTCGTCGGCGCTCAATGGGACTTTATGCAGGACTATCAAACGAAGTTCTTGCACCTATCGGCCGGTTACGGATTCGGTAAGTCTCGAACTCTCATTCTAAAACTTTTAGAACTCAGTAAATTAAATGCACCCTACCCCGGCGGTATCGTCGTTCCTTCGTACACAGATTTCACCCGTGACGTAAAAGTTGCATTTGAAGATATATTTCACGAAAACAACATCAAGGCCGAGTACCACGGATCAGAACATAAATATAAACTCCCGTGGACTAAAGGAGCTCTCTATGTCGCAACCGCAGAGAAAAAGATACGTGGCCCTAACTGGAGCTATGCCGGAATTAATGAGCTCACTTTAATTTCATTTGAGCGTTACCGTGAAGTGATCGGACGGGTTCGTATTAAGCGCGCAGCCTTTCCACAGATAGCATCTAGCGGAACACCTGAAGGTTTAGCGTCAGACTATTACGAAGCGTTCGTTGAAAAGCCTATGGCTGGCTCACGGTGCCTTTACGGTGACACGAGAGAGAATGCTCACAATCTAAATCCTAATTACATTCAAAGCTTATATGACACTTACCCAAAACAATTGATCGATGCATACATGAAAGGCTTATGGGTTAACCTTGCCGGAAACAGATTCTACTTCGAGTACGACCCAGTAAGAAACGATCAAGCAAACGAACCAGACGACGAACTTCCATTTCTTATAGGAATGGACTTTAACGTTGAGTTTCTAAGCGCATCGGTTTGGCAACAATGGGGTAATAAAATGGTTGGCCTAGATGAGGTGGTGCTAGAGGGCGGCGAGGGATTCAAGGTCGAAAACATGATCACAGCACTTCGCAACAAAGGCTACACACCAGAAAACTCTATCATTTGCCCTGACCCAGCCGGTAAAAGCCGGAACACCTCAGGTAAGACAGAAGTAGAAATCTTAGAGCAAGCAGGATTTCAAGTAAAAACAAGAGCCGCAGCTCCGAGGTTCCGAGAGCGTCAAATTAACATGAACAACCTGTTTCAAAAGCAACGGATCATTGTACATCCAACTAAACAGCCTAAGACTAAAAAAGACTTCATGGCGGTAGAGATGGACACTGCGAGTCTTGAAAAGATTAAGAAGAACCCTAAATTGACGCACTTATCTGACGGCGTCGATTACCTAGTTGATTTATATTTTCCATTCAATGACCATAGAAGCAAAGTTTCACAGTCTAGAATTAGATAAAATTTAATGAGAGGATAAAAAAATGCGAGTAAAAAGTGACAGAGAAATCCTAAGCCTAGAAGTAAGACGACAAATCCTTTCAGAGATTAAGTCAGCCGAAAACCAAGAGCGAAAAAAACAGTCATACAAGCGTTACTTGTGTCTAAAAGATCAGACAAAGCAATTTGTCGTTGAGCAGCTTTTAAAACAGTTCGATAAGTCAACTGTTGATGAAATGAAATACTGCATCGCGAACGTATCGATCACACGAAAGATTATCGAAAAGCTTGCACGCGTTTATAACAACGGGGTAAAACGAGAAGTAGGAGAGGACGAACAGAGCGAAGAGAACATCAAGAAGCTAGAGAAAGAACTAGACTTCAATACAGCGATCCGTACCGCTAACAAGTTCCTAAAGCTTCAAAAGAACATCGCAATGTACGTTAAGCCTTGCCCGGTTATCGATAACCAAGGCAATGAAAAGTACACAATCAAGCTTGAACCAATGAGTCCATACCTATACGATGTTGTTGAAAACTTCTACGACCGAACTAAGCCCATGGTCTATGTGCTATCAGACTTCGACTACACAGAAACGCTCTACACAATTAAAGACCCTGCCCGAAACCGGGACGCTCCAGTCCCATCGGGTGCGGTTAATCCTTACTCAGATAAGAAAGATCAAAAGATTGCTGACTCTCCTTCAGACGCAAAAACAGGTGAGGTCATTTGGTGGTCAAACAACTACCACTTCACTACAGACTACGACGGAAACATTATCTCACAAGGCGACGGACTAAACCCAATCGGAGAAATTCCAATCGAGAACTTCGCTATCGATCAAGACGGTCAATTCTGGGCAATCGGTGGAGACGACCTTATTGACGGAAGCATCCTAATCAATGCCGTTTTAACTCATAACCAAAACGTAGGGATCACTCAAGGGTACGGTCAATTTTGGATGAAAGGTAAAAACCTCCCCACTGCCGTTACGGTTGGGCCAAATAAAGTTATCCGCATGGAATACCAAGAGGGTGAGCCAACGCCTGATCTTGGTTTCGCTAATGCTAGTCCTCAGATCGATTCGCTCAGGGGGTTAGTCGAATCATACATTGCTCTACTTCTCACCACTAACAACTTAAGCACATCAGCCGTTGCAAGTTCTTTAAGTGGAACAGCAACAGCGCCTTCTGGGATCGCAATGGTGATCGATAAGGCCGAATCAATGGAGGACGTAAATGACCAACGTCAAATATTCGTTGATAAGGAACCCGCTATCTGGAGAAAGATTAACAAGTGGTTAAACCTATACGGTGATCAAGTGGTTTCTGGTCTATCGGGGTTAAGCCTTGCCGATAACTTTGAAGAGAATTTCTCCCTTAACTTTATCGACGCTCCAGTGATCGTGTCAGAGCAAGAAAAGCTTGCTAACCTTAAAGCGCGTAAAGAACTTGGTATCGATTCAATGATTGATCTCATTATGAAAGACAACCCTCAACTGACAGAAGATCAAGCGAAAGAGAAGCTTGCTAAAATCTTAAAAGATAATATCGAAAAACAGTTAGGAGCACAGAATGGAAGTCAAGGAAGCCAAGGCAACGCCAAACAAGATCAGCTCGACAATCAGCCTCAAGTCGGAGCTTCAGGGGTTGACCAAAGCCAAGAAGACGGAGCTTCTTGATCAGAT
>CALLKE010000218.1 GCA_938008555.1 uncultured Pedobacter sp.
GAAATACATTTGCAACAACAGGTACGATTAGTATTACGAGTGCACCCTCTTTAACATTCAATACGTTTACCACTGCTCCCTGGGGGCTTTCTATTGCTGATTTTGATGGCGATGGAAAGATAGATCTTGCTGTAGCGAATAATATTTCTTCTAATAGTTATGTCACCTTACTTCGTAATACGAGCACAGTAGGTAATTTGAGCTTTACCGCTAATGCGTACGGTACAGCTGGGTATTCGGAAAATGTTGTTACAGGCGATATGAATGGAGATGGGAAGCCCGATGTGATAGTAACCAATAGTACGAGTGGAACTCTTTCCTTAATCCGCAATGTGATTGTAGCTGCCCCGCCTATCATTACATCTTTCACGCCCGTGAGTGGTCCTATAAGTACAACGGTAACCATAAAAGGTCAAAATTTCAATTCTACTGCGAGTCAAAATGTGGTGTTTTTTGGAGCTGAACAAGCTACAGTTCAAGCAGGAGCTACGAGTACGACTCTTACTGTAACAGTACCAGCCGGAACGAATTATCAATATATATCGGTGACGAATTTGGCTTATAATACGACAGGCTACTCTGCAATTCCTTTTGTATCCACCTACAGTCCCACAGGAGATAATTCATTCTGGCCCAAGTCGAGTTATTCAGCAGGGTCAGCCCCTACGTATGTGACCTTATCAGATTTGAACCTGGATGGTAAACCTGACTTGGTGGTAGCCAATGCCAATAATACGCTATCGATCTTTCCTAATACCACGTCGGTAGCAGGCGTGACATCGACCAATTTTGGGTCAGTAATTACTTTAACGGGTGCAGCTGGGTCTGTCTCCTCCTCCGTAGTGGTGGGTGATATGGATGGCGACGGTCGCCCCGATGTAGCACTGGTGAATTCAGGTGCAAATTTGGTTTCCATCTTCAGAAACGTATCTACCAGTACGATTAGTTTTACTACACAAGCCGTGACCTTTACAGGAGGAACAAGTCCATCATCAATAGCCCTTGCTGATTTTGATGGAGATGGTCGTCCAGATTTAGTGCTCAGCAATAGCGGGACGAGTGTGTTGTTATTTCGCAATCTATCGGTATCAGGTACGATTGCTTTTGTTGGTCAGCAGACCGTTACGTCGGGTACGACCCCACGATCCTTATCGGTGGGTGATTTTGATAAGGATGGTCAGATTGATTTGGTGGTAGCCAATTGGGGGTCTAATAATGTGCAAGTTTTTCGGAATACGTCTGTTACAGGAACCATTTCCTTTTCTTTATCCGCTACTTTAACTACGGGTGTAAGTAGTCCAAGTTCGGTTGTTGTAGGAGATTTTAATGGAGATAGCTTTTTAGACATCGCGGTATGTAATAATACGAGCGGGAATACGGTATCGGTATTTATGTCTAATTCTGTCACCGGCACGATTAGTTTTCCCACTAGTATGACGGCCACTACGGGTCCAAGTCCATTAAGTTTAGCCATCGGCGATATGAATGGGGATGGGTATGTAGATTTAGTAACAGCGAATTCGGCGAGTAGTACGGTGTCAGTATTGTCTAATGCATCGACTAGTTCGTTGTCATTTACTGCGAAGCTGGATATTTCAGGGATCAGTTCTACTAATACGGGAGGCTTGGCCGTGGGTGATATGAATGGAGATGGCTGGCCTGATATTGTAACCACAACGAGTGGTACAAATAATAATGTGGCTGTATTTTTCCAATATCAACGTTTGACTCAATCACTCACGATTACTTCGTTAAATACGGCATCAATCGGTAGTAGTTTATCCATTACTGTTCAACGTTCGATCTCACCAACTGGTTTAATTAGTTCTGCTAATGCGCTTAACTATAGTATTACAACGACTACTGGAGGAGGTTCGGCTACGGTAAATGCTTTGGGTAATTTGACAGCAATTGGCGTGGGCAATATCACCTTGACAGTGACAGCAGCTGGGGATACCAATTATAGGCCAGCCTCGACGAGTCAACTCATTACGGTCAGTAAGGGTACACCCACATTGGGAATCGTATTTCCTAGCCTGATAGCAGTCAATACATCCCTGGCCGCAACGGCAACGACTACAGCATTGAATGGAGGAGGGGGAATTGTTACATTAAGTAGCACCAACGGGCTGGGAGTGAATGGTAACAATGGAGCTGTGCTAATTAACGGATTCACGGTTACAGCGTCTACCGTAGGCCAAGTTACTCTTACCGTTAGCTCGGCGGGTGATAGTAATTATTACTCAAGCTCAGCTAGTCAAGTTGTTCAAATTTTCCAGGCTCCTGGGGGCGTAAGTACTAATATAGCACTGTGGTTACGGGCAGATAAAGGGGTGTCATCAACGATAGGCAATGTATCGCAATGGAATGATCAGTCGAATAGTATATCTCCTACCGGTCAAGCAACAAAGACAGCAACAGCGAATACAATTGTTACTACAGGACTAAATTTTAATCCTGTAGTGAGATTTTTAAACCCTATCTCCACCGAATATTTAGGCGGGACTTTTCCCACAGCACAACTTGCAGGTACAGCCATTGTAGTTTCAACTGTAGCTGCAGGAAATCCAAATTACTCAGGTGTATTTGAAATATATGATAATAATGGTGCTAGTAGTGGTGTTGGGGCTAGCATTGTTTATACCAATAATACTAGCTCTCAATATTTAGCTTACACTACTCATGGTCATGATCCGAATTATGGAGGTTCTGCGTCAGCAACAATAGGAGTCCCCTATATAACGGCGTTTAGGTTTCCGTCACCCAATAGTACCACAGGGCTCCAGTGCGGAAACAATGGTGTTTTGGTTACGCAGGTCTTATCAGCGAGTACTAATCTGGCTACAGATGGATCTACCTTCTATATTGGACAGTGGTACAGTAATAATACTAGCGGTGGTAATTTTCAATATGAGGGAGATATAGCAGAAGTTCTGTACTATAATGCACCTATTACGGCGACAGCATTCACTCAAATAAGTAGCTACTTAGCGATGAAATATGGTATCCACTTAGATCCAACAGCTGTACCTAACTATTTAGCGAGTGATGGTAGCACCATATGGGGAGCAGTGGCTAACACAGGCTATACCAATACGGTGATAGGTATTGGTCGGGATGATAATAGTGGATTAAATCAGAAACAAACTACGAGTGCTACAGGTGCCGATATTCTGACTTTTGGCCTTGGCTCGATTACAAGCTCGAATGTAGCTAACACAGGCAGTTTTGGTGTAGATAAATCATTTTTGCTGGTAGGTAATAATGCGATTACCACAAGTGTGACTAACACAAGTGATTTATCAAGTAATCCCGGAACAGCCACGCCGATGCGAATGCGTTTAGGTCGTGTATGGAAAGACCAGCTAACGGGTACGCTGGTAGGCACAGAGGCCTTGCAATTCAATTTAACAGGTGCTTTTTCGAGTACGGTTCCTTACTCGGTTTCGGATTTGTGCTTGTTGATTGATCGAGGCGTAGGTAATTTTGGAAGCTCTTCGATTGCTTCGGGTACGTTGACTCAATCAGCGGTGTTGGTGAGTGGTACAAGCAATACGTACCAATTTTCGGGTATTAGTTTAGTGAATGGAGACCGCTTTACGGTAGGTTTGGTGAAGCGTGTGCAGAGTTTGTCATTTGCTCAAAATAATTATCCGATGGTGGTAGGTCAAACTTCGACGATCACGGCTACAGCAGGATCCATCACAAGTGCAGCCCTTATAACCTATAGCATTAGCGCAACAGGGGGCTCCGGCTCAGCGACGGTAAATGGGAGTACAGGCTTAGTGACGGCTACACAATCGGGTCAGGTGTATTTGGTGGCCTCCTCTACTGCAACGGTTGATTATGTCAGTGCCACGACCAATACGTTAATTACGATTGGGGCAAGTACGCCCATTTTATCCTTGAGCCCGACCTTGGGATCGAATAGTTTAACGGTTGATCATAGCGTGTTGATCACTGCTAGTAGTAATCCGGCTACGAGTACGACGGGTCAAACGATCGGTTACAGTATTAGCTCAAGCATTGGTGGAGGTAGTGCGACGATTAACTCGAGCACAGGTCAGTTGACGGGCACCGGAGCTGGATCAATCACTTTCACGGCTACTGCCGGGGCGAATACGAATTATAATCAATCGGTTACTAGTACGTTGGTGGTGATTGGCAAGAGTACGCCTACGCTGAGCTTAGGGGTGAGTAATGTGATGAGTGTAGGTTTGACACAAACGGCGATCACGGGCACGAGTGCAGATGTGAGCAGTGGTGGACAGGTGATTTATAGCATCACGGGCAGCGGTAGTGCGACGATTAATGCATCAACTGGTTTGATTACTGCTTTAGGTTCAGGAGCGATTACGCTGACGATGAGTTCTGCCGGAGATACGAACTACAATGCATCTTCCACGAGTACGTTGATTACCATTAGTAAGGGTACGCCTACGCTATCGCTAACCAGTACGAGTGTGAACCTTTCTGTAAATGGCTCTGCAACAGCGACGGGATTGACTACGCTTCCAGGAGGAGCAACGATTTCCGATAGTGGGAGCATCAGTTACAGTATTTTGAGCAGCTCAGGCGGCGGCAGTGCGACGATCAATGCGAATACGGGATTGATGGTTGCGATCAATTCAGGGTCTGTGACGATAGCTGCCTTTCAGGGGTCTGATGGGAATTATAATGCGATTTCGAGTACGCTGGTGATTACGATTGGAGTGGGTGTACAAACTTTATCTTTTGGATCTGCGAGCTATACTTTATTGACGAATCAAACGCAGAGCATCACGGCCAGCAATAGTGTAGGTAATGGTGGTACGATCAGCTATTCGATTATTGGAGGTTCAGGTTCAGCGACAGTTAATGTGAATAGTGGTTTGGTTCTGTCTATAGGTACAGGCAGTGTGAGCTTAGTTGCCCAGGCTTCGAGTACGGTGAATTATAATGCGAGCAGCTCGACAGTTTTAATTACGATTAATGCTTCGACTCCGAGTTTATCGTTGAATCCAACGCTACCGGCGAATAGTTTAACAGTAGACCATACAGCGAGCATAACAGCGAGTAGCAGTCCAAGTACTTCTATTACGCAGCAAGTGATTACGTACAGTGTTTTCAGTTCAGGGAGTGGTAGTGCGACGATTAATTCGAGTACCGGTCAGCTAACGGGCACCGGAGCAGGATCAATCACCTTCACGGCCACCGCAGGAGCGAATGCGAACTATAATCAAGCAGTGACCAGTACGTTGGTTGTGATTGGCAAGAGTACGCCTACGCTGAGCTTAGGGG
>CALLKE010000219.1 GCA_938008555.1 uncultured Pedobacter sp.
TCACCGCATCCACATACGCCTTGGTCGCTTTCTGCGAAGCTACTTTTTCATCACTGTTGGCAGCCAAGGTAGCATCGGTATCGAATCCGGTTAGAGTAGTGATATGATGCGAATGCGGATAATCTGCTTTTTGATGAAGGGCTATTTGTACCGCATTGGAAATAGGCTTGTCCACATCGGCCGTATTGTCCACCTTATCCAAACCCACTTGCTGCTTAGTGACTTGATGCGGATTGGCCACATTCGTTAAATGCTCGTCAAAAACCAGTTTATCTGCTTTTAAATCCAGTGCGCTTTGTGTAGCTACCGAAACTGGTTTATTGGCATCCGCCGTATCATCGACATTGCTCAGTCCAATTTGCTCTTTGGTGACTTTGTGTGGATTATTCTGATTTTCGAAATGATATTTAAAAACCTCTTTGTCTACTTTTTGCTGTAACACTCCATCTAGCTCCGGAAAGTTAGCACTGATGCGTAGCTGATCATCTCGATGAATATAGGAGTCCATCCAATCCCAAAACTGTTCTTGGGTGGGATACTTGCCGGTTTCGAACCAGCCTTTTAGTTTGCTTTTATCTTGTTTGGCCATGAGTTTTTATTCGTTTTTTTGTCTGATGATTTCTACCCCACATATTCAATGTATGCCAAAGCATAGTACGGGGGCATGTTGTTGTGTGGTAGACTAGCCCCGACTGTAGAGGTGTTTTGACCATGATACATTGGACCTCCATCCTTACGCCAATCTCTATGTGACTTGTAAGTCCCACCACCATAGTGACTATGTAAGCCCTCCGATCCTTGCTGGTGATAATGCGAAGGCATCTCATCCACAGTCAACTGATGCTCCCTTGCCCCTCCCGTTGCACCCACACCATAACTCCCACCAGCACCCAGAATAAATCGATCTTTAAGCGCTTCACAAAGCTGCCAGCCCTTAGGAATAGAAAGAATAGATCCGCTCCAAGCCATGATCATTCCGGGTACAAATTCATGGTTTCTTTCTAGGCCAGTAACCCTACTTTTAAGTGAGTCGTGCGCCGATTGCAGTTCACCAGTTCGTTTAACCACATGTTCTTTATGTGCCTCATGAGCTGCTTGTAATTCACCTGTCCGTTTCACTACATGCTCTTTGTGTGCCTCATGATCAGTCCGTAAATCATCTGCACGTTTCTTTTGCTGCTGCAAATCACTTATCCGCGCCAGCGAAGCAAAAGGGATGGAATTTAAACTCACCCCAAAAGTGGCATAGCGCGTAAAATACACTTCACGCTCACCGCCAT
>CALLKE010000220.1 GCA_938008555.1 uncultured Pedobacter sp.
CAGATCTACAAGTGTAAAAAGTGCATGAAGACGTACCAAGAGAGCTATTTTTATCCGGGAGCGAATCCTGGGATCAAAGATTTAGCTAGTAAAATGCTCATTCGAGTTTCCGGCATCCGAGACATTGCCTATGTCTTATCTATTAGTAAAAATTGTGTTTCAAAATTAACAGGCTCTTATGCATCTATTAATCTAGTACCCAGATATGAGTATTATGATCAGGTTCAAGTAGATGAGCTCTACAGCTTTGTTCAAACCAAGCATAAAAGGGTTTGGATTTTATGTGCTTACTGTGCTCAAACCAAAGAAATACTAGCTGTAACAATGGGAAAACGAAGTAAGAAAACTATTCTGGAGTTATATAACCGACTAAAGAATATCCAAATTGACTACTGGTGTACCGATCATTGGGAAGCTTTTAGAGTAGTTTTTCCAGCGGAAAAACATAAGGTTGGAAAAGAATTTACTAAAGCCATAGAAGGAGTAAACACCTATTTAAGAGGGGCTTGCAAAAGGCTTATTCGAAGAACTACTGCTTTCTCTAAGAAAGTTTTGAATCATTGGGCGGCAATCAAACTTGTTATGTATCACCCAAATTTAATACTATCGACTATTTAGACACACTACCCATTTTCTATTATTAGAGCAACCATGCATGAACAAGAACTGGTACAAGAAACCATTTAACATTAAATTAAAAAACCATAACTAGATATTCAAATCAATTAGCTTAAATGCCTAAGCAAAATATAAAGAGGATAATACTTCCCAAAGTTTGCACAAAAATTAAGGATAAGGGCACTTAAGACTTAAGAATTCTTACAAAGTAACTCTGGTGATATCTATGTTTCAATTTCTAGTCTAAATGAAACCTCACAAAGTACTACATGTTGTCAACATATCATTTGTTTTACCCTATTATTTTGGAGATCAATTTGATTATTTTCAAAAGAAGGGGATCGAGTTTCATGTTGCTTGCTCGCAGTCTGAACATCTAGAACAGTATGCTAAGCAGAAACAGTTTAAGGCTTTTTCAGTCACTATAACACGTAAAATAAATCCAATACGTGATTTTGTTTCACTTATATCACTAATTAAGTACATCAAAAAAAACAAAATAGATATTGTAATTGGACATACACCCAAAGGGGGATTACTGGGAATGCTTGCCGCTTACTTATCTGGTAGAATAAAAAAAAGAATTTATTTTCGTCATGGGATCATGTACGAAACATCTACAGGATTAAAAAGATGGCTATTAAAAGAGATTGAAAAATTTACTGGCTTAATTGCAACAAAAGTAATTTGTGTAAGTCCCTCTGTATTGCAAATATCTAATCAATGCAAGCTAAGTCACCCTAGTAAGAATATTATTCTAGGAAGGGGTACCTGTAACGGTATTGATGTTGTCAAGTTTAGTAAAAATAATAATCAATCACTTGCCTCTGAACTATCAAAAAAGTTAGGTCTCGCAGGAAATTATGTACTAGGCTATGTTGGACGCTTAGTTAAAGACAAAGGCATAGTAGAGCTAATTGATGCTTGGAAAATTGTAAATGAATACAACTCACACGTTAAACTGTTACTAGTTGGTCCTTTTGAGGAAGAAGATCAACTACCGCTCGAAACTATTCGTGCAATTAACACAGATTCTTCCATTGTTCATGTGGGGTTAACTAATGATCCCATAGCATATTATCAGCTAATGAATTCGTTTATTTTACCCTCCTACCGCGAAGGATTCCCCACTGTTGTTTTAGAAGCCTCAGCAATGGAGCTGCCTGTTATTACTACAATGGCCACAGGATGTCGTGATGCAATAATTCCTAATCAAACGGGATTATTTACCACCATCAATGCTGACGCTATCGCTTCAAAAATTAATTATTACATAAAGCATAAAGACATTGGCAGAATTCATAGTTTAAATGGGAGAGCTTTTATCGTGGAGAATTTCAAACAGGAGGCTATTTGGAAAGAAATTGAGAATAAGGTATTCAACGAGTAATCGTTTCCGAGCTGCGTATCAACCCTTCTATTCTACTTTTATGTTTTTGGTCATAAAAACTTTTCCAACTACTCCAACCATTTAGCTTCAAGTAATTGGTGGTCAAAGAATCCAAATCTTCAAAAAGTATGATTTTGACGTTTCTATTATCATTCAACTTTTTTGCTAAATCCTCGGTCAAAAATCCACCATCGACACCCTTTGTTTTTTCTAAATCATGATGATTAATCACTACATCTTTGATAATATATCCTGCAAGAATTTGGGGTAGTATCCCATAAACAGTGCCACACAGGTAAACATGCTCGCTATATCCAGCATTTTTCACCGCAACAAGTGCTTTATTGTAAGGATAGACAAACTCAGATAGTATGATGCAACCGAATAATTTTTTAACATCATCAAAGTAGCTGTATTTTAAACTATTAGATGATTTATTGAAATTGTAAATATTCTTGAAAACATAAATATTTACACTCACCAACAAAATGCTTGTAACTATGTATATATACTTTTTTCTAATGCAAAAATAAGAGAACAAGAAAAATCCAATAACGGCAAAGGGTATAACATATTCAGCTTGATACTTCCCCGCTCCCCATAAAACACGCCTTATTGAATAAAACTGGATATAGTCCATCAATAAAAATAGAAGTATTGCCCCCGCAATAATTTCATTCTTTCTATAAAGAAGCAGAATAAATGGGATAAATACAATCCAGTATAAAGCCCCATTAACTATGCCGTAAAAACCAATTTTAGACGTTATAGAAAGAAAAACTCCACTTAGTACGGTACTGGTAGCTTCAGAATTGGTAGCTGGGGTACCCATCAACATACTCTTTAGAGTGAATGGAAGTGCTATTAATAGTGGAAATAAATAAATCAAAAACTTTCTCCATGAATCATGGTTTTCATAATAGTATGAATAGAAAAAAATCACCATCAATAAAAACACACAAGCAATATTAGGTTGTCGAAGTAAAATACCTATTGATACAACAGAAGAAATCCGTACTAAATTAAAAGTGTAATTTTCATTAAAAGCTTTGTTTAACAAGACATAGAGTAGGTAAGTAACGCACAAAGAGCTCCAAATAGAAAACTCCACTAACACACCTACATGCCACAAGATGGGAATTGTCCCAACTACAAATCCAAATAAAATAGCTTTAATAGCAGAAAAATATCTATAAGTGAACTTATAGGAAATAAACATCAATATTATTAAACCAATAAATTGACAAAATCTGAAAGAAAAATTACTAGGATAAAAAATGGTAGAAGTTAGCCATATAGGAAATAGTCTAAGAGGTGGATGCTGATCTTGATATCCTCCTCCTAAGTAAATTACTGCAAAACGAAATAAAAAAAATATGGAAGTATATAAAATAATTTTGGTTAACCTTGGCAACTTATTTGTCACATATATAAAAATACAGGAACCTATTAATAGCAACGTATTAATAACATATACAACATTCCTAAATTCAAAACTCTCAATAGGAAGGATCTTTTTTGCTAGAAGATATGTCACCTGTGTAGCATGCATCAAGGCAACTGTAACGTGGAATAAATGATCTCCATTAATTTGATTATTAAGCTCAGGCCATGAGAGCAATAACATGACTAATAAATAAAGGATTAATACATTTCTATCCAGAATGCAATATTTAAATTCATCCTCAAAGATTTTTTTCTTATAGAAGTAGACCACCAAGAAAAGGATGAAAATACTCGTCAAGATCAACGATGAGCCAATAAAAAAAAGCACGGAGGTAGAACTGTAAAAGATAGCTTTATTCTGCCCACTAACTGCGGCATAAAATGCATAGGTCCAAAATGTACAAAATGCTAAAATAGCTGCCCAATTAATTCTAATAATCTTAGTCTCCACAAGGTTATTTAAACTTTAGAATAATGATGATTTGAATAAAATCCCGTATTGATTTTTCACGCAAATAGAAGCAGTAAAAAGCATTCAATTTTGCCTATTAAAAAAAAGAGAACCTTGCAATAATATGTTTGATGTTTGATATGGTTTAAAGTCAAACTTATCTAAGAAAGAGGGCCTATTTCTATGACCATATGGATCACTTGGTATTAACTCTATTTGAACTTTATTCCTATACAAATCTAATATACTAGTGTCAAGAGCTCCTTTATAAATACCAGTATTCAAATGAGAGTATGTCCCCAAATCAGCTATGACATGGAGGCCTGCTTTACGAGCAAGAACATAGGTATCAGGTGAAATTATGGCTTTTTTACCTTTAAAATATTCAAGTATATGAATAGCGTCTGTCCTATTTATATAGTAATCTCTTACTTTTAAATAGTTCTGAGGCAATGCATTGAAAAACATAAAACAAACTATTAGTGATATGAGATAAGTACTGCCTTTAAAAAAATTAATTTCAAGCATGTCCAATAGCATTAAACAAGCAGGCATAAAAAATGCTAGTGCAAAAGAGGTATTTGGAGCAAATCCACCACCAAAATTTGCAGCAGACACTAACTGCATAATCAAAATGCAAGCACCGATCATTATGTAAGCAACGAATAATCTATTTGCCTTAACTTTCTGAAAAAGAAATATAGCTTGCTCCTTTGTCCAGCAAATTTTTATTGTTAACAATACACTAATTGTAAAAAGCAACAATCCTAAATGTGTAGCTGAAAAATTGAGCCATCCATATCCTCTTCCTCGATGAGCTTCAATGGCATAATACAAAAGATTAGTATCATTTAACAATAAAAAACAAGCTACAATTGATGAAAAGAGGAAACAAGCTAAATAAATGATCATTTGCTTAGTTTCTCTCCAATAGATATAAATAATAGCCACATTAAGGCCTAAACAAAAAAACAAATACTGCTGCTTGGTAACAATTGCTAAAAAATTAAATAAAACGATCGAGATGTAAGACAAATAGTTTTTCCTATTACTAATAACAGTCAAAAAGGCAAGTGTTCCTAATAGAAATGCCAATGTATCAGGCTTAAATTCACAAGAAAAATTAATAAACTCCCAAAAAACAGTATGGGTAATTAATATAAAAAACAGCAAGTATTGTAAATAGTCTGCTTTACCTCCAAACCTCTTATAAACAAAGTATTGTGCTACGATATAACCCAACAATACAAGTACGGCTATTAGAAGAAGGATTTCTTCTTGAAAACTTTCTCCAAATACTAATTTAACTGCAACAGCTAAATAACTAACCCCTGGAAAATAAGCGGTAGCTGTACTAAATAAATGTTGAATGCGATCTGGATAAAATGAAAGTCTTTCCAAATATTGATCACCTGAACCAATTGCCTCATTCAACACACCTCTGCCTCTCAAGAACAGCATTTCAGAGAAATGATATAGAACAAATAATAAACTTACTAAACCTGAAAGAAACACAGTCCACAGACGATTTATTTTAATATTTCCCATCAATATTCTTTGTTTTAAAATCACAGATATAATTGAATGTCCTTTTAGTAAGCTTATACTTTGTTTTTAAGCTACCACCACCTTTAGCTTCGCCATGCAAACGACGATTAAAGTAAACAGAAAAGTCTAACACCTGTCCATATTTTTTGGCGTGATATAAAAAGTATAGGTCTAACGAGAAATCTAAAGGAGCATTCGCTTGAATTTCATCAAAAAATTGTCTACTAAATATTTTCGGTTGTGCATTGATATCATTTAAGCGAGCTTTTAACATACCCGATGCAAATAACTCCATGCCTTTAGTAAAAACCTCATCCAAAAATGGTCGGTCTTTTCGTTTGCCTTTTATCAAGAGTGTGGAATACTTGCCTTTATTTTTATTAAATAAATCAAATCCTGTAAGCACATCTAATGGATCCGTTTGCATATCAGCATGTGTCCAGGCTAGCGTTTCACCCTTGGCATTACGAAGCCCTTCTAAAATTCCATGCCCATATCCCTGATTTTTTTCTATTCTAACAACTCGAAAAGGCAAAATGGAATATTTTTTTAGCTCCGATTTAAAAACTTCAGCTGAATTATCTGTCGATCCATTATCAACAAAGATGACCTCAATATCTTCGTTTGCTTTTGCAACTTCAGCAAATCGTTCCATCAACAAATGGATATTTCCCGATTCATTATAACAAGGTATAACTATTGATAGCATACAGACTCTTGATAAAACGCTTTCCAATAATTAAATGTTTCATAGTCATTTGGGGTGCCCCAACAGATATACTTATCTATCTCGAAAACTGAAACACGATACCCTAAAGCAATTGCATCATTAATACATTCATCTACATAAAACTCGCGATTGATTCTTCTGCCCTCTGAAATCATTTTTTCTGTAGATTTTTTAAAAATATCAGCTTTTTTGAACCAAAATGCCCCAACAATAGCATGATCATATTGTGGGTTCCTACTAATTGGTTTTTTGACTGAAACTTCTTCTACAGTTCCATTATTTGAAACTTTCACCCAGCCGTATTGTTCAGGTTTTTCAACTACGGTAACGTTATTTCTGAAAGTAAAAACGATTACGTCCGACACTTGTTTTAATTCATCAAAAGCTTCTCGACTAAAAATCATCCCATTATCACAAGCACCGATTAATATTTCTTCATTTAAATCAATACGCTCGAAACCAAGCAAACAAGTACAAGCTTGTCCTTCTGTTACCTGATCTAATAAAACAAATTGGGCCTGAGGTAAGTACTCTTTGATGTAATCATCAATTTTAAAATTCTTCAAGTGATCCTTTAAAGCAATAAAAATATGCCTCTCTGCCTTTGGTAAATCTAAAACTGCTTTGATGACCATAGGGACATCACCTATTGGAATTAATGGTTTAGGTGTTTGATATCCTTTTTTCAGGAAACGTTCGCCCCTTCCTGCCATGGGTATAATCGTAATCATTGATATGCGTATTTTACAAATATGTCAGTCCAGTATTTAAACTCTTCTAGATCTTCTGGCGTTCCCCATTGACAGAAGTGAGGTACTTGATCATACACACCTACTTTTAACCCGTCTTGAAGCAAAAGATTATAAACCATGCTCGCATAGAATTCACCATTTAAGGAGTTCTGAGCGGCGATAGATCTCATAAAATAATCTATTAACAATTGTCCACTTTTAAAGTAATAGGCTCCTCCCGAATGATGTCCTTGAGTTTTATCTTCTTCAAATGAATATTTTTCTCTGATTTCGAGCAATTCATTTTTGTCATTGATTCGACAACCGGCATACACATTTTGAGGATGAAGCAAATGTGGATGAAAGCCATGATAACAAATAACATTTCCATCTTCATCGCTTTGTGTTACTTTTTTGATGAAATCATTAAAATCCCATTTCATGAAGTAGTCGCAATAAGAAAGCATTGTGGGTATATCCCGCTTAATCTGCTCTTTGGCTTGCAATGCAGCATAAACAGGTCCCAATTTATGTGGCTGAATTGTCACAACAGTTGCTTTTTCACATAAGGATGGTAAATATGTTATTAAATCATATTGCTGAGCATGATCTTCTCTGCAAACAAATAAAAACTCGTGATCTCCTGGAAACATATCGACCACGTGTGCAATAATGGGCTTCCCATTCACTTCAATTAATGGCTTTAGTGTTTGGTATCCCGCTGCTCTGAATCGAGAACCCTCTCCCGACATGGGTATAATAATTTGCATTGTTATTTGATTTTATAAAATGGAGGCTCTATACTTTTCAGAAGATAAACCATGCAATACGTCCAGTTCTTTTTTTGAAATAAACTCACTCTTTAATCCTAAATACCTCTGATTGCTCAGGATGTAATAAATCATTTTCAACATGGATTCAGCAGCTTCGATAAATTTAGGGGAGCCTTTAATCAATATTTTCTTATTCTCTAAATCGAAATACACATTTGCTGAGGAATCAGTAGCAGATACTTTGTTTCGAAAAAAGATGGATTGATCTGGAACAAGAATACGGTCATTTACATCTTCAATCTCCATTTGATCTATTCCATTACTGATCTTTTCAAAGAATAACTCTTTACGTTCTAAACCTGTAATCTCTGAATCGCTCTCAATCACAATGCTCAATTTCAGAAAATCAATAATACGTTGCTGAACCAGATCATAGATGTACAAAACTTCTTCTGCAGTCTCTGCATGAACAATTATGCCGTGATTCTTCAAAAAATAAAGCTGTGCTTTCTCTCCGCTCGATACTGTTCTATAGATGTAAGATGCTAATGGATGCCCTGGCATGATATAGGGCACTAGCACATAGGAAATATCTGAAAAAATTGTATTCAAAAGGCTTGGACATTCTATGCAGCAGGTAATCACATTAACATAGACAGAATGTGTATGTAACACATATTTTCCCAAAGCAGCATGAAATTCAAATTCCATCGATGGTCTTAGCCCTTCGGGAATAGATTTAATCACCCTAGCGAGCGGGCATTCCAAAGAACCATCATCACAACTAGTACTTAAGTTTTTTATCACTTGATGATTATCAGTCCATACAAGCCCTGTACTATTACCCACATCTTTAAATGTAAAGCCCGAGGCTTTAATCAACATCATATCTTGCTCTTTGACCGAGGTATTACCACCAGGCCCTTGCACATGTTCCCAGGTATTTGCAAATGGTGCAGTAATTAATTGAATATCATGAATGACTTCTTGCGACATAAACTACAATATCTCTGTTTTTAAAAACATTCCATTCCTCCTGAGCTGTGTACTAATTTGATAGAGTAATAAAATTTGCATTAAGCCTAAATAATCATCAGCCCATATAGGATTTGCTCCAGTTAGATCTTCTATATCTAAACCTAAACAAAGAGCAACTTCACTTATACTAGCTGCTGTTACTTCTCCCGAAATAATTATTTCTTGTTTCAGGTGATCAATACTATGTGTAATAGCTAGTTTAGTTTTCAATCGTAGAATGTCCAATAAGTGCTCAAAATAAATATCATTTGGACATATAACTTTAAGGAACATATCGGGGTCATTTTCCACTATTTCATTAGGATTAACGCGATGTTTATTTTCTATTGAGAAAATAATATCCGAGTCTGCTTCTTGATTAAGAATATGATTCATCGAGTCACCCATTCTTTTCTCAATAGCCTCAATTACTTTTTCACTTGAATAACCCCTCATTTGCGTGTCACGCTTCACCTTCCAATATCTTCTCAACGCTTCAGAAGGTTTCAAAAATATTTTTAAATCATAAATCTTACTTGCCCCTTTCAAATAGAAAGAATGCAGGCCTTCATAGATAATAACTTTGTTAGACTTGACAGGTTTCTTTTTTGTAAACTTTCCAGTGTCATGATCATAATGCTGTCTAAATATTTTTTTGCCGGCCTTTAAATCTATTAATTGAGCCAAATCTCGGTGGAGCCAATTTGCTTGTGGATTCAAGTGCGTAATTTCGTTCCATTTTTGATGTCCTCGCTCCCATCGATGCATGTCATCTCCATGCACCACAAGTGTATTTATTCTACCGAAAAGATCTTGTATACTGGCTGACAAGGTACTTTTTCCTGTACCCGAGTCACCACATATTCCAATTAGGTAAGGATGATGATAAATTTTGTATCCTCTTATTTTGAGTATACCAATCCGAAAAATGGAAACGCATACCAATAATAGGGCTGTTTGTAAAAAAGTGAAAGCAAGCTGCACAAGCATATCCACGGGTACACCATGATGAGATAGAAATGCATATAGATTATCTGATTCTCTTAATTGTGGGTTTATAAATTGTGCTACCAGAGGGAAATCCGATTTTGGGAAAATGATAAAGAAGATAAAATAGGCAATGTTTAAAATCACGAATGTGGTACTTGCCTTAAATTGAAATCGAATGATGAAATACACTAAAAACGGCATATTCCACATGTACCAACCCTGCCCTGGGACAATGAAAAAAGTAATCATACCAAAGCTGAGTGCAAGAAATATGAGCAGAATATCTCTATTGATAAAATTAAAGCTAATGATTAGATAAAGCATAATCATGTAGCATGCAGGAATGAGAACGATTTGGTATTGACTGAATATACTTAAGGTAGAAACGAATACTTTTCCCTGTTCCTCGTTCTGATAGACCATTTTAATGTACTCAGACTGTAGAATAAATGGAAAATTCAACAAAAGAAGGAGCAAAATGAAAGCCCCCCCCCCCTTTAACAAGTTTACAATAGAAATCTTTTTAGTCTTAATTAGGTAGATAAGTAATAAAGGTATCGTAATGACCACATGAAATTTAGTAGCACATGCCAATGCCAAGAAAATCACAAAAGGCCACAGCTTATCAAGAAAAAGAAAATATAGAGAAATACATAAAAAAGCCGTCGGAATAATATCTAGCTGCCCATGTATGTATGAAATGTAAATTACCACAGGATTTAACCAATACCACTTCAAAACATTTGACGTATTCCTCAACCACTTGATCAATATAAACGTAATACTTATATCCGCCACTAACAGAGGTATTCTAACTAAAAAGATATCTAGTGAAGAAATCGCCGCGCTACCATTACTTATTAATGATGCAAAATAACTAGGCAGTGCTATGATATATAACATTACTGGCGGATATGGAAATGCTATTGGATTTACATGTAGATATTCCTTATAAATATTAAAAAAATTGCCCTGTACGGCTGCCTTGATAAAAGGAGAAAAAAGATCGCTAAGATAAGTAGAAGCAAAAAAGAAGGATAGAATTAACTTAAGAACCAGACCAAATAAAAAAAATGTATTGTTTCGAACTGGATGTAAAAACATTCTTCTTCCAGTAATCACATGAATACCATTATAATCCATAAGTTCTTAAAAAAATCTCAAGAATATTGTATCTATATTTTCTAAACCTACCTCTTTCTAAGAACAATTTGACGTTGCAATGCAAATGTTTTTTTTGATAAACTTATCAGAAAATCATCTATTCCATCAACAATTTTTAACATAAACCGTGGCAAGGGGATGTATTTCGTTTTAGCAATCACTCCACCTGAATTCAAAAAAAGAAACAACTCACTAAAACTAGTTCGCTCCATTGAAAAGAAGGGAATATTTTTTTCAAAAAGAGCTTTATCATCAAATAAAAGATTAGGAATAGCACAATTAGCAGACCAAAGATCATCAGGATCTGTGCATATTAGATTTCTATCAAATACATCTATCGTATAATCGTAGCCTTCATGCCTCATCAATCTTAAAATGCTTCTCATGCACCAAGAAAGATTAATCTCTTGAATGATCAATACTCCTCCTGGCTTTAGGATTCGACTTATCTCTTCAAAAAACAAAACTGGATATGGCAAATGATGTATCATATTTGAAGACACAACAAAATCTAAACTTTCATTTGAATAAGGTGTTTTCAATGCATCCACCATTTTTTCATCGAGCCACTCACGATCTGCATAATCAGTAATCTTAAAGTTTGCATTCTTTATAAAAAATTTACTTAGACCGGTTCCACACCCAACTTCAATGCCATTATCTGTATTGGTGATATACTCATTCATCCAATCAAATCTCTTCTTTAAGAGAAACTTTAAATTAAGAGGAGCCTCACTAAAAAAATAGTTTCTTGCTCTTGACACGTCTCCTTCATACTGCATTCTATTGTCAGCGTGAGAGCTAGGTTTATATTTTAAACTCTTCATTAATCTATTTTTAATTTGAAACACTAATATGATAGCAATTGACAATATATACATCAGGTGTCCATATATCTTTCCGCTTATCATCTCCCACTACTACTATATTTTTGATTTCATAAATGGTTTTCGCTTTTGCTATCGCCATTTCAAAAATAAATGGATCCGGTTTCTCAGCACCAGCCTCCTCACTTGTTACTATAAATTGAAAAAATTTCCCAATATTAAGTTTTTTTATCTTTTTAAACTGTATTTCGGTGGTCATGTCAGTAACTAATACGATGGGAATCTTTCTAGATAAACAAGTATCCAAAAAATGTTGCGCATCGGGGAATAAAATCATCTCATCCATGAACATATCCCAGTACGATTTGTACAATAAGCTTATTAGCTCAGCATCTGTTCTGCTACATAGCTTCTCGACCATAGCTTGTAAATAAAACAAGCGTGAATGCGAAGCAGCTGTTCCATGATGATGCTTGTTAACTATTTTTCGGCACTCCATATAAAGTGCACGTACTTCTTCCCTGTTTGTACCTAATTGTGCATGGATGATATCTGTTATAGCTTGGAGTGCTTTTTCATGGCATTTTTGGTACTCATATAACGTATTATCCAAATCCAACAAAACAAGATCGGTGTTATGAAGAGGTATTTCTGATAAGCTTCTTACTTCCACAATTGAGGCTTTTTAGTACATACTGCATCTATTTCAAAATTTCTGAATGATTCTTTAAAATCATCAATCCATTCCAATGGATGCCCCTGAAGTTCAGGAGAAACGATACATATCTTGAAATAGCGATGTAAATAATTGTAAGCAGCTGGAGTGAGAATATTCTTTGAAAAACAATCGACCCAAACCCATTCAGCTAAACCTTGAAATTTTGCAACAAACTCTAACGGTTCATACTCCGAAAATCGCACAGCAACTTGATGGCAGCCATTCTTGATTGTCTTAATCAAAAAAGGAAGGGAAAGATCAAGGAAGAAATAATCGTCAATATTAAATTGACGCATCAGCTCAATCAATCGGATTTCCATTCCCTCTACTTTGGTATTAAGAATGATGCCCGCATGTTGATAATGAGCTAAAAAATCTTCTATACGCTCACCTATACAAAAAGGGTCGTGGTGTAATATTATGTCTTGATTATTGGCTCTGAGATCAATCTCTATTCCATATTCTGGAACAACTAAAGCCAATTGGCTTTGGGTGTTTATTCGATGTTGAATGATTTTCATTGAAGGCTAGATTAGGTGATTAGCAGCTGAGATTATTTAATCTGTATCTCCTCCTTTAAAAAATCAGCATAAGCCAAACGAATACCTTCTTTTAGCTCTATTTTGTGTTTCCATCCTAGTCTGTGAAGTTTGGAAACATCCATTAATTTACGTGGAGTGCCATCGGGTTTGGTTTTGTCAAAAACTAAATTCCCAGCATAACCTAAACATTCTTTTATCAGTAAAGCAAGATCTTTAATACTGAGATCTTCACCTGTTCCAATGTTGATGAGATGCGGCTCATTATAGTTTTGCATCAAAAAATAACAAGCATCAGCCAAATCATCGGCAAATAAAAACTCTCGCTTAGGCGTACCCGTACCCCAAATGTTTACTTCAGGATCTCCATTTATTTTTGCTTCGTGAAATTTTCGGATCAACGCAGGTAAAACATGCGAATTTTGTAGGTGATAATTATCATGATATCCGTACAAATTGGTAGGCATCACAGAAATGAAATTACAACCATATTGATCCCGATAAGCATCACATAGTTTGATTCCCGCAATCTTAGCGATGGCGTAAGGCTCATTGGTGGGTTCTAGTGGGCCTGTGAGTAAATATTCCTCTTTGAGCGGCTGTGAAGCCATTTTTGGATAAATACAACTTGATCCTAAAAACATCAGCTTCTTAACTCCTGTGACGTAAGAATTATGAATTACATTATTCTGAATGGCTAAGTTTTCGTACAAAAAATCGGCTCGGTAAGTATTATTGGCGACAATCCCTCCTACTTTGGCGGCAGCCAGAAAAACATAATCAGGTTTTTCGGAGGCAAAAAAATCAGTGACAGCTTGCTGATTTCGAAGGTCCAATTCGGCTGAGGTCCGACTGATTAGATTCGTGTAACCTTCTTTCTGAAGCTTTCGCATGATAGCTGAACCAACCATTCCGCGATGGCCAGCAACATAAATTTTAGCATCTTTGTTCATTTGTTTATTTATTTCTCAAAGGCGTTTAAAAGACAGTTCCACATTAGTTTTCCATCCAAAATTGAGCATGGCTGCTAAGATAATACTATTTTTGTGCCCGATTAATTATTAGGAATGGGTAAAGATAAACTACGTCGCTTTGCAGAAATAGCCACCTTTGATCATGTATTAGAACTAGAAGAAGGTAAAGCACTAAAAGGAAACTGGAGTAAAACACAATTCAAAAATGATAAACCACTTGTTCTAGAGCTCGCTTGTGGAAAGGGAGAATACACGGTCAATATGGCCCGATTATTCCCAGATAAAAATTTTGTTGGAGTCGATTATAAAGGCAACCGTATTTGGCGTGGTGCTAAAACTGCTATCGAGGAACAGATTACAAATGTGGCATTTCTTCGAATACAAATAGAGAACATCTTGGATTATTTCGAAGCCGATGAAGTTTCTGAGATATGGATCACATTTCCTGATCCTCAACCACAAATCAGCCGAGAGAAAAAACGATTGACAGCACCTCGGTTTCTCGAGATGTACAAAATCATTTTAAAACCAGGAGCAAATGTTCATTTAAAAACAGATAATGACGCACTCTATACTTACACGCGTGAGAAAATCGAAGAATTAAACCTTCATCTCAGTATTTCTACTACAGATTTGTATCATTCTGAATTTGTAACCGATATACTCTCCATTAAAACATACTACGAGAAGAAGTATTTGGCAAACAATAAAAACATCAACTATCTGAAGTTCTCCTTCAAATAGCTGTTTCTATTATTCATTCGTATCATTAATAATCATAATTCCCCAAAAATTTAGGTTTAATACCTAATTCGTACACAACAATGGCATATTCAGACACCAGTTTGGAAAACAATCTTCATATTCAAAACACGAGAAAACCCCTAACTAAAAAAGAAAAAGAAGTGATCAATTTAGTAGCAAGCCAAGAAAATGCTTGCCACTACTGCCTATCAGCTCACACCATAATTGGAAAAATAAATGGGCTCACGGATGAACAAATTCTTGAAATTCGTAGTGGATCAGCTTCCTTTGACAGAAGATTAAATGCGCTTGTACATTTCACATATGAGGTTACCGCCTTAAAAGGAAACATTGCAAAAGAAGCGACTGACAATTTTTTAGCTGCTGGATACACGAAGAACAATATTGCAGATGTTATTATCACAGTAGCTGACAAAATTGCAATGAACTACTTACATAATCTACCTCAAGCTCCTACTGATTTTTCTCTTGTACCTAATAAATTAACAACAAATACAATCGACCATTCTTAGAATCTAAACATGGACAGAAAGATGTTTTATGATGAGGTGTATCAAGTAGTACAATTAATTCCTAGAGGCCGTGTTACGTCATACGGTGCCATTGCAGCTTATCTCGGTACTAAAAGCTCATCACGCATGGTTGGTTATGCCATGAATGCTGCCCATACCGCTTCGCCTCCTGTACCTGCACACCGCGTAGTCAATAGAAATGGATTACTCACAGGAAAACATCATTTTGGAACATCTGATGAGATGATGCAACTCCTAATCGACGAAGGAGTACAGGTTAAGGATGATCAGGTGCTTGATTTTAAAACACTGTTTTGGGACCCAGCTATTGAACTAGCACTTTAAAAGATGAATGTATTTTGGTTCAGACGAGATTTACGTCTTGAGGATAATCACGCGTTCTTTCATGCACTAAACTATGCTAAAGAGGTGCTGCCTATCTTTATTTTTGATGAAATCATTTTAGATCAATTGCCTCAAGATGATGCACGTGTCACTTTTATACACCAGCTCTTAGCGGGAATAAATTTAACCTTGCAAAAACAGGGTAAATCACTCGCTACTTTCTACGGTGAGCCTGCAATTGTTTGGAAACAATTACTAGCAAAGAACCACATCAAAAATGTTTTTATCAACGGGGATTATGAGCCCTACGCCCGAAAAAGAGACCAAGCTATTGATGAGCTTTTGCAATCAAAAGGCATTACCCTAAAAAGCTATAAAGACCAAGTTATTTTTGAGAAAAACGACATCATCAAAACAGATGGAAGCCCTTACGTTGTTTATACTCCTTTTTCAAAAAAATGGAAAGAAAGATTCACCGAAGCTGAGTTAGAGAATTTTCCCTCCGAAAAACTATTACATCATATCAGTAACCACGCATATCCTTTTTTAAGTTTAGATGAGATTGGTTTTTCAAAATCAAAAATAAAAGTCCGTCCTTTTGATATCTCAGATAATTTAATTGAGCATTATTCAGAAACGCGCGATTTTCCCGCTTTAGCAAAAACATCGATGCTCGGTCCATATTTACGTTTTGGAGCAGTATCTATTCGCCAAATAATTGCAAGAACAATTCATACAAAAAATCAGGCTTTTTTAAACGAATTAATCTGGCGAGAGTTTTTCATGCAAATTTTGTGGCATTTTCCTCATACCAGTACTAAAAGCTTCAAGCCTCAGTATGACGATATTCAATGGGAGAATAATGATATCAAATTTCAGAAGTGGTGTAGTGGAAACACGGGCTACCCCCTTGTGGATGCAGGCATGCGTGAATTAAATCAAACAGGCTACATGCATAATCGGGTACGAATGGTTGTAGCTAGTTTTTTGTGTAAACATTTACTAATTGATTGGCGGTGGGGTGAGTCTTATTTAGCTAATAAGTTACTTGACTATGAACAATCGAGCAATGTGGGGAATTGGCAATGGGCTGCAGGAAGTGGAGTTGATGCGGCCCCCTACTTTAGAATATTTAATCCTACCACACAGATACAGAAATTTGACAAGGCGCATCATTATATCAAAAAATGGGTTCCAGAATTAAACGATTTATCGTATCCAGAACCCATTGTTGATCATAAAGAAGCTAGAGAGCGATGCCTCAAAATGTATAAAAAAGCAGTCGAAAGAGATTAGAAGACCTACACTATGATTAGTAGAAAATAATTCTTCTTACCCTTTTGAACCACCAAGTATTGATCATTGATCAACTGATTAACATCAAAGATTTGGTTTGCGTCACTAAGTTTCTCCTTATTGATAGAGACTCCTCCTCCCTGTATCATTTTTCGGGCCTCTCCTTTTGATGTAAATACGCCAGCCTTTTCGGCCAAAAGATCAGTTGCATGAATGCCAACTATTAACTCAGCTTTGGCAATTTTAAATTGTGGTACACCGTCAAAAACATCCAATATCTCTGTATCACTTAGACTTTTTAAAAATTCTAAAGAACCATTTCCAAAAAGAAAATCAGAGGTTTTGATCGCCATTTGTAAAGCTTCTTTCGAGTGTACTCGAACCGTTATTTCATTTGCTAAAGCCTTTTGCAAGATTCGCAAATGTGGAGCAAGTGCATGCTCCTGTTCCAAGGCTTCTATCTCTTCTTTCGATTTGAGTGTAAAGATTCGAATCCATGATTGAGCATCATCATCACTCGTATTTATCCAAAATTGATAAAACTTATAAGGTGATGTTTTGGCAGGATCCAGCCAAATAGCACCGCTTTCTGTTTTCCCAAATTTGGTTCCATCGGCTTTTTTAATAAGCTGTGTAGTAATTGCAAATGCGGAAGCTCCCCCTTTTCGACGAATTAATTCGGTACCTGTGACAATATTTCCCCACTGATCAGATCCTCCCATCTGTACTTGACAGTTTCTTTCTTTCCAGAGATAGTAAAAATCATACCCCTGAACAAGTTGATAGCTAAACTCAGTAAAAGACATCCCGGCCTCACCTTCCAGGCGCTTACGCACTGAGTCTTTAGCCATCATATAATTGACCGTAATATGCTTCCCAACATCACGTATAAAATCCAAGAAATTAAACTCTTTAAACCAGTCATAATTATTGACCATTAATGCACTATTGGCACCACAATCAAAATCTAAAAATTTTTTCAACTGAGCTTCCAAACACTGAACATGATGACTTAATATTTCTTCTGATAACAAATTACGTTCAGCAGATTTCCCAGAAGGATCACCTACCATACCCGTTGCACCACCTACCAAAGCAACCGGCTTGTGCCCAGCACGCTGAAAATGAATCAAAGTCATGATTTGAGTGAGATGCCCCACATGAAGTGAATCTGCTGTAGGATCAAATCCAATATAGCCTGCAGTCATTTGTTTATTTAACTGTTCTTCAGTCCCCGGCATTATATCATGCAACATGCCCCGCCAACGTAATTCTTCTATAAAATTCATAATCAATCCTTATTACAGTCGGCAAAGATAAAAATTGCATTTACTAACTGGGTTTACCCTGCCCTTTCTTGAAAAACTTAACCTTAAAAAATTTATCTATTTTTTTAACTTTAATGAAATTTTTTAAATGAAAAAATTAATTCTATACATATCCTTTGTTCTAATAAGTCAACTTGGGTATGCACAAGGAAATAATTGTAGTACTGCTCAAGCATTGCTAGATCAACCCAGTGAACTTAATTATTGTTCAGCAGATACAGCATATACCACAACAGGATCGTCCAATGGAACAGTTTGGTTTAAGTTTGTCGCAAATCGATCTAATATCAATATCACAGTGGTTGGTCATGGTGACAATCCAAATGCGACCTTATTATCACCTACTATTTCACTTTATACAAATTGTAATGGCGGTACGGTTGCGGCTACTGCTACAACAGTAGTCAATAATGGAAATTTATACACCGGCGGTTTAGATATCGGGCAAACTTATTATTTCAGTGTATCAGGTACAAACACTGGGACTTTTAGACTCTGTATTAATAATTACACTCCCATACTATCTGTTGGTCAAGATTGTTCAACAGCAGCCTTTTTATGCAATACACAAACATTTTCACAAATAGAGATGCAGGGATTTGGAAACATTCGAGAAAGTTTTGGTGCATGTACTAGTGGAGATGGCTTGGAATCAAACAGCGAATGGTATAAGTGGACTGCAGCAAATAATGGGACTTTAACTTTTCTATTAACACCATCTGCCAATGATGATATTGATTGGGCGCTGTTCGACTTAGGAACAAGTGGTGACTGTACATCTTCAGCATTATCGGCAAAATCCATTCGTTGCTCCATTTTCGGCGGTCCACAATGCAATCCCCCAAAGCTTCAAACAGGGCTCAGTATAACATCTACTTCATTGGCAGAACCTACAGGCAATTGTGTTCCCGGTGAGGATGGATTTACAGAATTTATTACAGTGCAGCAAAATCATGTATACGCTTTAATGGTCAATAATTTTAGCGGCACCAATCACACTTTTACACTTTCATTTGGAGGTACTGCTACATTTTTAGGACCAGTAGCTAAGATCAATTTCTCACAAAGCATACCCAATACATCCATCTATACGTTCCAAAGCCTTTCGAGTAATTACACTAATCTAAAATGGACATTTGGCGATGGTGCAAGTATGAGCACAGCCACTAGCCCAGGACCCTTTAATATCATTTATAACACACCCGGAACCAAAACCGTTGTTTTAGAAGCTAAAAATAGCTCTGGATGTTCTACCGTCGATTACGTCACCTTTACTATTGGAGAGATTACACCTACTAAAGCACCTGAAGTTGCAATCAAGCCAGCCAATTTATTTACGCCCAATGGCGATGGAATTCATGATCAATGGGAAATAAATGGAATAGCTAATTACCCCGGTTGTATTATAAAAATATTTAATAGGTGGGGGTATCAGGTATATTCTTCTATTGGGTATTCGACCCCTTGGGATGGTACTTTTCAGGGGCTTTTTGGTAATGCCGATTTACCTGCTGGCACCTATTATTATGAAATAGACCTTAAAAATGGATACCAACCTATCGAGGGTTATGTTGCTATTATCAGATAATAAATCTAAGTCAAAACATATTTGGTATACGAGCGGGGATGAATTACCGGTAGTGTATCTAAATGTATGATAGGTAATATTTGGACAAAATATGATCGAAAAT
>CALLKE010000221.1 GCA_938008555.1 uncultured Pedobacter sp.
ACCCTTTTAGCCCTACCTATCAAAATCCACTTAACAACCCGTATTCTTTCGAAAATTTAAAACTTCGAAATAGACTCGCTTTTGCCCTTAAGCATAGCCCAGAATTTAATCAGAGAACATCCATATGGTCTCAGTCGGAGATTTTAGCTATGCGATCAAAGCTACAACGCGAGCTTGACTCTTTAAAAATAGCTTCTAGCGCAAGTAGACGAGCTGTTGCTACTCAAAGTTCCCCGACAGTATTTGAGGCTTTTAATATCATGAATGACGTTATCGATTTCGTTATCCTCAAAGCTGAGCTTGCCGCCCGTTCTTTGAAATTAAATCCTATTAAAATTTTAGGAAGAACTGGGGTGGTGACAGGCATCCTGGGAGCGGCCTTTAGTACTCTCGAAGCAATCGAGAACCCTACTTTGGAGAATATTCTCATCGCGGCATTGGGGGATGGGTTCTTTGTAATTGGTCTCTTAGCTTTAGGTACCATCTTGGCACCTATATGGGGCACCATAGCCGCTATTGGAGGCGTTGTACTATTAAGTTGGCAGGTTGGAAAGGCAGTATTTGTAGCTATAAAAAAGAATAAGTAAAATGAGACCACTAAGATTTTTCACTTTTGTACTGTTTAATTTTTTTTACAGGGATGGGAATAATGACAGAACTGAACCATATACGCCCACGTTGGGGACTATCCTTCTTTTGGAGCTTTTTACTGTCCTAGCCGGCATGGATTTGTTGAATTTATTTGCCGGCTTTAGCATTTCCCATATGCTCATATCTTCATGTGGCGGAACACGTGGCTTTGGAGTGGTTTTCTTTGCGCTATTTGGCACAGCTAGTTATTATTTTTTCATCAAAAAGAAACGTTTTGACCATTACTATAATGAGTTTATAAATGCAGAAATGAATACCCTGAAGAATAGAAAAACTAGCTACATCTGCCTAATACTCTATGTGCCCATATGTATAGCATTAATCGTTTTAATTAGAAACTTTAGCTAAGTAATAAATATTGAGACCACTAAGATTTTTCACTTTTGTATTGTTCAATTTCTTATACCAAGACGGAAACAATAAAAGGACTGAACCATATACTCACACGCTGATGACCATCCTTCTTTTGGAGTTCCTTACTGTCCTAATTGGCATAGAGTTTTTGAGCTTGTTTGTTGACTTCGACATTTTTAAAACCCTCGTATCCTTATGTGGAGGAACACGTGTTTTGGTAATGGCTTTAATTTTGTTGTTTGGCACTCCGAGCTATTATTTTTTCATTAAGAAAAAAGGCTTTGATCGCTACTACGACAAGTTTAAAGATGACCCAATAAATACGAAGAAGAACAGGAAAATAGGGTACATCTGTCTAATAGCCTATTCTCCCATATGGATCATACTAATGATCTTATTTAGGTCCTATACTCATTGAATAAATAATGAGACCACTAAGATTTTTCATTTTTGTACTGTTTAATTTTTTCTACAAAGACGGAAACAATGACAGAACTGAACCATATACGCCCACGCTGGGGACTATACTCCTTTTGGAGTTTTTTACTGCCCTAGTCGGTCTAGATCTCTTGAATTTATTTGTTGATTTCGACATTTATAAAACCCTTAGATCTTCTCTCGGCGAGCGTGGTTTTCCAGTAGCTTTTTTTGCGCTATTGGGCCCAGCTAACTATTATTTCTTCATCAAAGAAAAACGATTGGATAGCTATTATGATGAGTTTAGAAATGCAGAAATGAATACCCTAAAGAATAGAAAAATTGGGTACATCTGCCTAGCACTATATGTACCCATATGTGTAACATTAAGTGTTTTAATTAGATACTTGAGCTAAGCAACAAAAATGAGAACAGTAAGATTTTTTATTTTTTTAATATTCAATCTATTATACCGAGATGGCAAAAACGAAAGAATTGTCACATATGCTTACAGCATAGCGGTCTTAGTTATTTTTGAGTTCTTATTAGTTCTATGTGGTATAGATTTCTTAAATCAATTTGTTGACATCAACATTTTTAATGTACTAGAATCTTTGCTGGCTTCAGAAGATGGTGTTGTGGGAACATTATTGATGCTGCTATTTCTTTTTAACTATTACATTTTTATCAAAAAGAAACATTTCGATCACTATTATAATGAGTTTAAAGACTCAAAGATGAATACCAAGAAGAACAGAAAAATTGGTTACATCTGCTTAATAGTTTATTGGCCAATAATGATATCATTAGCTGCCTTTTTTTGAATACTTAAGCTAAATAACAAATATTGAGACCACTAATATTTTTCATTTAATAGCAAATTTTACATAAACACAAGGCAATACGATACATTACATGAACATCCTAATCACAAACCAAACAACCCAAGATCTTCTTCACATTGCCCAATCCATCGCAAAAGAAAACTACCATGAACGCTATGGCGCGCCTCACCTATTGCAAGCACTAGTACACAAGCATATAGGCCTGCTAGATTTCATACGCAAACTCGGTAAAGATCCGGGATACTTTTACGAATGGGCAGATGTGCGCATTGAGGAATATCCCAAAACATCGCAATTACCCTTGGAAATACAACCGGACGATCAGATTGATAAAATACTGGAGCAGGCGGATGATATCCGAATGAAGCTAGGCTTAGACGAGATTACTCCAGTATGTGTATTCACGGCTATTGTTAAACCTCATGTCGCATTTACACCAGAGCAATTGAAATCCTTGCCTTTGAGAGAGCACGAGATCTTTAACCTCTACAAAGACAGCTCATCCTTGAATACATTCATTGATTCAGATCACATTTTGCTGGGCAATCAAACCACAGGATTTTCATCATTTGCCGCTTTGCAGGCTTATTGCAAAGACAAAACCGAGCAAGCGCGTAAAAAAGCTTTAGAGCCTATTATCGGTCGAGAAAAAGAAACCCGAACCTTAATTGAAGTGCTTTGCCGGCGAAGCAAACCCAATGTAATTATCGTGGGAGAACCCGGCGTAGGTAAAACCGCATTGGTAGAAGGCTTTGCTTATGAAATAGTGAAGGGCAATGTGCCCCTTCAGCTAAATAATGCTGTTTTACTTGAACTTGACACCAGTTTACTCTTTGCTGGCACTTCGTACAAAGGCGAAATAGAAGATCGCTTGAAGAAAGTCATCAATGAATGTAAGCGACTTGATAAAGGCATTTTATTTATTGACGAGATACATACGCTATTAGATAGTAAAAGTGGTACAGGTAATTTAGCCAACCTACTGAAGCCAGAATTAGCCCGAGGCGAAATAACAGTCATTGGCGCCACCACCCACGAAGAATACCGCAAACTGATCGAACCAGAGCAGGCTTTCAACAGACGCTTCGAGATTTTGGCCATACAAGAACCCGATATGAATACCTGCGTCAAAATGATTTCGATACTCGCTGATCAGTATACCAAGCACCATCACATCGAAATTGATAAAGATGCCATTCCAGAATGTGTTAGGCTAGCCAAAAGATATGCAAAAGGCAAAAAACTGCCTGATGCCGGCATCGACTTGCTCGACCGCACAATGGCAGCCATCAAAATGCTTGACGAATTGTCACAAAAAGAACTGGAACTATGGAAAGGCGAATATGAAGTACTATTGCAATCGAATTTTGAAAGCGAGAATGAAAAAGTAGCAGAACTGCATTGGATTTACAATCAACTCCAAAACCGAATCAGCCCTATTTTATGGGGTTCATTAAAAGAACAACCCCAAATAGATCCATCTGCAAATAGTATGCAGATACAAGAGCTCATAGACAAGGTGTATGAGGAACTATTGGGCTACACTGATATCAAAAGAGAAAAAGTTGGGAAGCTAGAGCTAGCCGCTGTGATGGCAGCCAAAATGAATATCCCTATTGGTAAAATTCAGGCTCAGGAAAAAGAGAAACTACTGAATATGGAATCTTCTCTCCAGAAAAGAGTCATCGGGCAGGACCATGCTTTAAAGGTGCTTTCAGATGCGATCCTTGAGAGCAGAAGCGGATTAAACAAAGCTGAGCAGCCAATCGGTTCGTTTTTCTTATTGGGCCCTACCGGTACCGGAAAAACAGAATTGGCCAAATCAATCGCTGAGCTGCTATTCAACGACGAGAAAGCGATGATCCGGTTTGATATGTCTGAATTTAAGGAAGAGCATTCGGCAGCACTTTTATATGGGGCCCCTCCCGGATATGTCGGTTATGAAGAGGGTGGCATGTTAGTCAACAAAATTCGTCAGCAGCCTTATGCAGTGGTATTGTTTGATGAAATCGAAAAAGCCCATCAATCGGTGTTTGATGTATTCCTTCAACTAATGGACGAGGGGAAGATACATGACAAGCTCGGCAAAGAAGGAGATTTTAGTAATGCCCTCATTTTGTTCACTTCTAATATTGGTAGCGCAGCTATCGTCGAAAAATTTGAGAAAAACCAAGCCCCATCATCAACAGACTTAATGCAAATGATGTCGGGTCATTTCCGACCAGAGTTTTTAGCACGTATCACGGAGATCATTCCCTTCGCTCCTATTACCGAGTCGATGGCCGAGCAGATATTCAGCATTCAGCTCAAACCTTTGCTTGATGCTTTATCACGCTTAAATATCAAGTTCAGCATCAGCGATGAGGCAATTAAAAATTTAGCCGTGACTGGATTTAGCAGCAAGTATGGCGCAAGACAAATTGGAGGCATCATTCGTTCGCAATTAACTCGGCCTATCTCCAAAATGATTATTCGCGAAGAAGTAAAAAATGGACAAGAGATTGCCGTCTCATGGAATACTGAAGAACAGCAAGTGAACTGGCAAGTCCTTGAAATACGAGATGAAGTTGCTGTATAGATTTATTGCATTTAAAATAGTGGGAATCATGTTTCTGATGAGCCCTCAGGTGTTGGCCCAGCAAATAGTCAAACCTGGGGTCTCTAAAGAAATGGCGGCTATGTATACTGCTATCATAAAAGCCAACAGCACTTTAGTATCCTTTATAGAAAACATGTTAGAAAAAAATGGCTTACCTAAACTATTGAGAAACCTAGCCTTGATTGAGTCTGGTTTTAATAAAAATGCTGTTTCAAGAGCCAATGCTGGTGGGCTATGGCAATTCACCGTAGGGCATGCGGGCAGCTATGGATTATCTGCACAGAACAGATTCGACATTTATAAAAGCACACAGGTTGCTGGTCACAGCTTAAAGCATTTGTATGAAAAGTACGGGAACTGGATTACTGTCGTGGCCGCATATAACTGTGGTGAAGGAGCTGTAGACAATGCCATGCATCAAGCTGGATCTGACAGGTATGAAAAGTATTATACCCTTCTACCAGCAGAAACCATTGGCCATGTCGATAAGTTCATGACAGCTTGCTCGGTAACTAAAGAGCTCAACTTCTTGTATGCAGATTATAGAATTTCAGCCATCAAAAAGTATAAGAAAACCGATGTTACTGTAAAACCTCCAAGTCCCGCTTTAGCGACTATAAAAATCAATAGCGCATTTGATCTGGGAATTATTGCCACAGAAATTGCAGTAGACATCGCTGATTTGAATAAGTGGAACCCCAATATCTCAAAAGAACTGGCAACACACGGTGAGGCATCCTTATATCTTCCCATCGATATCATGCCTGATTTTTTGCTCCTAAAAAACACCATACTCATTAAATCATTAAATAAAAGTGCAACACGATGAACGAAGCTTGCTGTAAAATACCCTTTGATCCTCAAACATTATTGACTGAGCGAAGCACACTAAAAACATGTAGCATGGCCGAAAGCATTGCTCACAATCTGATGTTATTAATTACCTCCAGAAAACAGGAAAATAGGTTTGATCCAGATTTTGGGAATGATGTATGGGAGTTTGAATTTGACAATGCAATAACGACCGCAAAATGGAAAGCTATTTTCATCGGAAGTTTAGAAAGACAGATCAACAAGTATGAACCCCGGCTTAAACACCCTACAATTCAAGTTCATATTCAACATGTAGAACATACTTACAATACAAGAAAATTTAGCGAAATCAAGAAGAAAGCAAAGATTGCCATCAATGCAAAGCTGCTTGACACCGATGAACCATACAGCTTTGTTACCGAATTGTTTATCGGCCCGATGTCTATCGATTAAATCCATCTTTTATCAGACACCTTTAACTTTAGTATTAAACCATAGACCCTGTTTAAATTTCATCCAATGAAGTTTAAGCAGGGTACCTTTCGACTTCATTTTTGAGCGGACTTAACCAAATTTTTCGCTCCCAAGAATATTGTTTTGAAACTTAAGCAAAATCCCAAAAAAGTTATTTAGATAAATTTTAAATAAAATCCAATATTTAGTTAATATAATTTTTATAAATCAACATAAATTGACCTATAATTTTCAATTTAATGAACAATAAATTAGAACAGTATTTTTATTCGATTACTTTTGCGGCAAAAAAATAATCTTCACATATAAATACACGATCTCTTGTC
>CALLKE010000222.1 GCA_938008555.1 uncultured Pedobacter sp.
AAGATCCGATTAGGGAGAAGAGAGGCCGAGCTTTTATTCCAGACGGTGAGCCCAAGGGCTTTTTACAAAGCCATTCGATTGGGAATTATAAATGGATTTTTAAAAGGGACGTAAAAGAACCAGGTTATGTTAAACCACGTAAATAAATATGTAGCTCTGCTATTGCTTGGTCTCTTGATGGCGTGTCACCAGGATGGACAAGAAAATAAAGAATGGGATCAAAAAATTTTGGAATTATCAAAAACTGCTATTGGAAAACAAGAATATGGGAAAGTTTACCGATTAGTATTGGATAGTTTGAATCTATGGTGTTCAGAAAAACTGCCAGCATACGAATCCGTTTGGTATTATAATTATCGGCTAGATAGTGTTCTATGTTTTAATTCCTCAAAAGATAGAATGGTCACAGGAATTCTAATTCAGTGCGATAAAACTACATGTCAAATGGATGATGTAGAGTATCTCTATGGAGCTAAAATAAAAGATCAATGGTATTTTTTTAGGGGGGGGGGGACTATGGCTATTCTTCGAGAGCACTATCAAAAAGATATTCACAGCCCCTTAAGTTTTGAAAAGTTGCATAAACTAGCAATGAATAATATGCTCCGAGGCTACATCAAAAAAAATGTTACTGGGGAATGGGAAGTCAATGATGCATTTTTTACTCATCATTTTGAAGGAGTGAATTGGGGTGACTTTGAAAATCAATCCCATGAAGACACTGTATCTTATGGGAAACGGTTCACGAATAAAAAAGAATATTTTGAGAGTATCTATTGGGATGTAATAAAAGGAAATTGGATTAAAGAGGAAAAGAAAGAGTATGATAGCCAATAACCCGTCATCCGGATAGCCCATTCGTCGCTGGTGGGATATTTCATGGCAAAGTAGCTGCTGGAGGAGGCCCTGGAAACAACATCAAAAGTTGGAGCAGTAAGAGTGGCCATATCATAGAGCTGAACGATGCTGGAGGTATCACTATCAGAGACAAAACGGGTGGAAATCAGATCCTGATCGATGGGCAACATACCATATCGCTTTCAGCAAGCAAGACGATAGAACTAAGCAATGGGAAATCGAGCTTGAAGATCGAAGGGAATAAGATTTCGCTTCATGCGAACAAGATCGAGATTGCCGGTCGCAATGGTGAACCCGCATCAAAGATTGCGATCAAAGCGTTGAATACCCTGCTTTATGGGAAGGATTCGATAAAGATTCATAGTGATAAGCAGGTAATAATCTC
>CALLKE010000223.1 GCA_938008555.1 uncultured Pedobacter sp.
ATTTCTGCTTCAGATTGCGAGCAATTAAAAGCCACCACTGTTCCTGATTTCAAAAAACTGATGCAGCAATATCCCGCGAATACTTTATTTCATGGTATTGGCTGTGGAGATTTGGTTTGGGATAAGTTTGAGTTTTTTAAAGATTATAAGGAAGCGATTGCTATGACCGGTGTTCCATTTTATAACGTGATTGGTAATCACGATATGGATTTGAATGCTAGAACCGATGATTATTCTGCTGAAACTTTTAAAGCACAATTTGGTCCAACTTATTATTCTTTTAATAGAGGGGCTATTCACTACGTAGTATTAGACGATGTGTTTTTTATTGGTACTGCTAAAAAGTATATTGGATATTTAACCGAGCCCCAGTTGGCTTGGTTAGAAAAAGATTTACAGATGGTGGCTCCAGGAACAACCGTAATTGTAAGCTTACATATTCCCACATTTACGGGTGCACCAAAAAGAAATAAAAAAGAAGAAGACTTTGGGGGTACTGTTTCTAATAGAAAAAAACTATACAGTTTATTAGCTCCATACAAAGTACATATTATGTCGGGGCATACGCATTTTAATGAAAGCTGGGAAGAAGGAAATATCATGGAACATAACCACGGCACTGTTTGTGGCGCATGGTGGACTGGTCCAATTTGTGGTGATGGCACCCCAAGAGGCTATGGAGTATATGAAGTAAATGGATCTGATATAAAATGGTATTACAAAAGCACTGATAAAGCAATCGATCATCAATTACGTATTTATCCTAAAGGATATGCAAAAGCTTATCCCGAAGAAATGGCGGTGAATATTTGGAACTGGGATGCTAAGTGGACCATTGAGTGGTTTGAAGATGGAGTATCTAAAGGGGCTCCCGAACAACGGGTTGCTAAAGATCCCTGGGCTGTTGAATTGTATGAGGGTCCATCACTCCCCCAAAAACATAAGTTCATAGAACCCACATTAACAGATCATTTGTTTTTTATAAAACCATCTGCTACTGCAAAGTCAATTAAGGTACAAGCGACTGATCGATTTGGAAAAATATTTGAAGAAGCGTTTATGTTAAGTTGATCTCTGGGGGCAGACATCAAAAAAAGGGCACCGTTTTCTAGCGGTGCCCTTGTCAATTATAAGGTGTTCTATATTGATTTAAAATCGGACCTTATTCAAAAAACAAACTAAGTCTTAACGTTGGCGAAAAATTTCTAAAAAAATTATTGAAATAAAACTCAGGCTCAATTTGTAAAGTATGATTCCTTATGCCCGGCAAACTAAATTTAAAAGTATTTGGTTCAAACCAATTGCCTCTTCTGCCAACTAGGTAACCGACAGAAAAATTTTGAACAAAACTCCATCCACCCTTTTCAGGTTTATCAAAATCAACCTTTCTAAATGAAATAAAATCATTGCGGTCGGTTTTAAACTGATTATTATTATTCGAAAAGAAAAAGTAGGGCTCCCACATTAGAAACACACGATGATCATACCGCTTATTTTCTGAAATAATATAGCTTAAGCCTGCCGCAAAACTGGGTACAAAAGAGCCCCTAACAAATTGCATACTACCATAAATAGCTGGCAAAATAGTTGACTCATTATTTTGAAAACCAGAATAAGCTCTTACTCCCTTTTTTTGAATCATTTTTGTACTAGGGAAAATCATTTTTTGTTCATTCATATCAAAAACTGCGGAATAAGATTTATTTGCATTTGATTTTTGAAGGAACTCTTCATTAAAGCTTTTTTTTAATAATGCAATGCAAGGTGCAATGGAGTTTGATTCAAAATTGAAAAGATCAGTTAAATGATTAACGTGAATGGAAAGAAAAGCAGGATAATATTTTTGATATTGCAATTGTTCATCTTGAGGATAAAAAATAATTCGAAGTGTATCTTTATCTAATTTCAAATTATTTAGATTTCCATTTTGATAAACCAACGTGTTTTGATTGGATTCGTGTGAAACCATCCGAATCTCCACTTTGTTATCAACTGGTCTTACGTCAATTCTTCTTGCATAAATATCTTTAGGCGTTGAGTCAATAATTTGTTTAATCGCCAATAAAGAAACGCTAAATAATGAATCGAGGTTTGGCAAAGACTTTAATTGACCAATACTCCCAAGTTCTAAATTAATTTTACTATTTGATGAGGGCATCCTAAACTCAAAAAGAACCCTTGAATATCCTGGACGAACTTGATTGAAACGCAGCTCAGTAAAACTAACTGGATTTAATGTTCTGTAAGTATCGCTTTGAGCTAGCAAAGCAGTAGCTGTTCCTACCATCAGTAGGAATAAAAAAAAGTGTTTTTTCATTGTTTTATTCTTTTTGACTTAAACTAATTGGACTCGAATTTGCGTGTAAAGTGATTTTCCACTTATGCTTTGTTTCGTTTGGAGGAGGAATTTCAAAATTTGGAAATGATTTTTCTTCTATTATTGATGATAACGTGTTTTGTTTAGCGTGTGGATTCAAATCATTGATATGAACAATCTGATACCCAAATTTAATTTTTGAACTTGATTTATACTGTTTCCAATAATTAGGCTTTTCAATTTCTTGATCTACATTTTCTGTTTTTGTACTGATTAAAACTGGTTCAACGCTGGTAATATTCTTGGATTCAATAATTTTTTGTTGGTAGTGAATGGTATCTCTTAAAACCTCATCTTGTGAATCAAGAGAAGATACCGGTTGATTTGTTTGATTAACTAGAATGGTTGACTTCTTTTTTTGAACAATAATTCCTTCTATGAATTTGGGTTCTGAGCTTATTGGCTCTAATGATGATTCTTTAATTGAAACCGTATTATTTTTTCTAACTATTGTAACATTTTCTAAGTTCAAGTAATAAGTGCAATTTTTTGTTGTAGCACTTGATTAGGAGTTAAGTAATTAAATTTTCTAACTGGTCTATCATTTAATAATTGTTCAACACGCTTTACTTGATTAACTGTTACCATACTAAGGTCAGTCTTTTTAGGAAAAAACCTTCTGATCTGTCCGATTCTGTTTTCAACCGTTCCCTTATCTTGACTGGTATAAGGTCTGGTGAAATAAGTATCAACATTCAACGCTTCTGCAACTTCGGTATGATTAGCAAATCCCAGGTCATTGTCAAAAGTTACCGTATGCATTGGATAGTCTGCCTGTTCAAGTCTTTTGATAATGGCCCTACTTACTGTTTCACTTCGCCTATTGCTAAGCTTATGAAGACTGGTATGCAAAGTAGCTCTATCTGTCATCACTAATAATGCTCCTTTATGGTTTTTACCCATCATAAAATCAACTTCAATATCACCTGGCCTAATTCGTTTTGCTACGATTTTAGGTCGCTTTTCAATCGGCACCCGGTTAGGAATAATACCTCGGTTATCCCTTTGATTACCCCGCTTTCTTTTACGCCTACCATGTTTAAGGTGCAGATATATCCTTTTGTAGGCTTTATCTGCTGCTTTATTGCCATGCTTCGATTGCCATATCCATTGGTAAAGCCATTCAATACTCATGGGACATTTACCTGTCTCTTTGCCCTTAACACTAATCAACTCAGGGCTCCACTTTTCAACAGACAACCATTGAACAGCTTGTTTTTTCATAGCCAAATCAAACTTCACCAACTTTGGTTTAAGCTGGTGTCGCTGTTCCGTTCTACGCTGCGCATTACTAGCCAAATAAGTTCCAGCTGTCCGTCCGCGTTGGGCAGTGTTCCTGCGAATCTCTCTACTTACCGTAGATGGATTTACCCCAAGTTGAGCCGCTATCCAATTTTGTTTCATTCCAGCCTTAATAAAGGCTTCAATCTGATATCTTTGTACCAAACTGAGTTGAGTGTAATTTTTTGTCATA
>CALLKE010000224.1 GCA_938008555.1 uncultured Pedobacter sp.
GATTTAGCAAAAGAACGCATTGACATTGCCTTGAGAGCTGGCCCACTTAAAGACAGCCGACATAAATTTAAATTAATCAAAGAATCTCATTTTATTTTGCTTGCTAGCCCATCCTACGTCGATCGATTTCAACAAAAAATTCAAATTAAAAATTTAAAAGACCTTCCGACCTTAGCTTTTGCTCCTGTTTCGGCTGGGCATATTTGGCATTTAACAGATCAAAATCAAAAATTAAAAATTAATATCAACCCAGTTTTTTTAGCTAATAATTTACTTGTTATTAAAGAGCTCACTTTGAAAGGAACTGGCTTAGCTTTACTTCCAAAATACTTATGCGGAGCCGAAATAGCTCGAGGAGAACTCATACATGTATTGCCTCAATGGTTTATTAAATCTGGCAACATTCATTTACTTTTTCCGAATGCCAAAGATCAATCGACACGTGTAAAAGTATTTTCAGATTACTTAAAGAAGCATTTAATTCGATTGATTTAAAAACACTGACTCATAACAGTCTAAGTGGCAAACTTTGTATTTAACTTTGGTGTCAATATTTTGGTGTCAATATTTTTGACATACGAATATTCGTCATACTGTCGAACACTCAAACAGGTTTTTTAGTTTAAAAATCAGATAATTCATTTGAGACCGGCTTATTAATAGGTTCGTTGGATAACCGACATTAGGCAGCGTATCTTAAGCTCTTTTTTTGAAAAAATGATTTTACCTTTTCAGGATTCTTTTGCAGAGACTTCATGGACCTGGTGACTTTCTTTTTAAAGTCCTCCTTATCGGTAACCGTTGAACGACCGACAGTATTCGTTTTCAAATGATTCCAAACCAGTTCATCAGGGTTGAGGTCCGGGGAGTATGGTGGCAAATAAAACAGCTCAAGTTGATCAGACATACTGGCCACAAAAGCTTTTGTTTTTTTTGAAACATGTGACGGACCATTATCCACAATCAAAAATATTTTCCTCTTAGCGCCGGCAATCAATCGTTTTAAAAACTGTATAAACACCGCTGAGTTAACGCCCCCTTCTGTCACCATAAAACGCATCAGTCCACGCGAGGATACTGCCGAAATTAGCGAAAATGAAAACCTTGCGCCCGTAGTCTCTACAACTGGAGTTTCACCTTTGATTCCCCAAGTCTTCCCGGCATGGTGATCTGAACGAATATGGGCTGCATCTCCAAAATAAATATCAGCCTTCTCCTTGCTGGCGCGGCTTTTAATGCTTGGATAAATTTTCTTCAGCCACGCCTTCACCAAAGATTCATCTTTCTGGATGGCCTTATAAAGAGGTTTTTGGCAGGTCAGTCCAAGCTGCGAAAGCAATCTCCCAACAGCTTTTAAACTCAATTTAATTTCAAATCTTTGTTTGATCAAATGCTGGATCATCTCCCTTGTCCAAAGGGCAAATTCAAACTTCATTTGCTGGGGATTTTTCTGTGTCACCGTATTGAAAATCCACTCCATTTTTTTGCCATCAATCTTCGGCTTCGCCCCAGGGGTGGGTCTTGATTTCAGCGCATCCCAGCCGCCGGCCCGGTATTTTGAAATCCAATCATAAATAGTTGTTCGATTAATTCCAATAGCCTTTCCAACTACTTCAGGGCTTTCACCACTCTGAACTCTGCGGACGGCTCGGATTCTTAATTCTTCAAGTGTTTTGTGGTCTAATTTTCTGGCGTCATCTTTTCTCATGAAAAGAAGTCTACAGGATCATTTAATAAAATCAACAACTATGTCGGCTATCCAACGCACTTATTAATAGTTTAAATAGCAACTTAAAAAATAAATAATTAGTGAAAATTTAGAAAAATAATTAATAGTGGCGTTGTTGCACTGGAGTGCGGTGAAAATTTCGTAGTCTAGGTTCTTATCAAAATGGAACAGGTCTAGTTCGATTCCAAACAAAATATCCGATAGGATAAAGAAGCAGGATTGAATTATGACAGCAGAAAAGAAAAACAAAAAGTGGCCAACAGAATTTAAAAATAAAGTTGTTCAAGAATACTTAACTGGCAATTACACGGTTAAAGAGCTTGCAAAAAAATATGGTTTTGAACACGATCCAACTCGTATTTACAAATGGCGCCATGAGCTTAATCAAGCCAAACAAGGTGATAAAGTTGAAGATCTTAAAACTCAAGGTTACAGTTTTGAACAGGCACGAAAAATTCAAGAGCTAGAAGCTGAAATTTTAGAGTATCAAAAAAAATTAGCTGAACAATTTGTTATTAATGACCTTTTAAAAAAACACCACGGATTGAAGAGCTCAGCCCACGTGAAAAGTGCCAGTGGGTTGACCGACACTATCAGGCAATTGGGTCCAAACAAAAAGCAGCGCGGTTAATTGGTCTTAGTATGTCGACATATTATAGCGATCCAAAAATTTCTCGAGCAGAAACTGAGGAAGATTTAGCTGACTTACGTCATCACATTGAGAATATAAGAATTACTTTTCCAAAAGCTGGCTACCGTATGCTGCATAAGTATTTAGAGCGCAATCAAGTTAAGATCAGCGAGCACAAGCTTCGTAAAGTCATGAAACAGTTTAAACTCTATTTGAAAAAGAAACGGCGATGTGTTCGCACTACGAACTCTGAGCATGGCTTTGGAGTGTATCCAAATTTAATTAAAAAATTAAAGATTAAAAAACTTAACCAAGTTTGGGTGAGTGATATTACCTATATCAGAATTGCCAATGGCTTTGTATATTTGGCTGTGGTGATCGACTTATATTCACGTAAAGTTGTTGGTTGGGATATTTCAAAAAAGATTGATGGTGAGCTCGTGTTGGGGGCAACTCGCATGGCTTTTGAAAGGCGTGGTTACCCAAAAGGGGTTATTCATCACTCAGATCGAGGTGTTCAGTATTTGTGTGATAAGCATGTTCAGTTTTTAAAAGAAAATAAATTTAAAATTTCTTGTGCAGCTAAAGGTAACCCTTATGAAAATGCTTTTGCTGAAAGCTTTATGAAAACATTGAAAAACGATCAGGTTGATTTATTTAAATACGCAACGATCATTGATGTGATTGAAAATATTCCTGAGTTTTTAGAAGAAGTTTACAATAAAAAACGACTGCACTCATCTTTAAATTATTTGACCCCTGAAGAGTTTGAAGCTAAGTGTATCAAAAAGAATCGCACTAGACCGTAAATTTGGAAGATCTAGTACGAAAATTTTCACCGCACTCCAGTTGTCTATTTTAAAGAAGGATAAACTCTGCAGTCATATTTAAGTGAGTTGTCCTTTTGGGTTGTTTCACTGCAACTCATTGACGACACTTCTTTGATCAAAGATGGTGTGTCTCCATTTGGGCCATAAGATTTATAGGTATCCACTGAAATAGATGAAAAAAGTAATTTGGCAGCTTCTCCATCAATATTTACTTCAAGTAAGTTAGATTGATTAATAGAGACAGTGGCTTTGCCTTCTGCTGGACCTACGAGATCGTTAGCGAAGCTAGCAGTGGACAGAACGGAAATTACGATAAAACTTAAAATTGCTTTCATTAGGTATCTCCTTTGCTATATTTAGCATGGTTAATTTGTTTTGACTTGATGCATAATAGAATATATTTCATAAAAAATATATTAAAAAATAATAAATTTAAGCCGATATTTATATTTTAAATATATGAAAATACTTGGAT
>CALLKE010000225.1 GCA_938008555.1 uncultured Pedobacter sp.
CGGATACACCATCGTCAGAGTTTGGCTCTTCTGAAACTCCACCGAACCGATAACCGTTCACAAATAATACCATGTTTTCGGGTTAACTATGCTTTTGTTTGTTCATCAGATTTATTAGAAATTTCAGCTTTTCTCTTTTTTTGATAAACAAAATATTTCCGAATGACTATCGCTAATATTAGAGCCATAAACCCATAAACCAGTGCTCCAATTATGGCTATAATTTTTGGTTGACTATTAAGCCAACCAAAAACCCAACGCTCATAGAAGATCACGATAAACCATTGAAAAAATGCAATTAATATCGAAATCAAAATAATCCAAATATGTTTCAAGGGGATATTTCTGATGATTGCATAAACTATTACAATCCAAATAATTAGAGGCAAGAAATACATGTCTTAATTATTTTAATAACTTCTACATTCTTCACTATTCACAATCTGGAGCAGGTTTTCTTTTCCAGTTTATTTCGTTCCAGACATCTACTGTATATCTCTTGCCATTTGAATGAGCTTGCTTCTTAAATAGACCATTCTCATCTATCTCAATTAACAGCTTGATTTCCACTTCATAATCATACCTTGGACTACCTAGCTCAATTGCTAACTCCAATTTTTCTGGACAAGCATAGGTATGTATAAAGATTCTGTTATTGTCCATATCTGCTATAAAACATTCATAGGCAGGGAATCCTTTCCCCTTGATTTTTCCACTAATGCTTAAAAAACTACTTCCATTGACTATTTTCTTGTCAAATACGAAGTTAAGTTTCCAGTCAATTGTCGGTGCAATAATCACCAGGGGATCAGTACCTTCAAACTGTAGCATTAATTTGTTTTTAACAAAAGATGCTTTGTAGCTAGGCTCGCAAAATGCAATGTCTTCCTTTCCTAGGAAGTTTTTTTTTCCTCTAGTTTCACTGCTCCATGTTGGTGCAAAAGATTTGTCTTTTTCATCTTTGTTAAGCTTAATTTTTGCGACCTGATGAATCCGAGCTGTAGATTTTCCCACATCCCATCGTGAGGCACCGTCTTTCAAAGAAAAACCTCTATTATCGCCATAAAAGGTTTCGTCAGTTTCCATCAGTTTAGGTAGTACAGGATTTTCAGATGTGACCCATGGAAAATGTCCAAACTTCTTCCATGGCGCAAAACTCCGATGCACTACCGTATATTCCGCTGAAGGCAAATCATTCGAGCTAGTGGTTTCAGTGTGATCTATAATCGTACGATGTACAGCCCCGGTTTGCACCTGAGGATTCACACCACTGGATGCCAGCTCAGGTTTCGCATCGATTTTAATAGTCGTAGCGGGCGCAGCATGATCAGCTTTAGAAGCCGCAGGCGGACCTGTTGATATCAGATTAATCGGATTGCCCATAATATTCGTCATCACTTTGGATCGAATCGTGGTATGCTCTCCCGAAATCGTCAAATCTGTTTTGGCAAT
>CALLKE010000226.1 GCA_938008555.1 uncultured Pedobacter sp.
AGTAATCCAATAAAAATACTATTCTAATTTTTTACTCATTAAGTTGAAAAATTGTACTAAAAATAGGTCAGCTTGATATAAAAGAAATCTTCTGATTAAGCTCAAGCAAACGCACTTTGGCCTTTCGGTGGCTAAAATATCATCGGGATTGGAGGCTTAGACTTGACGTTTGAAATAAGTGAATCAAGCTTAAAAGATATCATTGCTTTATTCGTTTCAATGAATGAAAGCAGGTACTAGAATAAAAGCTGATGGATTTAAAATTAAAAGACAAAACTGCTTTACATGTCATTAGTCGTGGTTTAGTAGAGCTAACAAAAGGCTCAAATGTGACGGACAATACAATCATGCCTGGCCTTACTTATTCAGAGCGGCGTTATTCGATATAGTTAGCAATTAGCCAAAGTAAAAGGAAGCACTGCTCAAGAGAATTTCTTTAAAACGATAGTTCTCTAATCCCTTATTCAAAGATTGATCTCGGTGGAAGAAGTCGCCAATTTTGTTAGTTATGTTTCAAGGCCACTTGCATCAGCGACCAATGATGCTTCGTTATGCTTAGAGGTGGGGGCGTTAAGACCGTTTTATAAAAATTGTGTTCATTTTTTAACCCTAAAAATAATTCAAAACTGGAAAAGTCAGAAAAATTAAACTTAGAGGACGTACATGAAGTATCCTCTGAAGAAATGAGAAACTATAATTGTGGTGAAGTAGCAGTTACTACTATCATTTGTTTGGGAATTTGGGTCCTTGCGCCCTTTGCGCTTGCTCTGCTTGATAAAACTAAAAAAGGCTGACCGATTGAAGTAAAAACAAAAGAGACTGTCCTGATGAGACGGCCTCTTTTATTTTAAAAACTAAATGACTTTTATCTTCTCCATCAAAATCAAGCAATTATTACCTACACAAGCAACAAGAGTTATCTAGATTCTAGCTAGAGCCCACTCATCCGATATCTTTTACTCCGTATCCTTAAAAAATAAAGCCTTAAGCTCCGTAGCATCATCAGCCTTCATCTTTCCAGCTAAAATCAAACGTAATTGCCGACGACGTAAAGCCCCATCATACAATTTCATTTCGTCCTCTGTTTCAGGTACAGCTTCAGGAACTGGGATTGTTTTTCCATTTTGATCTAAAGCCACAAACGTGTAATAAGCCTCATTTGATTTTACACGAATGTTGGACGGAATATTTTCAGCCCACACATCCAAGCGCACTTCTACTGAACTATGAAAAGCACGAGTTACTTTTGCATGTATCGTGATCACATCCCCCAGTTTGATGGGGCGCTTAAAAGACACATTATCAACAGAGGCAGTTACTACGATACGATTACAATGTTTTTGGGCAGCAATCGCAGCTGCTATATCCATCCAGTGGAGCAAACGTCCTCCCATCAAGTTATTCAACGTATTGGTATCATTTGGCAGCACAAGCTCATTCATGACAATGAATGACTCCGTAACAGACTTTTTGTTTAGATCAGTCATATATTACAAATATATGATTTTAATCAATTTATAATTTATGTCTCATTTTCTAAACGAATTAGCAGTATTAAAACCCACCAATTCATCCCAACGCGAACCCAATCTTCTGTAGTAAACAAATATTTGGTAGTTGTTTTCTGTTTCAAAATAAGTTCCATCAAATACACTATTATTCTCCACCTTATTATTGTCGACCCAAACATAGTGGTAATCATAAAGCCCTTGCTTTAGCAGTAATGAGGCCTGATATTGTCTCGAAACAACATCATATACCATTTTACTTTCATCATCTATCCGATAACTATTAAAAGCACCAACAAGATAGACATCTCCACTATCTGAAGGCCGATTGCCATAAAAAGAGAAATGAACATTCACATAATCACCATCTATACGAGGATCCTCTCCCTCTTGATTACGTATGAAGAACTCCCCATCTTCATCATAATCAAACGTATAATTATCATGTGGCAATGGTTTATCCTTAACTAATACCACAGTATTGGAAGTACTATCTCGAGATATCGTTGCCACGTGCTCTGATTGAAAACGTAAACTTCGAGTATCAAATCGCCGAAACTCATTTCCCCCTTCAAAATCAAGGGTGCTTAAGTCTGCATACATCAACTTATCTGGCTCAAAAAAATTGGGCTGAGCGGTTTGGGCCATATCATATCGTCCATTTTGAAGTACCCATATTTTGATATCGAGATATGGATTTTGAACAGGAATTTGCGGGTAGTTCAACGTCAAATTAAGTTTTTGTCTCCTATCCCGTTCTGCTATTTGATTCGTAGGAGCAAATTCTGCTAATATGCCCACTTGATTATCAACAATGTAAAACCGTCTTGTCAACAACAACTTATTCTGATTTCCATCCTCATAAATTTTCATCAGATAATTTCCAGAGATCTTGGGTTTTACTGTTGAGGTTGGAAAGTGTAGTTCGTAATGTGTGTATTTCTGAAGTGTATTAAAAGAATAACTATAATTCATTAATCGATCCTCTGTGAAACTTTCTAAATATTCCAACGGCAATAAATGGCTATTATTCCAGTCTTTATCACAATGTTCAACCGTATAATAAAGATTACGATATCCCCCAGCCCGCAAATCATCAAATGCTAAAAGGAGTTTCTCATCACTTCCTAGTGTATATACAGGCATAGAGTGTTCTTTTGCCAAATTGTATAATTCTACAGTTTTAATTTCTGGCAAATAGCTATAATCAATATACTGTACTTGTTGATCTGGGGTTTCTTCTTTAGGGTGCTCTTTCTTTTTTTGAGCGAAACCAGCTGTGAGAATAAAAAAAAATGCGGGAAGTAGCAGTGCGTGTTTCATAGATTCTTGTAGTAGTACCTAAAAAATGAGTACCTAGTTTTAGATAAACTAGGTACTATACCGCCCAAATTTATTCTTTTATTTTTCTTGCGCCATTATTTGTTCTACCAAACGCTCCCACTCTTGCTGTGCTTTCAACAAACGTGGGCTTAGCTGCTGATAAATACGATTCGCCTCCGAAAGTTTTTCTGGATTGCTATAAACTTCTTCTTTGGCAAGCTCTGCTTCTGCAGATTTAACACTTAGTTCGAGTTCGGCAATTTCTTTTTCAAGTTTTTCGAGCGCTTGATTCAGCTTTTTAAGCTCCTTACTTTTGTCCTCTGAAACGATTTTAGGTTTTGATTCTTTTATTTCTACTTTCTTTACGGGCCCTTCTTTTTTTGCAGGAACAACTCGTTTAGACTGCCATTCCTCATATTCGGCATAAGTCCCTGGATACTCTTTTATTTCTTGATCTTCAATGAACCAAATTTTATTAGCCACATTATCCAACAAATATCGATCGTGTGATACTACAATAAATGTTCCTTCAAATTGATCTAGTGCTTGTATCAAAATATTAACGGAAGCAATATCTAAGTGGTTGGTTGGCTCATCCAGAACTAAAAAATTAGCGTCTGCTGTCAATGCCTTAGCCAAGGCTACTCGTGATTTTTCTCCTCCAGATAATACCTTAATTTTTTTAAAGGCATCATCTCCTGTAAACAAAAAGCATCCCAAAATAGATCGCAATTCTGTCTCAGTATGCTTAGGTGCAAAAGCCTGAAGTTCACGAATAATCTCATTGTCCAGATGAAGTGCTTCGAGCTGATGTTGTGCAAAAAAGGTTTGTGTCACATTATGCCCAGTTTCAGACGTGCCTTCAAAGTTTTTATCTGCGCCAGCAATGATTCGTAGAAGTGTAGATTTTCCTCTACCATTAGCTCCGATTAAAGCGATTTTATCTCCTTTTTCAATCGTTGCTGTTGCATTTTTTAAAATAGGAACACCGGGATATGATTTACTCACATTCTCGATACGAATCACATGGCGTCCCGATTGCTTACTAAATTTGAAACTAAAGTTAACGGATGGATTATCGTCATCCACGTCATCCACTCGCTCCATCTTTTCGAGTGCTTTTATACGTGATTGAGCCATTTTAGCTTTACTCGCTTTTGCCCTAAAACGCTCAATTAATCGTTCTTCTTGACGAATTTTAGCTTGCTGGTTTTTATACTGACCGCTTTGTATTTCTTCTCGTAAACTTTTTTCTTCGATATAAAAACTATAGTTACCAGCATATGGAATTAGCTTCCCTTTCCTAGACTCCACAATTTTTTTCACCACACGATCCAGGAAATACCGATCATGTGACACAATCACAATCGCCCCCTCAAAAGCTTGCAAATAGGCTTCTAACCACTTAATAGATGGAAGATCCAAGTGATTGGTTGGCTCATCCAGCAATAAAATATCAGGGCTTTGTAACAAGATGCGTGCAAGCATCACCCGCATTCGCCAACCTCCGGAAAACTCTGAAAGTGTTCGATGCGTATCTGCCTCACTAAAACCTAAACCTGCCATAATCTCATGAGCACGATATTCAATATTGTACCCATCTAATGCTTCAAACTCATGTTGGCGGTCACTCAGTTTATTTAGTAACTCATCTGAATAATCTGTTTCTAGCTTTTTTAGAAGTTCCTCTATTTCGGTATGCAGTTGATTTTGGCGCTCAAAAGCCTCCATTGCCACATGCAATATACTTTTATCAGATTGATACGATAAGAGGTCTTGATTAAGATAGCCTATTTTGAGGTCCTTAGCCATCGAAATGGTACCACTCGTGGGGGCGTATTCACCAACAATAATTTTAAGGAGTGTTGTTTTTCCTGTTCCGTTAGCACCAATTAATCCAATTTTCTCTCCAGGTTTAATATGCCAGTTCGCTTCATCATATAATGCTCTTGCACCGATCTCGAACGTGAGGTTGTTTATAGCAATCATTTGAGTGCAAAAGTAAGAAAACGATTAGCTATTTCCTGGTATCCTCAAAACACCTTATTACTAGATCTTATCACAGGAAGATTTTTTTGAATTTAGAGTATGCCTTTTTTAATCATGTCTTGTGTGATGACCTTGCAAAATTTAGCGCTAATACCTAAGCTATTGGAATCGAACGACTCGCTAGTTGATGTATACAACAGTTGATTTCCTCCTGACTTCTTAATATCATAAAGAGCTGTTTCATAAAACACACGATAATCTGCTTCAATATAGCCTGGAGTTTCTCGAGGTGCATAATAATAGTGGTGAAAGTGATAATACCCCCCATATCCACCAAAAGGGACATAATAAACAGTGCCTGGGATATAATTGGTTACTTGCTCACCCGTACAAACAACGCTCAAAATTGCATCATAGCCCATAGCTATGATTGCTTCATTAAAGCTTTTTTCGTCCTTGTAACTGCTTGTATCACGTAAACGACTGCCTGCAGGATCTGCTGTATATCCTAAATTTCTAAGAGACTGTACCAGCATATCCTCTCCAACAAGCTTATTCGTCAATCGCTTGGCATGAACTACAACTAGAATCTTTTTTCCGGTCTGACGAAATACCGACTCTTGCCTCCAACTAGACATCAATTGGATAGAACTACAAGCATTCATAAGAATGGCGAGAAATAAAAGAGCGGCTATTGCTAAATTTTGCTTCTTCATCCGAGAACATGTTAGAAGTTAAAAATGCAGCCTAACAAAAGACATACATTAAGTTATTAAAAATAACTCATAAGAAAAATCATTATTTTCTAATAAAAACAAAACGCCCATGTGCTTCCAGTTTCATGATTGTAGATGGCTTTCCGAAAGACTGTTTATCATCCGCAAGATGAACCACATGATCCACTCCTCTAATAATTTCCTCAGCAATATCATCAAATACAGCAGGAGAAGGGTGTCCACTTAAGTTTGCCGACGTAGATACAATAGGCTTTCGAAATCGTTGAATCAGCTGTTGGCAAAACTGATGTTTTACAATCCGGATGCCCACACTTCCGTCTTCAGCAATTGTATTGGGGGCTAAATTTTTAGCATCTGAATAGATAATTGTCAATGGGTTTTCTGCATATTCTATCAAATCATAAGCAATATCAGGTACATCACGTACATAGGATGGTAATTTACTTTCATTATCAAGCAGAATAATCAGACTCTTACTTTCATCACGACCCTTTAGTTTAAAAATTCTGGATACAGCTTCTCCATTAGTCGCATCACAGCCAATACCCCATATTGTGTCGGTAGGATACAGTATTAACCCTCCCTGTTTCAAAACTTCCAGGGCTTTATTTATTTCATCTTTCATTCACAATAGCTACTAATCTTTCAGGTAAAATGGTGTATGCACACTTGAAATGCTTGAGTGGGCATTTTTTCCAGCCATGTATACCACAGGGCCGGCACTGGAGCTTTTCAGGAGTTTCTATCAGGATACTTTTATCCGATAGAGGTCCAAATCCAAAAGCAGGGACAGTCGAACAAAATATGGCTGTTACAGGCGCATTAGTCGCTGAGGCAAAATGTAAGGGAGCAGAATCGTTTACAAAATTCATATCTGCTTTACGCATCAAAGCTGCTGATTCTAGATAAGATAGTTTTCCACACCAATTTTTAGCCTTCTTATTTCCAGAAGCCTCAATTAATTGATCAACCAATCCAGTATCTGTTTTAGCACCAATGAAATGAACATGGATATCCTGTGGTATTTTCTCTAAAAAAGTAATCCAATGCGCGATGGGATATCGCTTGGTAAACCAAACTGATCCTGGAGCACAGCAAATGTAGGGTTGCTTAGCTAGATGGCTTACTTTTTCTTCATCTGCAGGCGAAGGATAAAGACGGGGTTGTGCGGACTGTTCATCTGTGATATCACGAATTAATTGTTGATTACGCCCCACCTCATGCAGTTTACCATCCGCCCGAATACTGTGGGGCTTAACCATTCGAAAAAAAAAAGAAAGTGGATTCGTGGAAAATCCCCTCGTATTTTTCGCACCAACTAATAATGTTACCAGGCCTGAAGAGAAGAAACGCTGTACATTGATTACTTCATCATAAGCCTCTGATCGCAACTGAATAGCCAACTTGATCAGATTCCATATTTTATTTTTCTTCTTATCCCACACCCAAACTTTTTTGATAAAAGGATGCCCATCCAATAGGCTTTCATTCCCCTTTCGTACCAAAAAATCAATTTGATCATTGGGATAATATATATTTAGTTTTTCAGCTAATGCCGTAGCTAAAACAACATCTCCAATAAATGCAGTTTGTATGATTAAAAATTTCCGCATTAAACCGCTACGTTATTCTCTCTTAATGCATCGTTAAGAGAAGTTTTCTTATCTGTCGATTCTTTTCTTTGGCCAATAATTAAAGCGCAGGGGACTTGGTATTCACCTGCTGGAAATTTTTTAGAGTAAGATCCAGGGATAACCACTGATCGACTTGGCACAATACCTTTGTACTCAACAGGTCTGTCTCCCGTTACATCAATGATTTTTGTAGAAGCTGTTAGCACCACATTAGCCCCTAAAACTGCTTCTTTCTCCACGTGAACACCCTCTACTACGATTGCTCTTGATCCAACAAAGCAGTTATCTTCAATAATCACTGGGGCTGATTGTACGGGTTCTAAAACACCACCAATGCCAACCCCTCCACTCAGATGTACATGCTTCCCAATCTGTGCACATGAACCAACCGTAGCCCAAGTGTCAACCATGGTACCTTCATCTACATACGCTCCAATATTCACGTAGGATGGCATCATGATAACGCCTTTACCCAGAAAAGAACCATAACGCGCAATTCCGTGCGGAACAACTCGAACTCCTAGCTCTTTATAGTTCTTCTTTAACTTCATTTTATCATGAAATACAAAAGGACCTACTTCAATCACTTTCATTTCACGAATCGGGAAATACATAACCACCGCTTTTTTAATCCAGTCATTGACATGCCATCGGCTACCAAAGGGTTCAGCAACACGTAATTCACCTTTATCTAAAAGCAAAATCACCTGCTCAATGGCACTTTGATAATCTTTATAATGAATCAAATTTTGATCTTCCCAAGCATCTTCTATTTGTTTTTTTAATTCGGCAATCATGCTATATTATTTTTTGGATAAAAGTAGATGATTTTTTTTGCTTTGAATATGGGCTTCTGCAAACGATGGAAACGCATAACCTTTCTACAAAAAATTTCTTTCGGCTAAACCCTTCATTGAATCATACACCAAAAATTTTAATTGAATTTTCAGTTGTAATACGAGCTACGTCTTCAAGCGATGTACATTTTACATCAGCAACTGCTTGTGCAGTATGAATGAGATAGCTGCTTTCGTTCGGCTTACCACGATAAGGAGTAGGCGCTAAATAAGGAGCGTCTGTCTCCAGAACAATATGTTCTAAGCTTAGATCACGAAGCACTTGGCTGAGTCCCGAATTCTTGTAGGTAAGTACTCCTCCAATTCCTAGATAAAAGCCCAAATCAATAATTCTTCTTGCTTGAACAGCATTACCTGTAAAACAATGAAATATGCCACGAAGTTTCTCATTCTTCTCAGCACTTAGAATTTCTAAAATTTCATCAAAGGCCTCACGACAATGAATCACCACCGGTAAATCCAATTCCTTTGCCCAGTTTATTTGAGTAATAAAAGCTTCTTTTTGTATCTCTAATGTTGTTTTATCCCAGTAAAGATCTATCCCAATCTCACCTATAGCATATATTTTGCATTCTGCAATTGTCCTTTTTAACGTATCAAGCTCGTCCAAATAGCTTTTTGTTTCCGCATCTGCTACTGCTTTCACATCACAGGGATGCAAACCTAACATTGGATAACAATATTGAGGATATTCGTTCGCCAACCCAAAAACAAGTGGAATAGTGCTCACATTCACATTCGGGAGGAAAAGCCTGCTTATTTTATTCTCCAAAGAACGCTGTATCAATGCTGATCGTTTTTCAGGATCTGTTTCGTAGTACAAATGTGTATGTGTGTCTGTCAAAATCATATCGTGAGAGAATACGAAAAGCCCTTCGCATATCTACGAAAGGCTCTTCATTTAAAATTAAAATAGGTCTTTATTTTTTCACAGATTTCGCCTCTGGCGCACTCGCTAGGGGACCAATCTTTTTAGGAATAACATTTACAATTTCAATCTCGAAAATCAGGGGTGTATAAGGTGGAATACCTGAATTACCCTGCTCTCCATAGGCTAGCTTTGAAGGTATCAACAGCGTTGCTTTAGTTCCTTTAGGGAATAGCATAAGTCCCTCATCAAATCCGGGCACCAATGCATGAGCACCAACTGGCACTTTTAAAGGTTCATAAGGACGCATTGCATTGAAATTGCCTGCTTTTTTAGCAACCTCAGGTAATGATGTATCAAATACTTTACCACTTAAGAACATGCCTGTATAATTTACTTGTACAGTATCTCCTTCAGCCGCTTTTACACCTGTACTTTCTTTGGTAACAACATAGTTCAAACCGGAAGGACTAACCGTTGTTTTTAAATTTTTGGCTGCGATATAAGATTTTAACTTAGCATTTTCTGTATTTTTTGCTTTGTCTATTTCCGCTTTCAAGAACGTATCAATCTTGTCTCGAAACAAACTGTCTGTTAACTTCCCTTTAGGAATTACTTTCTCCACCTTGATCGTATATACGAGATACTTCCCTTTTGAATGAGCAGGTTTTGGACGTCCCATTTTGGCACTCATCGAATCAATATTGATTTTGAATGAAGCACTATCTCCCTCACTTAGTAAACCAAGTGCTGCAAACAAATCTCCTTTAAATACTGATTTTTCTCTAACCAATAACGCCGAGTGGTCATAATCATAGGAGCTGAATAGTACAGAGTCACCATCTTCCGTTTTTTCGATGGCTTTGAAAGCAACAAAATCTCCTACCTTAATGGATTCACCGGATTTGTCGCTATAAATCTTATACATCATATCTCCTTCACCCTTTTTAAATTGGTTACAGCCAGCTAGCCCTAGTGCTGCAATCCCCAGAATAGTTGCGATTTTTTTCATGTGTTTAACTTGTTTTTTCGTTTGTATTAGTTCCTCAATGGCACTCAAGAGCTTACTTTACTAGCTTCTTTCACCGCTGTTGTTTATTTCAAGAGTCTCACTCGACTGCACTTTAATGAAACCCAACATATCATAGATCAATAATCGAGTGTTCACAATCTTTCTCAGCTTTAAAACTTTATTGAACCAAAAGAGCTTTATATTCTGGCAATATAGACTTAAACTTATTAACAACATCTTCAATTTTACCATCCGAAGAACCGCCTGCAGCATTTCGATGACCGCCCCCATTAAAATATTTTTTACAAATTTCATTAGCTGGAAAATCTCCAACAGATCTCAAAGATAATTTAACCTGATCAGGCCGATCAATTATTAATCCTGCTAAATGAATGCCACCAATGGATAAAGCATAATTGACGAGGCCTTCGGTATCACCAACAGCAATCTGATATTTCAAAAGATCTTCCTTTTTGACCGATATCAAAGCCGTATTAAACTCCGGTAGAACTTCGAGCCTATTCATCAAACAATGCCCTAAAAATTTCAATCGATTCTCAGAAGAGTTATTATAGAGGAGCTGATGAACTCGCGCATTCTCAACACCACGATTAATCAATTCGGCAACCATCATGTGCACCTCTGCTGTGGTACTTGGAAACCGAAATGAGCCTGAATCAGTTACAATACCTGTGTACAAGCAGGTTGCCACATCTTTATTAATTAGATGCTTGTCACCCATTATGTGTGTAATAAAATCAAAAACGAGCTGGGCTGTTGCGCAAGCGCTAGTCGACCAATAACGATAATCATCAAATCCTTCCGGCTCAGGATGATGATCGATCATAACCTTTAACGCTTCTGCCTCACGCACAAGCTCACCTACTTCATTAATCCGAGAAAGCGCATTGAAATCTAGACAAAATATCAACTCAGCATCTGCTATATATTGTTTAGCCTCTTCGGGCTGTTCAGTATAAATAAGTACTTCGAAATTATTAGGTAGCCAGTGTAAAAAAATAGGATAGTCCGTTGGGCTAATCACCTTCACATGGTGCCCCTTTTGAATCAAATAATTATATAAACCCAAAGATGAGCCCATCGCATCTCCATCTGGTTTATGGTGTGTGGTAATAACAACGTGTTTTGGTTGAGCTAATGCTTCTTTTAGTGAGCTTATTTCTAACATATATGCTTAAAGAGACGCAAATTTATTAATTAAAGATGGGCTTTCTTTGAATACCACAGATTTTATTTGAGGGTCTTCACTTTTCAATTAGAAACTGTTTAATAATTCTATTCAATGGGTTTTATCCAAACTTAGTTTCACTCCAATCTAGTCTTTTGTTCTCCTTCATTCTGAATAGGTAGATCAAAGGTTTGCCAGACTTCGTTTTTTGGAATAGTTAGATCATTGATTAGCATGAATAGAAAGGTTAATTGCAACCATCCTAAATCTCAACAGGAAGCCTCTCAAGTACGATCAGGCTAACAGTCATACCAATCTTGAGCTTTGAATTCTAACAAAATCTTTAGTCACTCACTTATAAATGGTACCTTTGCAAGAATTTTTGGAAATAAGAGAAATGAGAACGAACAGAACCTTCACGATGATAAAACCGGATGCAGTGGCTAATGGTCATACCGGAGCGATTTTAAATGACATTATTCAAAATGGATTTAAAATTGTGGCTTTAAAACAAATTCATCTAACCGCTCCTATTGCAGGCGAATTTTATGCGATTCACAAAGAGCGTCCTTTTTACAACGATTTAGTCCAGTTCATGTCATCTGGGCCAATTGTCGCAGCCATTTTAGAGAAAGATAATGCGATAGAAAGCTTTCGTAAACTAATTGGCGCTACAGATCCAAGTAAAGCTGAAGCAGGAACCATTCGTAACAAATACGCAAAATCAATTGATGCCAATGCGATCCACGGTTCTGACTCTGATGAAAATGCTCAAGTAGAAGGCAGTTTCTTCTTTTCAGCATTTGAGCGCTCTTAAAAAATCTTCACTTCTCTCCTTCGTACTATCGGCTAGTAGGCCTAACATATGAAGGAGAGTTTTAATATCACTTTATTTCAAAATCATGAAGATATTTCAACCTCGTTTCATTTTTTTCTTCTTTGGCATGCTTATCATACCTGCGGGTGTGTCTTATCTAGCTGGGTGGGATCGGAATGTAGATGCTTTGTTCTTTGGAAGGGCGTTTGCAATTGCTCTTTTCATTACTGTTTTGTATTACATTCTAATCAAAAGGCAAGAAGAAAAAAGATCCGACCGATCTAAATAAAAATAATCTCCTCAATTACACGATCGCCTGCTCGTTCGTTCATTTTATCAATAATAATTGAACGCATCATCACCATTTCATTTTTAATCACTGCCGATTCAATACGAACAAAAAGCTTTTTCTCGCGTATAAAAATATCTTTCGTTCTGTTTGCCACGGCTTTTCCCATCATTTCTGGCCAAGCTAACACCAAAGCAGTTTCATTAAACTTACGCTTAAGCTTATACACCTTCAGCATTTGCTCAATAGCTTCCTTCAACGATTTATCATTTGTCCTGCCCATTACTTTTTAGAATTTAGATAGTCTTACGTGAGTCAACTAGTGGACCATTTATAACATATCATAGCCACTAGCATCTCAATATAAAACTCGGTGTGTGCTGGGAGTATGCACCTCCCCCTTTTCAACCTCAAACATCCGTACTTCTACACCAATTTCATCAAATATTTTTTTTACCCTTACTCTATTCGTATCGGTAATGCATATCTGCCCAAACTCTTTATTAGAAACCATCATCATTAACTTTTTGGTACGATTGTCATCAAGTTTATCAAATATGTCATCTAGCAACAAAAGTGGCTGAAATTTCTTCTTCTGGACAAGGAAAGCATATTGTGCTAATTTCAATGCAATTAAAAACGATTTTTGCTGCCCTTGAGAGCCAAATTTTTTGAGAGGCATCCCATGAATCGTAAATATTAAATCATCCTTATGTATTCCAGCTGTTGTTCGCTCCAGTATACGATCTCGTTCAAAGCGTTGGGCTAGCAGCGTAGCAAAATCATGCTCCAACAAGGATGAACTGTAAATCAAGCCTACCTCTTCTTCACCAGCAGCAAGATATTGATAGTATTGATGGAAAAGCTCGGTAAATAACTCCATAAAACGCTTGCGCGCATCAAATAAGAATTTCCCTGAGGCAACCAACCGTTGATCATAAATTTCTAAAAGTGTTGGATCAAATTTACCTGCTGCAGAGATTTGCCTCAACAACACATTGCGATTGGCTAAATTACGATTGTATGCAATAAGCTCGTCTAGATAAGCACTATCCGTCTGTGAAATCACATTATCAATAAACCGGCGACGTTCTTCACTACCATCTGTAATGTGATTGACATCATTTGGCGAAATCATCACCAAAGGAAATAAGCCAATATGATCCGCAAGCCGCTGATACTCTTTCTTATTTCTTTTGAATTGTTTTTTCTGTGCTCGCTTTAATCCACACGAAACAACTTCTTCTTGATTATTTTTCTCAAATACACCCTGTATCATAAAAAAATCTTCTCCTTGACGTATCTGTTGAGTGTCAATAGGATTAAAATAACTTTTACACATCGAAAGGTAATGTATCGCATCTAATAGATTCGTTTTACCAGCACCATTATTCCCTGTAAATATGTTCACCGTTGGCGAAAGAGTCAACTCTGCCTCTGCACAGTTTTTAAAGTTGAGTATCGATAGTTTATGAAGCCACATGTTTGAGTACCCCAAATTTAGTCTTTTCGGCTTCTAATAGGATAGTAAAAATCACCCACAATAATTTAACGTTGATACTTAAGTCTAAAAATGTATTTTTACGACCTCAAAAGATCACCCACATTTAACTTAAAATGTCAAACAAAGAGCAAAAAGATAACGATAACCGCTTCGTAAAGGTTAGTCAATTTGTAACAGACAATGTGAATAGTTTAGCTATCATTGGAGTAGCGATTGTTTTATTGCTACTGCTCTATTTAGGCTATCAAAGATTTTATTTAGTACCACGTGCAGAAAAGGCCGCTAATGAAATGTTCAAAGCCGAACAATATGCTGCAGTCGACTCATCAGCAGATAAAGCAATTCAAGGTGATGGATCATATCCTGGTTTTGAAAAAATTGCAAAAGAATATTCCAATACCAAGTCAGCAAATTTGGCAAATGTTTATCTCGGTGGCTTATACCTCAAAAAAGGAGAGTTCCAAAAGGCCATAGACGCACTTGGAAAATATAGTAGCACAGGAAGCCCTATAATTGATCCTCTCGTGCTTGGCATGTTAGGTGATGCATACAGCGAATTAAAAGACTACAATAAAGCCATTACTTATTATCAAAAAGCGGTAGACAAAGTGCCTAATGATTTTACAAGCCCATTGTTCCTCAAAAAACTAGGTCTTGTTTATGAAGAGCAAAAAGACTACAAAGGGGCTTCTAAAGTATATGCTAGAATAAAAACAGATTATCCCAATAGTAATGAAGCCTCCATGATAAGTGCCTACATTGCTCGTGTGGATGCTCATTTATAGCCTAAATTTTTAAATTCACTAGCCGCAGATTTTCTTACCAGTAAATAACTGCTTATCATTTCTAAAAATGGCTACCCACCTAAAAAATCTATCTGATTTTTCTCACATCGAAATATCTTCTGCAAGGACGCTGCGTTTCGCCATCTTAAAAGCACAATGGCACGCTAACATCACCAATGCACTTCAGAAAGGTGCTTATGAAAGTTTAAAAGAGCACGGAGCTTTAGATGAAGATATAATCAATATTTCTGTTCCGGGGAGCTATGAACTAATATCAGCGGCCAATATGCTTTTAGAATCGGAGCAGGTAGACGCGATCATTTGTTTGGGATGTGTGATTCAAGGTGAAACCCCTCACTTTGATTTTATTTGTGATGCTGTTGCGAATGGCCTTTCCAACGTATCGATTAAACATAATAAACCTATAATCTTTGGTGTACTAACAACTCACACGCTTCAACAAGCTTTTGATAGGTCAGGAGGAGCTCATGGCAACAAAGGCGAAGAGGCAGCTATTGCAGCTATCCAAATGGCCAATCTTCAACGAGAGTTAACAATGAAAAACTGATCATTCCCCTCAAACAATTGGCAGAATAATTTATTAACTTTATTTTTAGATTATAAACCAAAATTTCAATCACATGAGGATAATTATATTAGGAATATTTATTGTACTAGCTAGCATAACGCTAGAATCATGTAGCTCAAAACTATGTCCTGCATATGGATCCAATCCCAAAACTGATCACAAATAAATAGTTGAAGTATTCAGAAAGGCCAATCGTCTGTCAACTTACCTTTTCTATTAAATAGATGAATTGGATTATACTTGAAGCTCAGCAACAACTAGATCACATACGAACTCATCAGGGCTATAGTATCATATTCAAGCATAGCACACGTTGTTCAATAAGTCTAATAGCTAAGAAAAAACTCGAATTAGAGTGGGATTCCCTGCCCATAAATACCCCTATTTACTTTTTAGATCTGATCAAATTTCGCGACCTATCCAACGATATTGCAGCTATTTTTAAAGTGCATCATGAATCACCTCAGCTCCTACTTATCAAAGATGGGGTATGCATTCTCGAATCATCACATTCAGCAATCTCAGTGGAGGAAGTTATTGAGCTAATGGCCAGCTAAAACTATGCAAAGTTAAATGTCACATTCTGTACTAAATCCGAATGCAAACTCTTAGCTACTGGGCACGTTAATGCAGACCGCTCTAGGATGGCTTTATGCTTATCGGGATATTTTGTGTCTTTGGGAAAGTTAAGTTCAATCTGTACTTCTGATACCCTTCGAGGGCTAGCAGCCATAATCTTAACAATAGAACACGTGGTACCATCTATATTAATCCCATGTTCACGAGCTGAAATTCCCATTGTAGTGAGCATACAAGTGCCTAGTGCAGTAGCTAAAAGATCTGTTGGTGAAAAAGCTTCACCTTTTCCATTATTATCTATAGGGGCGTCTGTTAATAAAGTACGACTAGATCGAACATGTATTGACTCTGTTCGTAACTCACCTAAGTATTTACTTTCTATGGTCACCATGCTTGCATCTATATTTGAGGAATAAAATTGGCACGAATGTACCACTATAAAAACTAAACCTGATCTACACTGAAGATTTCTTTTTCAACCTTCTGAATAATATCGTTCATATCATCTGGCCTATTTGTAAAGTCAAGATGATCTTTATCAAGAATCAATAGCTTTCCCTGCTTATACTGGTTGATCCAGTGCTCATACTTCTCATTCAGTTTAGAAAGATAATCTGTACGAATACCTACTTCATACTCGCGCCCCCGTCGGCGAATATGATCCACCAAGGTTGGCACCGATGCGCGTAGATAAATCAAAAGATCCGGGGCTTTAACAGAAGCCATGATACTATCAAATATAGATAGATAGTTTTCATAATCACGGGAGTCCATTAAATCCATCTCATGCAGATTTTCTGCAAAGATGTAGGCATCTTCATAAATAGTGCGATCCTGAACAATGTGATTACGGCTATTCTGAATCTCCATCACTTGTTTGAAGCGGCTATTCAAAAAATAGATCTGCAAATTGAAACTCCAGCGTTTCATATCGTTATAAAAATCCTCTAAGTAGGGGTTCTCATCAACGAGTTCAAACATGGGCTCGTACCCTAAATGATTAGCTAGTAGCTTTGTTAGCGTGGTTTTTCCGGCGCCAATATTTCCGACGATTGCAATATGCATAGCTGAGGTGCTTCTTGTCGTCAATTTACTAAATTTTGCTAAGCTCGTAAGTTCAAAAAACTAATCGTTTAAAAGTTTTTAAACCCAATAATTTGACGAACTTCTTTGATTGTGGAAGAGGCACTTTCTCGGGCTTTTTCAGCACCCTGTTTTGCTACTTGACGTAGATAAGTCTCATCAGCCATAATTGCTTTAATACGCTCACGCATAGGAGCTGTAATAAGTACCATATCCTCAGTCAACTGTTTTTTGAAATCCCCGTAACGTATTTGGCAGGAGTTGTATAGATTTTCGAAATGCTCATAGGTATCCGCACTCGAAACTATTTTCATCAAATCAAAAAGGTTCTGAATAGCATCTGGCTTAGGTTCGTTTTCTCGAGTAGGACCGCTATCTGTAACGGCACGCATTACTTTTTTACGAATCACCTCGGGATCATCGGATAGATATATCGCATTCCACTCTCCTTCTGACTTTCCCATCTTACCTTTTCCATCTAACCCGGGAACCTTTACCAATTTCTCTGTAAAAGAAAATGCATAAGGCTCTGGAAAATAATCAACCTGGTACATCCTATTAAATCGATTGGCAAATGTACGCGCCATCTCTAAATGCTGCTCCTGATCCTTGCCAACAGGAACCTTAGTCGCTTTATGTATAATAATATCTGCAGCCATTAATGTAGGATAAGTCAATAAACCTGCATTCACATTGTCGGGTTGCGAGCGTATTTTATCTTTAAAGGACGCACTACGCTCCAGTTCACCTAAATAGGCATTCATATTTAGATATAGGTATAGTTCGGCAATCTCGGGTATATCCGACTGGATATAAATAGTTGCTTTTTCAGGATCTATTCCTGCTGCTAGATATTCAACCAAAACTTGTTTTACATTACTATGTAAATCACTTGGCGTTGGATGAGTGGTAAGTGAATGGTAATCAGCAATAAAAAAATAGCAGTTATAGTTATTTTGCATCTGAACAAAATTTTTAACCGCTCCATAATAATTCCCTAAGTGTAATTTTCCAGTACTTCGTATACCACTAACAACAGTTTCCATAAGCGGCGAAAATAAGTATTTTTGGGGATGCTGAAGCACATCATGAGGAAATTACACAGACTTTGTTATCTGATAAATGTTGCCATTTGTTTCCTACCACTCTATCCTGCTCTTTATTATTACTCGCGAAAACCCAACTTAGGAGCGATGAACAGAATTCGAAAAATGTTCAGCTTTGGAAGCGCATTTCTTTCTGGCATTCGCTTCAACTTTAGATTTGAGACGCCTATTGACTGGTCGAAGCCCTATATTATTTGCCCGAACCATACTTCGAATTTGGATATTACCTCCATGATTGTGCTCATGAAGAATGATTTTGTATTTTTTGGGAAGGCTGAGCTACTCGACAACATTATAACTCGTTTATATTTCAAAACCATTGATATTCCTGTCAAACGCGAAAGCAAAATATCTGCATTTCGTGCTTTTAAACGTACTGAAGAATATCTCAAGTCTGGTATCAGCGTAGTTATTTTTCCCGAAGGGTTAATCGCAGATGAATACCCACCCGTTCTACAGCCGTTCAAAAATGGGCCTTTTCGTATGGCTATCGAACAAAAAATAGGTATCATCCCAGTCTCGATTAAAAATAATTGGGAAATTATGTGGGATGATGGATCTAAATATGGAACAAGACCTGGGATATCTGACGTTCGTGTACATAAGCCTATTGAGACTAGTCATTTATCATTGGATGATGCGGATCATTTAAGAGATCAAGTTTATGAGATCATACACCAAGAACTAAACGGATATCAAACTATTTGATATATACAGATGAAGCAAACAAATACCATCTAAATCACTTAGTTCATTTACGAAGAAATAAACCATAGGCACGAAGAAAAATATATGAAAATTTATACCAAAACTGGAGACAATGGCTATACCTCCTTAATTGGTGGGACACGTGTTCCCAAGCATCATGTGCGCATTGAGTCCTATGGAACAGTCGACGAATTGAACTCATATATTGGCATCATTCGTGATCAAGAAATTACATCGGAACAAAAAAATATTCTGAAAGAAATTCAGGATAGATTGTTTACGATTGGATCATCATTGGCTTCTGACCCTGAAAAATCTAAGATGAAAATACCTGATCTACATACATCGGATATCGAACTTTTAGAACAACAAATCGATAAAATGAATGAAGACTTACCTGAGCTACGTCATTTTATTTTACCAGGAGGAGATCAAGCAATATCTTTTTGTCATATAGCACGTTGCGTTTGCAGGCGTGCGGAGCGAATTTGTGTGAACTTGGCAGAAATAAGCTCAGTGGATGAGAAAATAGTTATTTATCTAAACCGCTTGAGTGACTACCTATTTGTACTCGCAAGAAAGCTATGTCATGACAGAAAAATAATTGAAAACCAATGGATTCCAAGAATATAAATGATATATTAAATATATATTATGGTATTAATATAATTTGTATATTTTTGCCAAAAATCTAACCTAAATATTCTAAAAATATGTATTGGACATTAGAATTAGCTTCACACCTAGAAGACGCACCATGGCCAGCAACCAAAGATGAACTGATCGACTATGCAATCCGATCAGGAGCACCTGTTGAAGTGATTGAAAATCTACAAGCATTAGAAGACGATGGTGAGCCATACGAGAACATTGAGGAGATATGGCCAGATTATCCCACAAAAGACGATTTCTTCTTTAATGAGGATGAGTATTAAAGAATTTAAGCATCTACCTTCACCCTCTGCGTGCTTAGAGTAGCAAGATATTGAACGTTATAGATTTTAAAATTTTACCAAGAAGTATCACTTTAAAGTCTACAACGTTTCTCTAAATTTTGATCTTGTTTGATCAGGATGACTTGCTTTATTTACCTCTTCTTACGATTACGATTTTTCATCCAGGAATCAACAGAATAAGGCCCCGATCCAACTACCCAAAAAACGATCAATAATAAAAGGATTGTGATTGATATCCATAGCTCTGAATTCAATAATGAAAATCCTCGAGTAAGGTTCACAAAGAATACAGCACCAATTAATATTGGGATTTGAAACACTACTGCAAATCGAGTTACCAAACCTAAGGCAATTAGAATACCTCCAGCCAAATGTGCAAATGCAACAATGTGGATAAGGGTTAACACCAACATACCAGAGAAACCAAATGTATTATTTCGAGTAATCCATTCTATTTGCGCCTCTGTGTTGCTAATGAACTGTAAACCTTTAGTCAAAATAACTAGCCCCAAAGCTATCCGAACGATATCAAGCCACTTAGCGTGATGCATATCGCCCCAATGTTCCACCTTTTGAACGATGTTCATAGTTGACCTCCTTTTAAACGTCAAACTAAATTTACAAATAAAATAATATTTTTTAACTTTAAATTAAAAAAACACCAATACTATAAATCTCATTCGCGATAAAGCTTCTCAGCTCTTTGCTCCAGATATCCTTAGATTATCAAATAGACGCTCAATTAGTCGTCTGTCCTTCGTAATAATTTCGGCTGAACCTTTGATCTCAAATTTAGCATCCAATTGTGAGCCATAATTGGTTTTCAGTTGATGGGGTAAATCAACCAGTACTAGATAATGCTCGACAATGCCTTGGGATGTTTGGATGGCATTCGTAGTTAACGAGATATTACGCACTTTACCTTTAATAGATCCATATTCCACATAAGGATAATTGTCTAGTTTAAGAATAACTTCCTGCCCAATTTTTACTTTACCAGCACCAGAAGCGGGTAAATTTACTTGCCCAACCATCATACTATTACTGGGAACAATCGTAAAAATGGCTTCACCAGCCTGAACAAAATGATTATTAGTCCAGAATTTCAAGAATTGTATTTTGCCATCCATGGGTGATTTAAAAACATATTTTTGCTCCCATTGTTCCAAATTATCAGCCAGATCAATATAAGCTGAAGCCAATTCGAGAGCCATTTGTTTCTGCTTCTCATGCTCTTGAATCACAACTTGTTGTAGTTTATTCTCTGTTTCTTGAATCTGTTGACCATATTGGCTAATTTCTCGCAATATCCCCTGATAACTATCTTTCGCCCCTAAATAATTCATCTCACTTTTATCAAAATCAGAAGGAGATAGCACCCTTTGGCCCAACAAAGTTGAATCTCGGGCATGAAATTTTTTAACAAGCACTAAGTTGTCTTTATTGATCAGTAATTTTTGTTTGGACGCTTGCAGTACTTCTCGTTGTTTCACAATCAAATGCTCCAAAATCTCACGCTGCTTGGCAAATAAATTTTCCTTTCGATAATTGGCCAATTGTTGTAATGCATGAATGAAGCTGAAATATTTCACATTCAATTCACCCAAAGAAACTGCTCTTGGAAAAAGAAGCAGCTTATCAAAATTATGTTCATCGTTGATATTGAAGTGGCGTATTAGATCACTCACTTTCTTTATATCTGCTATTTCGGCCGCATTTTCGATGTAGCCTACGTAATCACCTTCTTGAACTTTTTGATGCGATTGAGCTAATAAATGCAGTTCGCCATTGGTATTGGCAATCAACTTAATTGGTGATTTATTTGCATTGATGGTTACCTGCCCAGCAACCAGATCTGGATAGCGAATAAACCAGCCCAACACCAAGATGATTATAAAAAAACCGATGACAATAGCAGATACCCATTGGCCAAAATTGGTTGGCATTCGCTGGATGATATCTTGTATTTCTTCAGTACGTTCTGTTTGACGGAATTTATCTTTCATTTTAATATAGTGTAATACACACTGCAATATTTGTTTCTAAAAATTGTCTTTGCTATCGAGTCTTCATACACCATACTGACTAGCCTAACAAAGATTGGTTTTCTAATAAAAGTTCAACAGTTGATGATAAGTCAACTTGTGATTGTACCAATTGATAATATCGCCCCTGCTGTTTCATTAACGAATCATGCGTTCCGACTTCAGCAACCATCCCATCCCGCATGACCACAATTTGATCTGCTTTGCGAATAGTGCTTAAACGATGGGCCACAACAATCACTGTTTTATTGCGAAACACATTCTCCAGGGCGGATACTATTTTTTGTTCATTGATAGTATCCAACGCGTTAGTTGCTTCATCAAAGATTAAGAATTCGGGATTTTTATAAAGTGCGCGTGCAATTAGGATCCGTTGTTTTTGCCCACCACTTAAGCCTCGACCCTGTTCACCCATGACAGTTTGATAGCCGAGAGGTAATTGCTCAATCTCTGAGGCAATATTTGCTGTTTCGACAGCATGTTTCAACCGTTCGTAATTGATCTGCTCATCGTCAAGTACAATGTTATTGAGGATCGTATCATTAAATATTTTCCCATCCTGCATCACAGCTCCACAATGATCACGCCATTGACGTAAACTGATGTTATTCACATTCATATCACCAATCAGTATTTGTCCGTGTGATGGCTTATACAAACGAAGTATTAGCTTCAATAAAGTAGATTTTCCGCTTCCACTATCACCCACAATAGCTGTAATCTTCCCTTCGGGGATAATGAGGCGAACACCCTTCAGCACAGGAGGAGCACCAGGTGTGTACTGAAAGACCACATTATCCAACATCAAATCCTTACTACCTGGGAGCTCAACACTACCTAAACCCATATTTTCATCTTCATCAGCGAGTTGATGAATTTCGTTGAGACGTAAAAAGCTTGTTCGAGCAACCTGGCCCGCAATAATGAACTGAATAAATTGGACTACAGGGGCATTTAGCATGCCAATAATAAATTGGGTAGAAATCATGACCCCAAATGTGATTTCGCCCGCGATAACGGCTTTGGCACAGAAAAACGTGATGAGCACATTTTTAAGCTGATCGATAAACTGAGCACCCGAATTTTGAGCGTTATTCACGTTCAACATTTTGAGGTTGACTTTAAATAACCGGGCTTGAATACTTTCCCATTTCCAACGTTTGGCTTTTTCGTAGTTATTTAGTTTAATGTCTTGAATGCTGCCAATAGTCTCGACCCAATAGCTCTGATTTTTGGATTCTACTTCGAAATATTCCCAATCCAGTTTTTTGCGGATTTGTAAAAATCCAAGCACCCAAAGTACATATAAGACACTGCCAGCCAGAAAAATCCAAAAAATAAGTTTGTTATAAACGAGTAAAATCACTCCAAACACGATGAATGTCAAGGTTGAAAAAATAATGTTCAATGAGTTATTCATGATAAAGCTTCGGATACGCTCATGATCATTCGCTCTTTGCAGAATGTCGCCCGTCATTCTTGTTTCGTAGAAAGTGATTGGTAATTTCATCAGTTTAATGAGGTAGTCAGAAATCAAAGCAATGTTGACCCGAGATGCAAGATGTAACATAATCCAATCGCGTACCACATTAGACAGGGTGACACTCAGAATAATAGCAATGTTGGCGATGAGAACAATATTGATAAAGTTCAGATCCTGAGTTTGAATACCAACATCGATCACGGCTTTAGAGATAAAAGGTAATAAAGCTTGAAGCCCTGTAACCAAAAGCATCACCACAAATAAATTGACGAAGCTTTTTTTATACGGTGTGAAATAGCCTAAGATATTTTCAAAAGTTTTCTTTCGCTCCACACGTTCATTAATCTCACGTTGTTTAAAATCGGCCTGAGGTTCCAAGGTCATGAATATGCCTTTCCCATCCTCATTTTTAGGCCACCGTTTATCAAATTCAGCCAAAGAGTATTTGACCAAACCTTTGGTAGGATCCGAAACGTGTACAATACCTTTCGAAACTTTATAAACTACTACATAGTGTGTAAGGCTCCAATGCATGATGCATGGAAAGGGTACGGTATTTACCAACTCTTTAATCGTGCAGGTGATTGATAACGTACGCAGTCCTACACTTTCGGAGGCATAGCTTAAATCTAATAAAGAAGGGCCTTCTTTACTTACCCCGCATTTATCACGAAAAAATTGCAGGGAATAATATTTACCATAATACTTGGCAATCATTTTCAAACAGGCTGAACCACTGTCTTTGATATTCAACTGTCGCTCGTTGGGAAATGATTTGAATTGCATAAAGGAGTGTCAAAATTAAATAAACAGAATATGATTAGAGATTTTGAAGATGCTCAGGTGAGTGCCATCATACACTTCACAGGAAGCCTGAGATTTTTTCAGATACAAAAATATTGGATGAAAACGATCTTTCTATTAAAGAAGCTTCATCCAATATCATTTTAGAATATGTTCAGATTATGATATTTCAAGACCAGCCTGTGGGAATAGGGCTTGGAACCTGCTTATTCGTCCCATCAAGACCTAGACTATTAAAGTAGCGGTTGTTATTGTCTGACCATGAGTTGGCTGAACCAAGTAGGTCACTCATTTTATAGGTATTTCCATTAAATTCAAGGTATTCAACACCTCGATAACTATTGTTTTCATCAAATTGTCCAACAACTTTAACAACTTTAGCCCCATTATTGAAGTTCATAGTTAAATCATTCCCTTCTTTTTTTATAAATGAGTTATTTAAATCAATGACCTTATTAACCCGATAAATATCCTTTTCACCCCCTGCGTCATCTATCGTATCATGACCACCACCTTCACCTCCTACATATATATCTTGATCGTTCCCTCCATAGAAAAAGTTTTTACCTCCTTTACCATCATATCGATTAGTGCCACTAAGCCCATAAAAATGATTGTCCTCATGATTACCAGTAAATCTGTCATCGTATTTTGTACCAATAGCACTTTGAATTTTTCTCAATAAATCATGCTTGGTTTCATCAGCCAGGAAAGCTGTGCCTTTTTCTAAATCAACTGTGAGCCCACCATGAATTTTGGCTATGGCAGCTGGCAGCTCAGCTTGGCTATAATCAACACAGTTGGAGCCCGATCCTCCATCAAGTATATCCTCTGCATGATCATAGTCTTGAATAAATTTATCATCGTCCGAACCTCCATAGCCTCTATCAGCTCCTAAGCCTAATCGGATATCATCATCTCCCTCCCGTGCATTTACTTGATCATCACCATCTCCTGTATCAATGATATTGTCTTTTTCATCGCCTAGAATAATATCATTGAATCTGGTTCCAATAATATTCTTGAAACCAGAGATAGTATCACCTATTCCTTGTTTGGCTGGAAGGCGAACCTTTGATTCGTCATTTAAATATATAATAACGGTTTCGCCGTAATGTGACTTCTTAGCCGCTAGGTTTTCAAAGAGCTCATCTTTAAAATAGTAATACGTCTTACCTGTTTTAAGATCAACTTGCACTCCTAATTTACTGAGGTAAGGAATCGCCCTCCCATGGATAGAGATAACACGTTTGCCATCCTTATCAAACAAATCAACGTTGTTTTCAAAGCTTAGCCAATTATTACCTGTTTCGTCTGCCTCGATGATATCTGCTTGTTCATCTATACGATGAAAAACCCGATTGAATCCCCCACCCAACTTGATCTTTTTAGCTCCTCTTCCAGTATATATCGTATAGCTACCTTTACCCATTTTAACTTGATCATCTCCATCACCAGTATGTAATGTCAATACCTGGTGGCCTGAACGATTCTGAATATCGACTTCATCATCATCATTTGTGAGTATAAGATTCTCTATATGTGCCGCGTAATCAGTTCCAACATGCTTTTTTCCAACAGACAGCTCATCACTCTCCCATTTCTCACGAGTTTTGTCATCAATTTTAGTAACTCGAGATATAACGGGAGCAAAGCGCTCTATTTTGAGATAGCCATCATTGCTTGATAATGTACTGAGGTCTTTATAAAAAGGATTCGTTGAAACAAGATTTTTTCGATCATGCCAGGTTACATTGACCCCATATTGACTCCTAATAGCAATATCTTTTTCATCTCTAATTTTAACTAACTGGCCTTTATCATTTCTCTTATTGCTATAAGCGGTTACGCGGGTACCATATTTGCTCGCCCTCTCTCCATATTGGCTTTCCATGTATTTACGGGTTCCACGCTTGATATAGCTAGGAATCTCCACATTCTTCTTCAAAGCAATAGACATCATCAGTATAGCGACAAGAGGGTCTTCTGCATATTTTCCTGTTATTGCATATTCTAAAGTATCGCTCTGCTGCCGGTCAGCAGGGTTTCCTTGTGAATCGAGGTCTGTTCCCCCACAAATAAAGTTCTCGCTATAATACTCTTCATGATAATCCTGTCCATGTTTGATAGTCACAACTATATGATCTTTTCCACCTCGAGTGCGAATACGACTTTGCCTATTGTCCTTACGTCGGAGGTCCGTATTGGCTTCAATGATCACAACATCACTCATATTGCCCACCTTGATATCATTTGTATGGCCAATCACTTCGACATGCACAGACCGGTTCAAATCAGTTAAATCCAAGTTATTGGTTCCTTTTCCAAGGCGAAAGCTGGTGATATTCTTCAGTTTATCTTCTGTTTTCCAGTCTTTGACATCTTTATTTTTAACAGCACGATATTGAGTATTATATCTTTTTGATCCAACAAGAAGCTGCTGCTTTTCTACCGATTCTTCATAAACTGAACCGTTGATTATCTTTTTTGCCAAAAGCAACATGTTTTCATCGTGAGAATTGCCACTCCTTTTGATATCAATGCTTGATTTTTCATTGATAAAACTGTAGTCCACCGCATTGGAACCGCCACCAGCATCAATGTCGTGACTGCCTGTACCTAGAAAGAATTTATCATCTTCATCACCGCTTTTGGCTTTGATCTTAATTGTTTTAACATTGTCGGCCACGACCCTTTTACGAGTCTCATAATATCCACTAGAACTTTGCATATAGCCGCCATCGGGTACATATTCTTGATATGTCTCAACCTTATTCACAACGATGCGGGTAGTAAACTTAGTAAGATCAACCAAACTGCTATCTTCTCCCAGCTTGATATCCCAGTCTTTGATGTCTTCTATGAATAAGTGCTCATTCGCTTTGTCCTTAAAAAAATAATCATCTCCTTTTACGTCCCTTGCACCTGCCACTGTTCCACCACCCCCAAGCCGCTTACTACTACCTTCTGTGACTATATTTTCACTAAGCCATTTCCTAATTTGAGTCCAGTTTTTTTTGAATTCATGAGATAACCACGACTCTTCTTTATTCTCAACTCTTTTCCATTTCACATCTCCCGGAAGAAGAATTGCATGAGGACTTGCATAAAGCAATTGTTTTTTACCATTAGACTTGGAGATCTTGATCGTTCCCTTTTTGGCATCAAGCATAATATTTTCTGTGGCTTTTTCTTCAAGTAATTTGCCTCCAATAAACTCTCCTACAAATAATCGATCACTAGATGAACCATTCTTGTTTTTGTAAAATAATCCAACGGCTTCATTGATTTGCTCGGTGCTATAAAGTTGTGTAAGGACAAAAGCACGGTCTGCTTGGTATTTATTAAGAAATGCTTTAGCTTCTTCTCGAATCAACGGCTTCAGTTGATTATATCTGTCTTCAAAAGTTTGATCGAAATAGTTTTTTCCAGGATTATTGGCTTCCCACTTTCTAATTTCCGAAGCACGTTTGAGCACGAGCGATTCTATTTCTTGCTGCTGAGCATAGCTCAATACAGAAGATACGGTAGCTCCAACGAAGTCGATCGCTAGCGCTAGTGGGATACCGGCTCCAGTAAGCATGAGTGCTGTTGAAACGACAATGAAAGCAACATCAACAGCTGTTTTTCCTACCAAAAAACCAAGGTCAGAGCCAAATCGATCCTTATAAAAACCTTCTAGAAGTTTGTAATGATCTTGGTTGGGGTTCTCTGATATTTTTTGAAGCAGATTTTTCTGATGCTCACTTAAAGCTCTTAAAGAAGAAGCACCTGTGATGAAATCTGCTGCTAGAAAAGCAACTTGTGCACCAATCAGACCTCCTTTAATCGCATTTTTAAGAGGGAATTTTTTAGTGATTTCACCAATTTCACCTTTTGTTAAGATTTTGAGAATATCATCTTCCTTCCCGAGCTCCCTTCCCAACTTTACTACAGCGGCCTTCCCCAATTCGTCTTGGACCATCTCAACATGTTTAACAGCAGCCTGCGTGACCCAAGTATGGGCGGCAAGTCCACCCGAATCAAGTAAGACACTCAGCGTAGAGGTAACTTTCATAAAGAGAGGCGCGTCCTCATCCACCAGATATCTGATATGCTCTGCACCTCTTCCGAGAATCTCCGCACTTGAGAAAACAAAGTGTAGCACCTTGCTAATTGCTTTCATCTTCGGGCTATCGAACCACGTGCTCTTGCTCACCATACGCCACTCCGTAATGGTTTCGAAAATATCACCTCCAAAATCCCCTAACCGCTCTGTGGTATTAGCAATAGCAGATGCTTTGGCAGATAAAGACCCCTCTGTTTCCGAAGCGTATACTTGCCAAGTAGTTTTGATGGCTAAAAATGTCATAGCTGCTGAAACAGCTAGATGCACCTGACCAGTTCTTTTAACAACGTTGTTATAAAATTTACTTCCGGACAGCTTAATAGCAAGTTTCTGGTTGGTTTCCATCCCATCCGAAACCACTTCTCCAACACGTACAAACTCACATGCTACTCGTAGTGCACGTACGGCATCTGGATTCGAATTGAATGCGCTTAATTCATTGGAGAATATATAGCTTTCAGAACTTAGGGCATCTAAATTATCTCCTTTGCGTATATGGTCAATGATTTCCTTACGTTGCGCTTCCGTAAATTTGGCTTCTTGAAATGCTGGTCCTTGTTTCTCTTCCAGCATCGTATTAAATAAAGCCTCAACCAGGTTAATGCTGTCTTTATTTTGTTTTTCGGTCCTTTTTGAAGACCACGCCATCCCGTTACCACAGTAGTTTGTTGACATATAGAATAAAATAAATTTGATGTATGAATTTGGAATGAGACTTACAATCTAGTCTCAATTTGGCCGCAAATATATTAAACAGAATTAGTCTAAATAAGAATTATATAAAAACATGCTATTTTTCGACGGCTAAGAATAAGCGTGCAAGTCTAGAAAGCATCACAGAGGTTTATTGATGATTTCAACTTTTAAAAATTCGAAATCGTTCTAAGAAATAGATCTAATGGAGAAATACGATATCTAGCCAAATAATAGCTCCGATAAAAGAAATGCCACGAGCTCAATGAAAGCAACTCATTTATAGCACAGCCCCCAGTAACACATTGATTGGCATGTGAACATCAACGCTTGATGTTCATTTTTTTAAAATATCAAGCACAACAAACATCTTCTTTTTGATTTTAGACGTACTGCCATTATAGTTGTTGATAATAAAGGAAAATGCGAGAGGGACCCCATTTGAAGTCGTTTGATATCCTGCATAGGCCAACACATCATTGATGCTTCCACTTTTCATCTTCATGCCATTATTAATGGGTATGCTTTTGTAAAAAGCATCGAACCACATTTCCTTTCTTGCCGAACAAAGTATACTTCCCATACTTTGCGTCGTGATACGTGTTGCGGGTGAAAGTCCACTACCGTCTATGATATTCATTGTATTTATATCAATCCCCAGTTTATTTGCCCAAAACATTTTTACAATTTTCACACCTTCATCCGTCGTGCTAGGCTTTCCTTCTTTCCACGCAAGCGTTTTTAGTAAAACTTCTCCATACAGATTAATACTCTTTTGATTAAACGCTTCAATCACTTGAGTAAGGGGTGGCGATTGATGGATTGAAAGTGTTTTAAAATTTATTTCTGCATCCTGCATTCTTCGAGAAGAAGACAAGCTGATGCTATCTATGCTTAATCTTCTACTCGTACTTGGCGGCTGATCTATCTGAATAGCTAACTGCTTCAAGGTATCCTGTAAGCGAAATGCCACTTCAAAAGCGGGATCAGGTATTGAAATAGAAATGATTTTTTTTAAATCGATTGCGTAGGTGCCTCGCAAATAAATCACGTTCGAGTAAGGGCCAGAATAAGCATACACATGATCTCCGGAACCAGCCTCTCCAGTTTTCACCTCATTCACAATTTTAAGATAGGGTATACTAGGCTCAGAACGTACCATTTTCACGGGATCGCCTACTTGAATAGCGGGCTTAAGTGTCAACTCACATTGGTTTTCATTCCACGAAATAGCAGCTGATCCTGCACCAAAATAATTACCCATATCCTGCCAAATCCAACCATCAGGTAGTGTTTGTGTTCCAAATAGATGATCATCTACCAGTACACGTCCATGTACTTGCTTTATTCCAGCTTGTCGGATAGCACTTACCCATTTTTTCAATAAAACATGTTTGTTGGTCTCAGTATATCGCGAGCTTCCTAAAGTAGGATCTCCCCCTCCTCTTAGAATCAAATCACCGGCTAATACTCCTTTCTTAATTCTTCCCAAATAGCCCAAAGTGGTTTCCCAGGTGAAATCTTTTCCGAGTATAGATAAAGCAGTAGCAGCTGTTACTGTTTTCAATGTAGATGCAGAAGCTAAACCCATATTCCCATTTCTAGAAAAAACAAGTTCGCCCGTTTCCGCATTGAATACTGTCAGCGAGCTAATGCCATACCGCAATTGTTCATCCTGCTCAAAACGAGTATATGCTTTTTCAATGCTTTGCTGGAGCATTTGCGCCAACGAAATGTGTGCAATCAAAAGACATGTAACGACTAGAAAATATTTCATCCGATAAAAGTAATTATTCAGGATTCGCTACCAACGTTCATTCAAAAAACTGCTCATCAAATAAAAAGGGCTTACCTCAGCAGCCCTTTTTATTTGATAGAAGATTTACAACAATCCTTTTGAGACCATATATTCTGCTATCTGCACAGCGTTAGTAGCAGCACCTTTACGCAAGTTATCAGCCACGATCCATAGATTTAATGTATTGGGTTGTGAGTGATCTCTACGTATACGTCCGACAAAAACCTCATCCTGATCATGTGCATGTTTGGGCATCGGATACTTTGCATTTGCAGGATCGTCCACCACAATAATCCCTTCTTGCGATTCTAAAAGATGCCGAACCTCTGTCAAATCAAAATCATGCTCAAACTCAATATTTACAGACTCTGAGTGGCCGCCCATCACGGGGATACGCACCGTCGTAGCCGTCACTTGAATCGATTGATCACACATGATTTTCTGAGTTTCCAGAATCATTTTCATTTCCTCTTTGGTGTATCCATTATCCTGGAAAACATCGATATGGGGAATCACATTTAAATCAATCGGATGTGCATAGGCCATGGGACCTTCCACACCTTTGCGCTCATTCATCAATTGCTCAACAGCTTTTACTCCTGTACCTGTTACGGATTGATACGTAGACACCACTACACGCTTTATTTTGTATTGATCATGCAAGGGTTTCAGCACAACAACCATTTGTATCGTCGAACAATTAGGATTGGCAATAATTCTATCCTGTGCAACTAGGGTATGTGCATTTACTTCTGGTACGATCAGTTTTTTAGATGGATCCATCCTCCAAGCAGAGGAATTGTCAATGACGATGGTCCCCAATTCAGCAAATCTTGGTGCCTGAGCTGAGGATGTAGCTCCTCCCGCCGAAAATATAGCCAGATCGGGTTTCAAAGCTAAAGCTTGATCTACCGTCACTACGGTGTATTTCTTTCCCTTGAAATCAATTTGTTTACCAGCGCTTTTGTCAGATGCTACAGGAATCAATTCATCCACGGGAAAATTACGTTCTGCTAACACTTTTAACATCACCGAACCCACTAATCCGGTAGCACCTACTACTGCGACTTTCATTTGATTATTATTTTTTATTAGTTCGTAATCAATTTCCACTTAAATGATACATGTAAAAAAGTTGAGAATCATCGTGAGCTTTAAAAACTATACCATGAACACCATCCTCAATAATTTCTTCAAGTGTTAAAAACAAAGCTCAAAATTATGAAAACCAGTTTAGCTATTGGATTATTATTCTGCTTTAGTTCATCTTTCTCACAGAAGAAGAACACTTCAATTAGCACTTGTGAATCAAATCCTAGCGATATCATCATCAATGAAATATTTGCCAATCCTAATCACCAGATCGCTTTACCTACTACCGAGTTTATCGAACTAAAAAACAATACGAACCAAACTATTTCCTTAAAAGGCTGGACTTATAGTACCACCAATACACGTTCTATTTTTAAAAAGGACAGCATAAGAGCAAATGAATATTTAATTGTTTGTGCCCAAAAGCATATTGATGAATTCAAATCTTACGAGAGAGTGATTGGTCTCTCTACGTGGCCAAAACTAAACAACTCAGGCGATCTATTAGTTCTCAAAAATGAATGTGATACGATCATTAGTCAAGTACAATATAAAAACACATGGTATCGAGATTCTCAGAAAACAGCTGCTGGTCGAAGTTTAGAATGCATCCACCCCAAATCCATTTGTGCAGGTATACAAAACTGGAATGTTAGCCAGGATGTCACAGGAGGAACCCCAGGAAAGCAGAATTCTATTTATAGCATAACCCTTACACCCTTAAAAATAATGCAGGCACGCTTACGGAATGAAACAAGCATTATACTTTCTTTCAACCATGCTATCGACGAAGCTTCTGCTTCAGTAGTGGCTCATTATAAAATCAACAATGGAATAGGACAACCCGAATTTGCCACCCCCATTACACCCTATGAGCAAGTCATCCTAACGCTGAAGCATCCTATTATTCGGGGCAATACGTATCAGATCACAGCACTCAACATACGCGATTGCATGGGGAATAAGATATCAGATCAACATAATTCTACCGAGCTGACCCTTATCAAGCCAATTGCCAAGGGAGACATCTTGATCAATGAAATTTTGTTTAATCCTCATCAAAGCGGTGTAGATTTTATTGAGTTATACAACAATTCAGCACATTCACTCGATTTGAAAGAGCTATCATTCATCTCTACTAAGAAAAATGGGCTGCCACAATTATATCCAATAACGAAAGAAACCAATCTTCTAAGACCTAGCCACTATTTAGTTTTAAGTACAAATCCGGATAAAATAAAGCAACAATATCACACCGAAAATTCAGATGCTTTTTTGACAGTCGAAAACCTACCTCCTTTCAATAATAATACAGGCACAGTTATTTTGATTAGTGATTCCACCCATATCGACCAGTTTGAGTATGCTGAGGATAACCACTTTGAGCTAATTAAAAATCGAAAAGGGGTATCTCTCGAGCGATCCAGCTTCAGTCGTCTTACAAATGAGCCCGGAAATTTTAGATCTGCGACAGCTTCAGTTGGCTTTGCAACGCCCGGTTACAAAAACTCACAGTATACAGATTCTAGCATTTCAAACGAAAGTTTTTCGCTAGTCTCTAAAACTTTTTCGCCTGACGATGATGGTTTTGAGGATTTGATGCAAATTCAATACAAGTTTCCAGAGCCTCCAGGGGTTGCTTCCATTGATATCTATAGCGAACGAGGTGTTCTTGTTAAAAAATTAATACGAAATCAAACTTTAGCGACAGAAGGGATCATCTATTGGGACGGAACTAATGACCAGAATAAACGAAGCACGGTAGGCATTTACATTGTTCACACACAGATATTTGATCCAAAAGGAAACATAAAACGTTACCGTCAGGTTTGTGCTTTAGCAACGAAACTAGACTAGATCAGCTCATGTATCATCAATGCTAAACCATCAAGTTAAAATCAAAAATTAGCTAGTTACCTTGCTACAAAGCAATCCAGCTAAATTTATATTCGAGAGAGGGATTTCTTAGGCGTTCTGCAACACGTACTAATCTGTCGGGTAGTTTCATGATATAATCACGGGCCTTCTCACCAGCTTCATTGAGATCATTCATCTTTTCAATCTTCCAGTCTGCAATCAAATCTTTCATGATGTCTACATAATCTACAGCTGTATAAACGCCCAAACGCTGAGCAGCATCTGTAAAGTGGCTAAAAGTTTGACCAATTTTCATTCCCATCTCACGCAAAAAATGAGCAGGCATCACAATTTTATGGCGCATCATATGCTCAAATGCCAACATCGCTTCGCTTGGATCAACCTCAAAAATTTTAGCCATAAAGTCTTTATACGCTTTTGCATGGCGTGCCTCATCCGAAGCAATTACTCCACACATTTTTGAAAGTAAACTATCACCCTCCTTTTTGGCTAAAGATGCCACACGGCGATGCGAAATATTAGTTGCTAATTCTTGAAAGCTGGTATAGATAAAATTTTTATATGGATCGCTACCTGTTCCAATATCAAACCCATCAGCAATCAAATATTGAGTAGATATCTCCATTTGACGCATATTCACGCGTCCCGATAGATATAAGTATTTATTCAACAAATCACCATGACGATTTTCTTCTGCTGTCCAATGACGAATCCATTTCATCCATCCACCTTCTTCGTCTTTTGATACCCCTTCTACCATTGATAACCATGACTCATAAGTAGGGAGTGCTTCTTCAGTAATCGTATCACCAATCAATACTGCTACTAAATCATAAGAAAGGTCTTTTGCCTTTTCTCTTAAACCTTTAATCTCTGTGTAGAAATTCTCATCACAAGAGTTAGGTAAAAGATCAGAGGGTTGCCAATTCGTGTCGATAGGTTTTAAATAATCGTGCATCTTCTCTAGCATATATTTTTGGATATGCAGCAAAACCTCTCTTCTTGATCCTAAGCTAAAATTCATAATGTATGGGCTTGGCCAAAGGTACACAAATCCACAAATTTTGCATCATAATTAAATAAACATGAAAATGATTTTAATGTGGATATGCAGATAAGTTATTGATTTGATGTAATACAGCCCCAAAAACAAGTAATCCAACAATGGCAAAAAATCTTAGAGCCTTTTTAAAAATGAGCGGGGAAAAATGTTATAGGTCTGAAAAACCGATTGGAGTGAGTTTTTTTGTTGTGACCAAACATCAAAAAAATGTATCCAACCGATTTAACAGAAAATCAGTGACAATTTATTAAAAAGGAGTTACAGCTAGATGAAAGGAAGCGAAAATATAGCCTTCGGTCGATCTGGGATGCGATTAATTATCTGGTAAAAACAGGTTGTCAATGGCGCATGCTTCCCTCTAGCTTTGCCAAACGGCAATTAGTGTACTATCACTATAAAAAGTGGTCAGATTCAGATCAATTTGATCTCTTGTTGTCAAAGCTTAGAGCGCGCGTTCGACTAAAAAGGAGACAAAGCAGAGCCCCTAGCTTGGGCATAATCGATAGCCAAAGTGTTCGTTGGGGGAATAACAGGTCATTGAATGGATATGATGGGAATAAAAAAGTGGTAGTGTATCTAAATGTATGATGACTCTTTTCAGGGATAAAAAAGTATGCGT